>NZ_QSOO01000017.1:0-117572 GCF_003436255.1 Bacteroides sp. D20 | reverse complement strand
ACCCATACTGAATCCCGTATTTTGCATTTACACAAAATATTTTATAGTGCCTCAAAAACACAAGAGGCGTGCAACTTAATGGATTACACGCCTCTTTTTTCTATAAAATCACCTATTGCAACTTACTTCACTTCCTCAAAATCAGCATCCTGCACATTATCGCCATGCTTTGTATTATCCTGAGCACCGCCTTGTTGACCTGCATTCATATCAGGACCAGCCTGTGCACCACCCTGAGCACCGCTCTGGGCATACATTTCAGCACTTGCAGCCTGGAATGCCGTATTCAGTTCGGCCATGGCAGAATCTACGGTAGCCAGGTCTTGAGCCTTATGGGCATCTTTCAGCTTCTGCAAAGCAGCTTCAATCGGAGCCTTCTTGTCGGCAGGGAGCTTGTCGCCGAGTTCCTTCAACTGATTTTCGGTTTGGAAAATCATAGAGTCGGCCTGGTTCAACTTGTCTACTTTCTCACGCTCTTTCTTATCTGCTTCGGCATTGGCTTCGGCTTCGGCTTTCATCTTTTCGATTTCTTCCTTGCTCAAACCGCTGGAAGCTTCGATACGGATAGCCTGTTCCTTACCGGTAGCCTTATCTTTGGCAGACACCTTCAAGATACCGTTGGCGTCGATATCGAATGTCACCTCAATCTGAGGAATACCGCGACGTGCCGGAGCAATACCTGTCAGGTTGAACTGGCCGATTGACTTGTTCTGTGCAGCCATCGGACGCTCACCCTGCAATACATGGATGGTAACCTCCGTCTGGTTGTCGGCAGCAGTAGAGAATGTCTCGCTCTTCTTGCAGGGGATGGTAGTGTTGGCATCAATCAGCTTCGTCATCACACCACCCATAGTCTCGATACCCATAGACAGCGGAGTAACATCCAGCAACACAACGCCCTTAATTTCGTCCGTCAAAACGGCACCCTGCACGGCAGCACCTACGGCTACTACCTCATCCGGATTCACACCCTTGGAAGGAACTTTACCGAAGAAGTCTTCTACCAACTTCTGTACAGCCGGGATACGTGAAGAACCACCTACAAGGATTACTTCATCGATGTCCGCATTGTTCAGACCAGCATCGCTCATAGCCTTCTTACAAGGTTCCAAACAAGCTTGAATCAAGTTGTGAGCCAGAGCCTCGAACTTGGCACGGGTCAACGTCTTCACCAAGTGCTTGGGCACACCGCCTACCGGCATGATGTACGGCAAGTTGATTTCAGTGCTTGTAGAAGAGGACAGTTCAATCTTAGCCTTTTCAGCAGCTTCCTTCAGACGTTGCATAGCCATCGGGTCTTGAGTCAGGTCGGCACCTTCGTCGTTCTTGAACTCCTGAACCAGCCAGTCGATGATTACCTGGTCGAAATCATCACCACCCAGGTGAGTGTCACCGTTGGTTGACAATACTTCGAACACACCGCCACCGAATTCGAGGATAGAGATATCGAATGTACCACCACCAAGGTCGAATACGGCAACCTTCATGTCCTTGTGAGACTTGTCAATACCGTAAGCAAGAGCTGCGGCAGTCGGCTCGTTCACAATACGCTTCACTTCAAGACCTGCAATCTGACCGGCTTCCTTCGTAGCCTGGCGTTGGGAGTCTGAGAAGTATGCGGGGACGGTAATTACAGCTTCTGTCACTTCTTGTCCCAGATAATCCTCGGCAGTCTTTTTCATCTTCTGCAGAATCATTGCAGAGATTTCCTGCGGGGTATAGAGACGTCCGTCGATGTCTACACGCGGAGTATTGTTGTCACCCTTTACTACTTTATAAGGCATACGGCCGATTTCTTTCTGTACCTGGTCCCAGTTTTCGCCCATGAAACGTTTGATGGAGAAAACCGTACGGGTGGGGTTCGTGATAGCCTGACGCTTGGCAGGATCACCGATTTTACGTTCGCCACCATCAACAAATGCTACTACTGAAGGAGTGGTGCGCTTGCCTTCACTGTTTGCAATTACTACAGGTTCGTTACCTTCGAATACTGCAACGCAAGAGTTTGTTGTTCCTAAGTCAATACCAATAATTTTTCCCATGATCGTTATTTTTTTATTTGTTATTATTCTGTTTCGACGTCCGCCTCAGTGGCAGACGCCAATAAAAAGACAAACGTTGTGCCAAATTGTTCAGAGCAGCCGCAGATTTATACTTGTGGCAGTTTATCTGTCAGTTTGGCAGAATTAAAATCATTTTTTCTGTCGGAAATTACCATTTGTTAATTTCCATTCCATTCAAAAGCTCTACTTTTGTCGCCCGAATCAGAGATGATAAAACATGAACAACATTAATCATTTCCCTTGCATACCTTTAACCGTTCCTCCATGGAGGAAATATTGTTCCACCGTGGAGAAAATATCATTCCACCACGAGGGAAATATCGTTCCACCATAGTGGAACGATTAAGGATTAGTTAACATTGGGCTTAATCGTAGCAACGGAAATGATTGGTTTTCACATATTAAAGAAATAAATAAGATGAGTATGGAAAAAATGAGAGACAGTATCGACTTCAAGAACACGGACATCAAGACATTGTTCCGCAAACTATTGCTCCCTACTGTACTGGGGATGATTTTCTCCGCACTATTCGTTATCACCGACGGCATCTTTGTCGGAAAAGGAATCGGCAGTGATGCTTTGGCGGCGGTCAACATTGTGGCACCGCTATGGTTGTTTTCTACGGGTGTGGGACTTATGTTCGGCGTCGGCGCCTCTGTGGTAGCCTCCATTCATCTGTCACACGGAAAGGTCAAGGTGGCACGCATCAATATCACGCAGTCGGTAGTCATATCTTCCTTGTTGCTGATGTGCACCTCCACCCTATTCTGTTCATTTGCCCCGCAGGTGGTAAAGCTGCTCGGAGGGTCCGAACGGCTCACGCCATTGGCTGTGGAATACATGCTTTGGTTTGTGCCTTTCTCTCTGTTCACGGCATTGCTCAATTCGGGTATGTTTTTTCTGAGGCTGGACGGTTCGCCCAACTTCGCCATGATGTGCAATGTGGTGGCTGCCGTTCTGAACATCCTATTGGATTATCTGTTCATCTTCCCCTTTGGCTGGGGAATGTTCGGTGCCGCACTGGCAAGTGCCATAGGTACCACGGTAGGTGCATTGATGATAGTATTCTATCTGATGCGCCGCCGGTGCGCACTGCGCTTTCACCCCATTAAGATGAGCCGGAAAAGCATGCAACTGATGCGCCGCAACATTGGCTATATGTGCCGATTGGGTTCCTCCGCCTTCTTGTGCGAGGTGGCGATTGCCTGCATGATGTTTGTCGGCAACCAGGTGTTCATCCATTATTTGAAGGAAGACGGAGTGGCGGCATTCAGCATTGCCTGCTATTTCTTTCCTATTATATTTATGGTATATAATGCCATTGCGCAGTCGGCGCAGCCGATTATCAGTTATAACTACGGCCTGAACGAGAGCCAACGTGTCCGCCGCGCCTACTTGCTGGCACTGAAAACGGCCATAGGCTGCGGGGTATGTTTTGCCCTGGCCACAATATTCTGCAGCCCTGAAATTGTCGGCATGTTCATAGACCGCAGTTATCCGGCTTATGACATAGCGGTAAAAGGGTTGCCTTTGTATGCCACCGGCTTCGTGTTCTTTGCCGTCAACATCGTATCCATCGGCTATTTCCAGAGTGTGGAGCGTGCCAAGTATGCCACAGTTATCACCCTGCTGCGTGGTTTTATCCTGCTGACAGCCTGCTTTTTCGGACTGCCCCTGCTATTGGGAGACCGGGGAATCTGGCTTGCCACTCCTCTTGCAGAAATGCTGACAACCCTATTTATCCTCGTGATTTACATATCCGGGAAAAAGGAACATAAAGAAAAATCCGTATCTTTAGACAAGATGGGCTGCACCCCAACATAACTTTTTCATGCAAGCATAAAAGTCCTGTCTTCGGTTTACACTATCTTTGCAGCATGGAAACTATGATAAAGAAATTCTGCAAGAAGTATAAACTACCGGAAAACACTTTGCACGAACTTCTGTCACACATGGCAGAAGTTCGTTTCAGCAAGGGAGAACGCATTATCAGCGAAGGGGAAAGGAACAGCAACTTCTATCTTTTGAAGAAAGGCATCTGGCGCGCCTACTACCTGACAGACGGCACGGAAAACTCCCTTTGGTTCGCCGCACCGGGCGACACAGCTTTCTCATCGTGGGGATATGTGGACAGCGAGGTTTCCCTCATCAACATCGAATCAGTGAATGAAAGCATCGCCTATTGTATCAGTAAGCCTGAGCTGGAAGCCCTTTTTTCGCATTCCATAGACATGGCCAACTTCGGCAGAAGAATCTTTGAACGGGAAATTCTGTCGGTAGACAGTTCCACAGTAGCCTACGGCACCCCTCCCACTGCCAAAGAAAGGTACATGACACTGATGGAAGAGAATCCGGAACTGCTGCAGGATGTACCGCTCAAGTATCTGGCTTCTTATCTCTACATCACTCCGCAATCCCTGAGCCGGATACGCGCAGGATTAAAGAAAAAGTAAAAGACCTTTTTATGTCAAGATGCAAAAAAGGCTCTTAGCAGATTATTTCTGTAAGAGCCTTTATTATTTCAACCTATCTTGTCAGTTCTTCACCAACACCATCACCAGGTTATTGTCAGCATCGTACAGCCCGATGCCTCCGCCTGCCAGCTTGCCAAAAGACTGAACGGAATTCAAGGCTTTCAGCACACGGCTTTCCACCTCCATATCAGGGCATGCCATCATGGTACTGATAACTTGCGGGAAAGAGATTGCCGACGGATTTTCATCATCAACCTGGAAAGCGCCGTTAATCAGATTGCAACCCGCATTGCCGTGCAAGCGCTTTTCTGCAATATTAAATTCAATGAACGGCTGCTTCTCCATTCCGTCGGGAATAGCCTCGCCCGCAGCCTCACTAATTATCCACCTTCCTTCCAAATCAGACAACTTGGAAACGGACTCTTTCTTCTGCAACACGACTATGGGACGATTGGAAGCACCGCATAAAGCTATATTTTCCTTTCCCAGCTTCTTATACTTTTTCACTTTGTTCAAAGCCGACAACACATTATTTTCTACAGTCATATCCGGACAAGCCATACGGGTACTTGCCAAAGCGCCAAGGTCAATCGTGCCGGGTTTGGCATTCACGTCAAACGAACCCATCATACGGTTGCAACCACTGTTGCCAAATACTTTTCCAGTCTTTGTGTCAAAACCGATATAGGGAAATTCCTGACCCGGAGCAGGGACTACGGCAGTACCATTCACTTCAATAATATTCCACTCACCGCTGATGGAAGAAAGAGTTGCGGCATTTTTGGTTGATGCACAAGAAGACAAGCCCATCAACACGCTTGCCATGCATAGGGAAACAAATACTTTTTTCATTGTTATTCGTTGTTTAAGTTAATTTATTCAAGGGGCAAATATATAGAAAATAACCCAAATGCAAGTAATTTGTTTAATATTTGAAGCATTTACCTCAAAGTATTTAGCAGGATTTTAATGTTTATCTAAGAATTAACCCTTATATTTGCTCTCCGTATTTTTTATAAACCTAATATAATAATATAGTACAAAGAAATGGGTAAAGTTCTTATTATCGGTGCAGGCGGTGTAGGTACCGTTGTTGCGCACAAAGTGGCTCAAAATCCTGATGTGTTTACAGAAATCATGATAGCCAGCCGCACCAAGTCCAAATGTGACGCTGTTGTCAAGGCAATCGGTAACCCGAACATCAAAACCGCCCAGGTAGATGCCGACAGCGTGGACGAACTGGTAGCACTCTTCAATAGTTTCAAACCCGAAATCGTCATCAACGTAGCCCTCCCCTACCAAGACCTCACCATCATGGAGGCTTGTCTGCAAAGTGGAGTCAACTATCTGGATACCGCCAATTATGAGCCGAAAGATGTTGCCCACTTTGAATACAGTTGGCAATGGGCCTATAAGAAACGCTTCGAAGATGCCGGACTGACCGCCATCCTCGGTTGCGGTTTCGACCCGGGAGTGAGCGGCATCTATACTGCATACGCCGCCAAACATCATTTTGACGAAATACAATATCTGGACATCGTAGACTGCAATGCCGGAAATCATCATAAAGCATTCGCCACCAACTTCAATCCGGAAATCAATATCCGTGAGATTACACAGAACGGCCGCTATTATGAAAACGGAGAATGGGTGACAACCAAGCCGCTGGAAATCCACAAAGACCTGACTTATCCGAACATCGGTCCGCGCGACTCCTACCTGCTTTATCACGAAGAACTGGAGTCTCTGGTGAAGAATTTCCCCACCATCAAGCGTGCACGCTTCTGGATGACGTTTGGACAAGAGTATCTAACCCACCTGCGCGTTATCCAGAACATCGGCATGGCACGCATAGACGAAGTGGAATATAACGGCATGAAGATTGTTCCGCTGCAATTCCTGAAAGCCGTCCTCCCCAACCCGCAAGACCTGGGCGAAAACTACGAAGGCGAAACATCCATCGGTTGCCGCATCCGCGGACTAAAGGATGGCAAAGAGCGTACCTACTATGTATATAACAACTGTAGCCACCAGGAGGCCTACAAGGAAACCGGTATGCAGGGCGTAAGCTATACCACCGGTGTGCCCGCCATGATTGGTGCCATGATGTTCCTCAAGGGATTGTGGAAAAAACCGGGTGTATGGAATGTTGAAGAATTCAATCCGGACCCGTTCATGGAACAGCTCAACAAACAAGGCCTGCCTTGGCATGAGATTATCGACGGAGACTTGGAAGTTTGAAATTAATGATTAAACATTAATCATTATCCACTAATCATTAAACATTAACAAAGTGAATATAGGAGATAAAGCACCCGAAGTATTGGGTATCAACGAAAAAGGTGTAGAAATCCGCTTGAGCGACTATAAGGGAAAGAAGATTGTACTTTACTTCTACCCCAAAGACATGACATCCGGCTGCACGGCACAAGCCTGCAACCTGCGGGATAATTATGCCGACCTGCGCAAAGCCGGTTATGAAGTCATCGGCGTCAGTGTGGACAGCGAAAAGTCACACCAGAAATTTATTGAGAAAAACAATCTGCCTTTTACCCTGATTGCAGACACCGACAAGAAGCTGGTAGAACAATTCGGAGTATGGGGCGAAAAAAGCATGTATGGCCGCAAATATATGGGAACGTTCCGCACAACTTTCATCATTAATGAAGAAGGTATTGTAGAGCGCATCATCACTCCGAAAGAAGTGAAGACCAAAGACCATGCGGCACAAATTTTATAATCATTAAACATTAACAACGTGGCAAAAAAAGACGAACTGAATTTTGAAAATGGCAGCAATCTGGCATCGGGCGAAAAACTGAAAGCCTTGCAGGCTGCCATGGACAAGATAGAAAAGAGCTTTGGTAAAGGCTCTATCATGAAAATGGGCGACGAAAGCGTCGAACAAGTAGAAGTTATTCCCACAGGTTCCATCGGCCTCAATGTGGCTCTTGGCGTGGGAGGATATCCCCGCGGACGTATCATCGAAATTTACGGCCCGGAATCTTCCGGTAAGACAACCCTTGCCATTCATGCCATCGCTGAAGCGCAAAAGGCAGGAGGCATTGCCGCATTCATTGATGCAGAACATGCTTTCGACCGCTTCTATGCAGCAAAACTGGGTGTGGATGTGGACAATCTGCTGATATCACAGCCGGACAATGGCGAACAAGCACTGGAAATCGCAGAGCAACTGATCCGTTCCTCCGCTATTGACATCATTGTAGTGGACTCTGTGGCTGCATTGACCCCGAAAGCTGAAATTGAAGGCGATATGGGTGACAACAAAGTAGGTCTGCAAGCCCGGCTCATGTCACAAGCCTTGCGTAAACTGACGGCAGCTGTCAGCAAAACACGCACCACTTGTATCTTCATCAACCAGTTGCGCGAAAAAATCGGTGTCATGTTCGGCAATCCCGAAACAACTACCGGCGGTAATGCACTGAAGTTCTATGCCTCCGTACGTCTTGACATCCGTGGAAGCCAAGCCATCAAGAACGGCGATGAAGTAATCGGCAAGCAGACCAAAGTGAAAGTTGTGAAGAACAAGGTAGCTCCTCCTTTCCGTAGAGCGGAATTCGACATCATGTTCGGTGAAGGCATCTCCCGTGCAGGCGAAATCATTGACTTGGGTGCAGAGCTTGGCATCATCAAGAAAAGCGGCTCATGGTTCAGCTATAACGAGACGAAAATTGCCCAGGGACGCGACGCCGCCAAGCAGGTAATCCTTGACAATCCGGAACTGGCAGAAGAGCTGGAAGGGCTTATCTTTGCAGAATTGAGAAAAGACAAATAACAAAAAAACTTGCCAATAGAAAAACAAAACATTCTATTGGCAAGTTTCCCTAAAAGGTTACCGCTTCCTATTCCATCTTTTCCAAACGTTCTTCCAAAGCCTCCATGCTTTTTTCAAAACGTTTCCATGTATCGGTATCCATTTGTTCTTTCAGATACTTGTTGTCTTTCAGCTTGGCTACATTTTCCAGCCCTTTCAATGCCAGTTCTTGCGAATGCTTCAATTCTCCAAGCCAATCGCGGTTCTTCAACTTCTCTATCTCCGCCCAGTTTATATCCGGAAGCTGTATATTCACATTGTTCCCATTCCAGCTGGTATTCTGATACATCATGATATTCTGTATATCCTTCAAAGTCATATCACCTTCCAGATAAACAAATTTCAGAGTGGCTGCACCATCTACAATCATAATCAGCTCCTTCACCTTTTCCCCTTTACGGCTCATGTAGAATTCAGAACTGGAGACTGTTCCCTTCTGCTTCATCAGCAATTCATATCTGGAAGACTGCACCAAAGAACGAAGATCCTTACGCATTTCTTTCTTTACATTATTATCCATTGTAGAAAGTACCTGCACAGAGTTCAACTGTCCGGACACTTTCCCAATATAAACATCTTTAGTAAACAAGTTGGGATTCGTTTCTATCATTGCCTTGGATATGTAGACGGATGACACGCCTTTCATATCTCCATACTTGTTGAATAGGTTCTTCTGTGCCTGGCAAAGCAAAGGCAACATCAGCAGTACACCTGCCAAAATCATTTTCATTGTTTTCATATCAGATTATTGTTGAATTTCTTTTCTTACTTCCTGGTTCACCTTCGTTACGTCTATCCGCGTTTCCTCTATCTGTTCAATTCCCTTGTTCAGATTCGCAGACACCTCGATTAAAGTGGCCTGCAATGCCTTATAAGCAGCTTCCGGATCAGAGAAAGTGTCCTGAGGTGTAGGAGGACGCATATCCTCTCCCATGTTCGTAATGCCATAACCTACACCTACAAGAACCAGAATGGTGGCAGCAATACCTCCTATCCAGCGCCAATTACGTTTGGCCTTGTTCCGGTGGAAAAAACGTTGTTCCTCTTCAGCCTTTTCATCAATCATCCGGCTCAGTTTATCCTCCAATCCGGCGGGAACATTATCCACCACTTCCCCGGGAAAAAAGCTGAGAAAGAGTTTCTTGTCCTTCTGCAAGTGCTCGGGCACTTCTTCGGTTCTGAAAGCTTCCTTCAACAACTCTTCTTCCTGCTCGTTGGTATTCCCTTCATAAAATTCGGCGAGCAGCCTTTCAATTTCCTCGACTTTCATAGTTACTCCATTTATTAAATTCCTCACGTATCTTTTTTCTTGCCCGGGACAACAGTACACGGACATTGGTAGCATTCAATCCCGTGACCTGCTCTATCTCTTCATAAGAACATCCCTTGACATCACGCAACGTTACTATTTTCTGCTGTTGCACCGGCAGATGGGCAATGATGTGCCTTACCTGCTGCACTTCATCCCTCACTTCAAAGTTATCTGCTTGAGACATATTATGCACTTCGGCCAACTCCACACTCTGTCTGCTCAAAGTATACTTTCCCGAACGAAGCAAATCAAAGCACATATTTTTCACCAGAGTAACGCTGAATGCTTCCGGATTACTGATAATGGCCAGTCCTTCCCGCTTGTCCCACAACTTCAGATAAGCTTCCTGCACCAAATCTTCAGCATCGGCAGCATTCTCCAACAGCCTATAAGCTATGCAGTACAATTTGCGATGATATGGCAGAAACTCTTTTTTAAAACTTTCAGCGTCCATGGGCTATTTATCAATAGTAGATTCCTGTTTATACCCTTCAGACGTAGGGGGAAAGGATTTTGTTACACGACCAGGAAGAAAAAATGGAAAAAAAATGAAAACACCAATAGCACCAGCCCAAGAGTGCGTTTATTTCAAGACATCAGCAATCCGCTTTTTAAGATTCAATTTTGCAATGTCTTCAGGCTTCAGCTCAAGCTCCACCAACACCTTCGCTGTGGAGAGTCTGTATTCCTGCTCTAACGTATCATAATTTATCTGTTCCTTATGAATGGAATACAACAAAGCAAAATCGTAGTTCAAGGCACGTGAGACATTATACAACGTATCCGTATCAACACTTTTTCTCGTAAGCATATAGTCTACACTTTGAGGCTTAACTTTCAGTCTTCGTGCAAGTTCCGCCTTGGTAACCTGCTGTTCAAGCATCACGTTCTTGATTATCTCTCCGATGTATATATTACTTTTTTCCATTTATATGAAGGTACAAATTAATCATTCATATTATAAGGAACACCAATACCAATTTGTCTGTATGTATCGTTCTTTTTATTCATAATTCGTTTGTTTTATCAAATATTTTATGATACTTTTGCAACATATTCATATAAACAAACAAATAATATCTGCTATCATGAATTTACTGACATGTATTCTCATAGCCATCCCTATCGGCATTATTTTTATTATGCTATGGATATACAATGACTACCGGAAATATAAGAAGAAAAATAAGCTGGCCATTTTGCTGTTTCTCCTATTTCCAACCACTTTATCTGCACAATACGTTGATGCGGGATGCCAAGTATCCTTTAAATGGCTGGAGAACCAAAAAGGGAAATTAGAGTATACAAAAGATGGGGTTACTTATAAGTTTATTCCAAACGACTCCCAATGGGAAATTATAATTCGCAACAACTCTTCAGAAGATATCCGAATAAACTGGGAAAATATGCAATTCATTGTGGACGGAAGAACCTCAGAAGTCAAATACCCCATACTGGCAGAAGCGGAAACTCCCTTTGCAATTATAAAAAGTCAAGCAGAAACAAGCCAAAAGATTGGCGTGACAACTTATACGGCAAATAAAGCAAACTCTCGAATATACAACAAGAAAGAGATTAGGAAAGGGAGGAATTCCTCCATTACCATTATTCTTCCCATATCTATCGGTAAGCACCCTCAATTCTTCACCTCTTTCGACTTTATCATCAAAAAAGTGAACTAACTATGACTTCTCAAGATATAAAAAAACAGCTGAAAGAACCACATTTCTGGAACATTGTATTAACTGGTCAGCACGCCGAACCGAGGACAAAAGCAATGCTGGAAGCAAAAGGTATCATAACTTGGCTTCCACTTGCTCCGGTCCGGCGTCAATGGGGAAGGATATTAAAAGAGATACACACCCCGGTTATCCCGAGATGTGTATTCGTCTATATATCCAATGAGGAAAGAAATACGTTGCAAAAATCCTACCGACTTCTTCAACCAGAAATTATACTTCAAGAACTGCCGGACCTATGCAATCAGAACAAGTAGATATATGCCAACGTGCTCACACTAATCACTATCCACAACAAAGTGCCTTGTATCAAGGGCTTGATACCTACTGCCTTCAGTACATCACGTGACAGAGAGGCACCGATAAAGAACAGAGTGATAGTCAGCGTCTTGCGAGCCAAAGAATTGATTCCCTCCCCAATCATGGCACCCGTTTCGGTAGTGCCCAGCACATAAGTATTGAAAATCATAGCCAGCACAAAGAAGAAGATGAACCAAGGAATACTGATTTTCTGTCCCTTACTCTTAAAGATGAACGAAGTTACCAGAGCCAAAGGAATAATCCATAAGGCACGTGTCAGCTTTATAGTCGTTGCCACCTTCAGGGCCTCCTCGCCATATGCGGCACCTGCTCCCACTACCGAACTCGTATCATGTATGGCAATGGCCGCCCATGTGCCGAACTCATGCTGGCTCATGTTCAAAGCGTGGCCTATCATCGGAAAAACAAACAATGCAATGGCATTCAATATAAAGATGGTGCCCAATGCCACAGACATCTCGCTATCCTTTGCCTTCAATACCGGACCCACAGCCGCAATGGCACTGCCTCCGCAGATAGCCGTACCGGAGCTGATAAGATAAGAAGTGTCACGGTCCACTTTCAGGAACTTACGTCCTATGAGCCAGCCTATGAGCAATGTCCCTACTACAGAAATAATCGTGAACTCCATTCCCTCCTTGCCCGAAGCCAGGGAAGCCTGCAGATTCATTCCAAATCCTAACCCTACAACAGAGTATTGCAATAGATACTTTGAAGTCTTCTTATTGAACTTCGGATGTGCCTGCCCACACAACAATGCAAAGGCCAACCCCAAGAACAACGCCAACGGTGGAGTGACCCACGCCGAATAGGCATGCATACCGGGCACATAATCCAGCAGCAGAAAGAAGGAGAGGACAACCAGAAGAGATACATAAATAAATTTATTATTACTTTGAAGAAAAGGCATATTAATGCTTTTAGCCAAAACTCGATTTGAAGCCATACTGTTTATTTTACTATTATTACTAATGTTTATTCCTTAATTTTCCGGGTGCAAAGGTAGTTCTATTTTAGTACACCCGCCAATCGTTTCTACTTATAGACTATAACTTATTGTTATCGGGACATAAACATATAGTTCATAAAGGCTTGTGACAATCCTCCTTCCTGCCCTTGCAATTGGACAAAGCAGAAGTCGCGAAGCATGGGCATATCCTTTATCTCGACCACGCGGAAAGTGCCTGCCGCCAGTTCCTTGCAGATGGAACGGATAGACACGATTCCCATGCAATCGGAGTTTTCAAGAAAGAGCTTGATGCTTTCGGTACTACCCAGGTACATCAGTACATGGAGTGAGGAAAGCTTGACGCCGTGCTTCTGGAGTGAGCGTTCTATCACGTCCAGCGTACCCGAACCGCGCTCACGGAGCACTAAAGGAATAGCGGGCAAATCCTGGGGAGTAATCTCTTCGGGCAACTGCAAACGGCTTTTGGAATGGACTACCGCTACCAGTTCATCCTCAAGAAAAGTAGTGTACTTCAGATTGGGAAGGCGGAAAACCCCTTCCACCAATCCCAAGTCAATGCGGTGTTCCTGCAAAGCGGCTTCTATTTCCCGGGAGTTTCCATTGAGCAAGGACAAGTTGACCTGCGGAAACTTGCCGATAAAACTGCCTAGCAACGGAGGAAGCACATACTGCGCAATGGTAGTGCTGGCTCCCAACTTGAGTTCTCCAATATATTCGTTATGTAACAAGTGCATTTCATATTCCAGCCGTTTATACTCCTCCAATATTCGTTCGCAATGCTCCAAGAGCAGCCGGCCTGACTCGGTCAAACTGATTTTACTTCCCTGCCGGTCGAAAAGCCTCGTCTGATAAGTGGCCTCCAGCTCCTGGATATGCTTGGTTATAGCCGGCTGACTTACAAACAACTCTTGCGAAGCCTTTGTAAAACTCAAGTTCTTGGCAACAGACTGAAACACTTTTAAACGGAAATCACTCATATACTTCTTATATCTTATAACTCGTCAGACTTGATGCCGAAAGCATGCGCCAAAGAATAAAACACCGGCTCCAGGCGGCAATACACCGGGCTCAGAGGTTCCTCCGTAATGAAGTACACAGCTTTGCCCCGTTCTTCCTCATTCTTGTCTTTGAAGAAACCCGCCAGCTTCTCCTCCACTCCATTACCATATACCTGATGGAAAGGCAACAGCATCAAACACTTCACATCTGCAGAATCAAGTGCCAGGTTCATCAGGTCAAGAAACAACTCTTCGGTCGAGACTAAACCGGAAGAGGTGACGGAAGAAAATGTAAATTCGCCCAGCGGCGTACGGCATGCCTGGTGATTCAGTTTATTCACATCGGATGGTTCACAACACTTCAGCACGTCCGCTGCCGGAGTATGCACCAGCAACACTTCCACCTCATTTTCTTGTTCTCTCAAGCCGGCGTCCAATGCCAGATAGCTCAACCATGCCGGCAGGTCAACATCGGGTAGCTTCCGTCCCAACTTACCTTCCAAAAAGTTCTTTGCACCATATACCACTTCATTCAGAAATGCAACATCTATCAATATCACATTTGCCGGAAACTTTATCTTATCCTCCATTATCTCCTATCTTAATACATAATTATACATAATGCTCCTCTGCAAGCGGAGCTCCGAAAACCTACCACACAGAAAGCACAAAACTTTGAAGCAGTAAAAGTACGACAAATTTATCAATAACTTGTATCATCCCAAGCAATTAATCTATATCTCCGAAGCGGAAAGAGAATATCCTTCCCCCGCAACACGGAAACCTTGGAGCTGGAACACGAAGACTTAGCTACTAAAACATATAGGCCCTCACTACATAAGATGTGCATCTCGTACTACATGAGATGTACACCTCGTACTACATGAGATGCACATCTCATGCATGACATCCTTATTTGCCCTTCTCTTTAACCAATAGAGTTTAATACGAAAAGGAACTTTGCTCCAACTTCTTATCTAAAGAAGTAGAAAGAAACAAAACGACTGATTTACAGACAATTTGTCATTTTACATATTTTATATGCAGACAATTTGTCCGAAATGTGCCAATGGCAAATCTTTTGCGCCTTCCCAAGTGTTATGAAACTGATAAAATAGAAAGGAGAACAAAATATGAACTTTAACAACTTTACCATTAAAGCGCAAGAAGCGGTGCAGGAGGCTGTGAACCTGGTACAAAGCCGTGGACAGCAAGCCATCGAGCCCGTGCATGTGCTTCAAAGCGTGATGAAAGTGGGTGAAAATGTCACCAACTTCATCTTCCAGAAGCTGGGCATGAACGGTCAGCAGATAGCACTTGTACTGGACAAGCAAATTGATTCTCTGCCCAAGGTATCCGGCGGAGAGCCATACCTGAGCCGTGAAACGAACGAAGTGTTCCAGAAGGCCACCCAATATTCCAAGGAAATGGGTGATGAATTCGTCTCCCTGGAACCGGTACTGCTGGCTTTGCTGAATGTGAAAAGCACTGCATCCACCATTCTGAAAGATGCCGGGATGACGGAACGCGAACTGCGGGAAGCCATCAACGAACTGCGAAAAGGAGAAAAAGTAACTTCACAATCCAGCGAAGACACTTACCAGTCATTGGAAAAGTATGCCATCAATCTGAACGAAGCAGCCCGCAGCGGCAAACTGGATCCCGTCATCGGCCGTGACGAAGAGATACGGCGTGTCCTGCAGATTCTGAGTCGGCGTACCAAGAACAACCCGATTCTTATCGGTGAACCGGGTACCGGTAAAACAGCTATCGTAGAGGGACTTGCCCACCGTATCTTGCGTGGAGACGTCCCCGAGAACTTGAAGAACAAACAAGTCTACTCCCTGGATATGGGTGCACTGGTGGCTGGCGCCAAGTACAAAGGCGAATTTGAAGAACGTCTGAAGGCCGTTATCAACGAAGTGAAGAAGTCGGAAGGAGACATTATCCTCTTCATTGATGAAATCCACACCCTGGTGGGTGCCGGCAAGGGCGAAGGTGCCATGGATGCCGCCAACATCTTGAAACCCGCCTTGGCACGCGGTGAACTGAGGAGCATCGGGGCCACTACCCTCGATGAATATCAGAAGTATTTCGAAAAGGACAAAGCGTTGGAGC
Organism: Bacteroides sp. D20; assembly: GCF_003436255.1. Classification (NCBI taxonomy): domain Bacteria; kingdom Pseudomonadati; phylum Bacteroidota; class Bacteroidia; order Bacteroidales; family Bacteroidaceae; genus Bacteroides; species Bacteroides sp. D20. The sequence goes on along the minus strand of NZ_QSOO01000017.1, from coordinate 101,741 downwards.
GCCGCTTCCAGATTGTCATGGTGAACGAACCGGATACACTGAGCACCATCTCCATTCTGCGTGGTCTGAAGGAACGTTATGAGAACCATCACCACGTACGGATTAAGGACGATGCCATCATCGCCGCCGTAGAGTTGAGCAACCGTTACATCACCGACCGTTTCTTGCCGGACAAGGCTATCGACCTGATGGACGAAGCCGCCGCCAAGCTGCGTATGGAGGTCGATTCCGTACCGGAAGAGCTGGACGAGATTTCGCGTAAGATAAAGCAGCTGGAGATTGAACGTGAAGCCATCAAGCGCGAAAACGACAAGCCCAAACTGGAACAAATCGGCAAAGAACTTGCCGAGCTGAAAGAGCAGGAAAACTCGTACAAGGCGAAATGGCAAAGTGAAAAGACCCTTGTCAACAAAATCCAGCAGAATAAGGTGGAAATAGAGAACCTGAAGTTCGAGGCCGACAAGGCTGAACGGGAAGGCGACTATGGCCGGGTGGCCGAAATACGCTACGGCAAACTGCAAGCGCTGAACCAGGAGATTGAAGAAACGCAGCAAAAACTGCACGAGATGCAGGGCGACAAGGCCATGATTAAAGAGGAAGTGGACGCTGAAGACATCGCCGACGTAGTATCCCGCTGGACCGGCATACCGGTAAGCAAGATGCTGCAAAGCGAAAAGGACAAACTGTTGCATCTGGAGGCGGAACTGCACCAGCGGGTTATCGGGCAGGACGAAGCCATCGAGGCCGTATCCGATGCCGTACGACGCAGCCGTGCCGGACTGCAAGACCCGAAACGTCCTATCGGCTCATTCCTTTTCCTGGGAACCACCGGTGTAGGTAAGACGGAATTGGCAAAGGCGCTGGCGGAGTTCCTCTTTGACGACGAGACAATGATGACCCGTATCGACATGAGCGAGTATCAGGAGAAACACAGCGTTTCCCGTCTGGTTGGAGCGCCTCCGGGATATGTGGGCTACGATGAAGGTGGACAACTGACAGAAGCCGTAAGGCGGAAACCGTATTCTGTCGTCCTATTCGACGAAATCGAGAAAGCGCATCCGGACGTATTCAACATCTTGCTGCAAGTGCTGGATGACGGACGTCTGACGGACAACAAAGGGCGTACGGTCAACTTCAAAAATACGATTATCATCATGACCTCCAACATGGGCAGCGGCTATATCCAAAGCCAGATGGAGAAGCTCAACAGTAGCAATAAGGAGCAAATCGTAGAGGAAACCAAAAAGGAAGTGATGAATATGCTGAAAAAGACCATCCGCCCGGAATTCCTGAACCGTATCGACGAAACCATCATGTTCCTGCCACTGACAGAGCCCGAAATCAAGCAAATTGTGGTGCTCCAAATCAAGAGTGTGCAGAAGATGCTTTCCGGTAACGGTGTGGAACTGGTTCTGACAAATGCCGCCATAGACTTCCTTGCCAATGCAGGGTATGACCCTGAATTCGGTGCCCGTCCGGTGAAACGTGCCATACAGCACTATTTGCTGAACGATTTGTCGAAGAAGCTGCTGGCTCAGGAAGTAGACCGCAGCAAGCCTATTACAGTGGATGCCAGTACCACTGACGACGGACTGGTTTTCAGAAATTAAAAGCAATCCGTATCCCCCCAATAAAAGAGGCGATTCCCAATAGTCGGGAATCGCCTCTTTTATTTTGTATTTCAATCCTTCTCCGGTTACTCGGCCTTGCTTTCCTCCTTCGTTTCTCCCGCAGGAGTTTCTTCAAAATCCGTCATACCGCTTGCCACCAGCAAATTATACCAAACAATCAATTTCTTGATGTCGGACGGATATACGCGGTCGCGATCGAAAGTAGGCAATACCTCTGCCAGGTAAGCACGCAAATCGTCGGCAGTAGCTTTCTTCAAATCCATCACTACGGCAGCACCATTTTCCTTTTTCTTCATGGAAAGAAACACTTCCTTCAAAGGAACATCTTCCGTATCTGTATACATGGCGATATCGCCCAAAGAAATAATCTTCTCATTACCATAGGCAGGGAAACGCTTCTTGTCTGCAAGCGACTCTACAATCAACATATTTTTTCCCTGGGAAACAAGCTTATATAATCCCGGTTTACCGGAAATGGACAAAATAGTCTTCAACATAATATATTCTGTTTTGATGATTAGTAGTTATTTTTTCGGGGGGCAAAGATAATGTAAGCCGAAGACAATACAAAATAAGCTTGCTTATTTTTATTGTTAAGGAGATGCCTATTTTTTAAAGATAGTACATTTTTTCAGATAGCGAACCGATTAGTTCTAAAACCTGGGGTATTAATGGAGTTTCGTCGTCATTTACAATGACAAAATCTGCATATTTACGCTTTTCTTCGTCATTCATCTGGCTACGAATACGCTTTTCTATCAATTCGCGCGAGGAAGCATCCCGCCGGACGGCACGTAAAATGCGCACCTCTTCGGGCGCATAGACCATAACAATAGCATCCACTTCACCCGCAAACCCCGCTTCGACCAGAATGGCCGATTCTATACCGACAATGGGAAAAGCGGTGCGGCATTGTGTCCACCGCCTGAAATCCTCCTTTACACGAGGATGCACAATACAGTTGATTTCTTTGGCATGCTCCGGACTACCGAAAAGATAAGACGCCAACAAAGGCTTGTTCAGCGTGCCACCGGCATACACTTCCGCACCAAGCAAAGCTGACAATTCCTCGCGGATCAATGAATCGGATGCCATCAACCTTTTCGTTTCCAAGTCCGAGATATAGACGGGAACACCCAGCACTTCCAACAGCCGGGATACCATACTCTTTCCGCTACCGATACCACCGGTTATACCTATCTTAATCGCCATAATCAGGAGAAACTTGCTCTATCAGAAAATCCACTTGTGCCGGATTGAAGCGTACCTGGCTCACCCCTTTCGGCAGATTCTTAATCTTTACCGTATACTTGTCGGAACCCAGACGGAGCAGTTCCTCATAGGACACGTAAATATGAAAATCATCAGCGTTAATCTGCCTGAAATGACTCAGACCAACCTGAAACGTGACCTGCACCTTGGAAGGGAAAGCGCGCAGCACCTTGTCGGCAGGAAAGTTAACGCCACGCAACGGCACCTCCACTGTCTTTTCCGTATAAATATCCACCGGAAGCATCATCTCAATGGAAGAAGGCACAAACTTCACACCTTTCTGGATACGCAGGGGGACTTGCTGCCTCAAGGTATCCGATATATCTTCCAGCTTCACCGGTTGCGTATAGGCAACAGCAATCGTATCCAGCACGCCTTGCGGCGCATACACCAATACGGAATCGGGACTGAATATCGTATCCGAAAGATAATACTCACGTCCGGCACTCAGCGTGCCGCGCAGCTTCACCGGCACCAGTTTGGAGGCTCCCGTCGAATAGATGTACTCCAATGTATCCGGCTTCATGGAAAGCAGGCGGGTAGAGGCATTCAGCTGGTTCAGCACTTTCTTTTCAAACTGCGAGGGATATATCCTTACTTGATTATCCACGCCCTTATAATCGGCATAATCGAGAATAACGGGATAAAAGCTCTTTCCCAACATATAGTTGAGCAGTACCGTTCCCTTATCCTTTACCTTGATACGGAGTTCTGAAGCAGGTTCAGAGGTAATCACCACATTATTGGGCACTCCCTTCAGCCGCACCGGTATAGAAAAGTCCGCCTCATAGTCGTTGTTCAAGGTCTGCAAGAGCCAGAAGCCACCAGCCACAAAGAAGAAAAACAAAAAAATGAAGAACTCTCTGCTTTTATCGCTAAGCAGAAAGTCCTTCACTTCTCTTGATATCTTCAGATATGTACGTTGTATGTTCCTACGTTCAAACATAGGCTCACATTTCTATTATTTAGATGCCTGACTGCTATTCGCATCAGCAGCTGCAGCAAAAATAGAATTCTTGTCTATACGAATCTTAACGTTGGAAGCGATTTCAAGCACCACATCATTGTCGTTGATTTCCTTGATAACACCATGGATGCCACCGGCTGTGATTACTTTCTGATTCACTTGAAGCGATTTACGGAAGTTTGCGATTTCCTTTTGCTTCTTGTTTTGAGGACGAATCATAAAGAAATACATAATAACGAACATGGCTATCAGCATAATCCACATCATGCTACCACCACCAGCAGGGCCTGCAACAGGAGCTTGCAGGAAGAATACAGTCATTAAGTTCATAAATACTCAGTTTTGGTTTCTATTATTAAACAAAGGTATTAGTTTTTCGTTAACTTACCTTCTTTTTTTAATTGATTAACTATTCCATCCAATGTACCGTTCACGAAGCTGCCACTTTTGGCCGTGCTGTAAACTTTGGCAATATCGACATATTCGTTCAACGAAACACTCACCGGAATGTTCGGGAAACTCAAGATTTCGGCCAAGGCACACTGCATGATAACAACATCCATAAAGGCTACACGGTCCAAGTCCCAATTACGCGTATTCTCGCTGATGAGGTGACGGTAATAGTCGCAGTTCAAGATGGCACGGCGGAACAAACGGCGTGCAAATTCCTGGTCTTCCTCATCCTTGAACTCTGGTAGAAGTTCCTGATTGGCACCATTCTTCTCTTCAAAGCGCTTGATGGTTTTCAGTACGAAAGTATCCACAATCTCCTTGTCGTCATTCCAGTAGAGGCTCTGGTCTTCGAGCACATTGTCCAAGGCTTCGTTGTTGAAGACAAAAGTCTTATACAGCTTTCTCCACAATTCACGGTCGTATTCGTAAGAATTGTCCGAAGAAGCCATATATTCCTTATATATATCTGATTCCACAATTTTCTCATACAATCCCTTGACAAAGTCTTCATCATTGGCCCACGTGCGCTTTTGGTTGGCAATGAATTCCGTCAATTGTTTGTTCACTTCCAACTGGGCTATGAACTTGTTTTCCACAAATTTCATGTTGGGATACAGCTCCTCGGCAGTGGGAGCCAGCTTAGCTTTTGCCGCATCAATACGTTTTTGTGCGTAGTTCGTCAAAGCTATCATCAGCATCAGCAGGTAGTTGTAGAGGTCGTATGCCTTTGAAAGGCTAAAGAACAATTCTTTCTCCGCTGAGTCTAAATTTTTACTGCCATTCTGATAATAAGCATATACAATCTGTATAATCTTAAGACGAATAAGAACTCTGTTGATCATAATTCTAAAGTAAATACTAGTGTTTTAACAAGGCGCAAAAGTAGGCATTTTTAATGAGTTTACATAAATAAATCACATTTTTTAATGCAGATATTGATTATCCGGTCTTTTTCTTTTGACAGTTTAAAAAAAATCGTCAATTTTGAGCCCGATAAAGAGCTAAAAGCTACGAGATACAAGTTTTAAGGTGATAATATCAAAATTGAGACCTATTATAATATGGAAGACTTTAAGAAGAAAAACGCAGCGGACATGAACGACAAGGAGATTGTATTCTCCCAATCCATCAAAGCAGGTAAGCGCATCTACTATTTAGACGTCAAGAAAAACAGAAAAGACGAAATGTTTCTCGCCATCACGGAAAGCAAGAAGATTGTGATGGGCGAAGGAGACGACTCGCAGGTAAGTTTCGAAAAGCACAAAATCTTTCTATACAAAGAGGATTTTGAAAAGTTCATGAACGGACTTCAGCAAGCCATCGGCTTCATCCAGGAACAGCAAGGCTGCTATACAAGACATACCACTGACGAAGAGGCTGAAAGTCCCGAAACGGGAAAAGAAGAACTGCCGAAAGAGGAAAAAGCGTCTTCATTGGAAGGAGAAATCAAGATAGACATTGAATTTTAAGTTATAACCTTTTGATAATTCAAAAAGAAGCTGTACTTTTGCACCGCTTTTTTGCAACATCGTGTGGCAAGCCACATCGTGTGATGGTGAATTAAGCAAAAAATTTACTTAATTTAGAGTAACACAAAATTTTTTAAAATGAAATCAATTGAAGTAAAAGGAACTGCAAGAACTATTGCAGAACGTTCTTCGGAACAAGCAAGAGCTTTGAAAGCTATTCGTAAAAACAACGGTGTACCTTGCGTACTTTATGGTGCAGGTGAAAATGTTCACTTCACTGTACCTGCAGAGGGTCTGCGTAACTTGGTTTACACTCCGCACATCTACGTAGTTGACTTGGTGATTGATGGCAAGAAAGTAAACGCTATCATGAAAGATATCCAATTCCACCCCGTAAAGGATACTATCCTGCACGTTGACTTCTATCAAATCGACGAGGCTAAGCCTATCGTTATGGAAGTTCCGGTACAGATGGAAGGTTTGGCAGAAGGTGTTAAGGCCGGTGGTAAGCTGGTACTCCAGATGCGTAAGCTGAAAGTAAGAGCTTTGTATAACGTAATTCCTGAAAGACTGATTATCAACGTTGCCCACTTGGGACTTGGTAAGACTGTTAAAGTTGGCGAATTGCAATACGAAGGATTGGAATTGCTGAATGCCAAAGAAGCTGTTGTATGCGCCGTTAAGCTGACTCGTGCTGCAAGAGGTGCCGCTGCTGCTGCAGGCAACTAATCGATTCTTTCCAAGAAAGACTAAATATTCGGGAACGCGGATTAACGCAGCCAACGCAGATTTCATACTGATTTCCGCGGAAAGTTGCGATAATCCGCGTTCTTTTTACGGCTCACGAGAGTGTATAATTCACCACAGATTACACAGATTAACACAGAATGAATTTAATGTACCGATAATCAAAGATGTCTATCTGTGCAAATCTGTGTAATCTGTGGTGAATACTAGTTTTAACACCCTCATAAACAGGAAGCACTGACTATGAAATATTTAATTGTAGGATTGGGCAATATCGGCCCCGAATATCACGAAACCCGCCATAACATCGGATTCATGGCAGTAGATGCTCTGGCCAAAGCAGCGGGTGCCACTTTTACCGACGGACGTTATGGTTTCACCACAACACTGTCAGTCAAGGGACGCCAACTGTTACTGCTGAAGCCTTCCACCTTTATGAACCTCAGCGGCAACGCCGTACGCTACTGGATGCAAAAGGAAAACATTCCATTGGAGAATGTGTTGGTAGTGGTAGATGACCTGGCACTGCCTTTCGGCACACTGCGCCTGAAAGGTAAGGGAAGCGATGCGGGACATAACGGCCTTAAGCATATTGCATCAACGCTGGGCACCCAGAATTATGCACGCCTGCGTTTCGGCATCGGCAATGACTTTCCCCGTGGTGGGCAGATTGACTATGTGCTGGGACATTTTACCGATGAAGATTGGAAAACAATGGGCGAGAGATTGGAAACAGCCGGAGAAATCATCAAAAGTTTCTGCCTGGCGGGAATAGATATCACCATGAATCAATATAACAAGAAATGAACGAAGCCAGAATTGACAAATGGATGTGGGCCGTGCGCATCTTCAAGACGCGTACCATAGCCGCCGAAGCCTGCAAAAAAGGGCGCATCAGCATCAACGGCGCACTGGCAAAGGCTGCCCGTACGGTGAAGCCGGGAGATGTCATCCAGGTGCGCAAGCCCCCCGTCACCTATTCCTTCAAAGTACTGCAAACCATCGAAAAGCGTGTCGGCGCAAAGCTTGTTGCCGAAATGATGGAGAATGTAACGACTCCGGAACAGTATGAACTGCTGGAGATGAGCCGTATTAGCGGTTTCGTCAACCGTGCCAAAGGTACCGGAAGACCAACGAAAAAAGACCGCCGGAGTCTGGAAGAATTTACAGAACCGGAATTTCTGGATGATTTCGACTTTGAATTCGATTTTGAGGAAGAGTAAAAATAAGGGAAAGATTATGAGCGAGAGAATAATTAAATGGGGATTCATCGGTTGCGGAGAAGTGACCAAATACAAAAGCGGACCGGCATTCCAGAAAATAGAGAACTCCGAAGTAGTGGCCGTCATGAGCCGAAATGGCGACAAGGCCAAAACCTACGCCAAGGAAAGAGGGATTCCTAAATGGTACGACGATGCCCAGGAGCTGATTGACGACGAAGAGGTGAACGCCGTGTACATTGCCACTCCTCCTTCTTCACATGCTACGTACGCCATCATGTCCATGAAGGCAGGTAAACCGGTCTACATAGAGAAGCCGATGGCTGTTACCTACGAAGAGTGCTGCCGCATCAACCGCATTTCCAAAGAAACGGGTGTTCCATGTTTTGTTGCGTACTACCGCCGCTATCTGCCCTACTTCCTGAAGGTAAAGTCACTGGTAGAGGAGGGACATATTGGCAACATCATCAACATTCAAATCCGCTTCGCCCAGCCTCCCCGCGACCTCGACCATAACAAGGAAAACCTGCCGTGGCGCGTGCAGCCGGACATTGCCGGCGGAGGATACTTCTATGACCTTGCGCCCCACCAGATAGACTTGCTGCAGGAAATCTTCGGATGTATCCTCGAAGCTAGCGGCTACAAGAGCAACCGTGGCAGACTATATCCTGCCGAAGACACCCTAAGCGCATGTTTCCAGTTTGACAGCGGACTAGTAGGCAGCGGCTCCTGGTGTTTCGTCGCCCACGAATCCGCCCGCGAAGACCGTATAGAAATCATTGGAGACAAAGGCATGATTTGTTTCTCCGTATTCACCTATGACCCCATTGCGCTGCACACAGAAAGAGGGCGTGAGGAAATCATTGTCGAAAATCCCACCTACGTCCAGCAACCGCTTATACAGGCAGTGGTAGACCACCTGCTGGGCAAGTCAGTCTGCGGCTGTGACGGTGAAAGCGCCACTCTGACTAACTGGGTAATGGACAAAATACTAAACAAGCTCTGATTAACGACTATGAAGGTGTGCCTAAAAACTATCAAGAAGTAAGATGCTTTTTTGTTTTGTCACACCTCCATGTCGAAACCTTCGCCTTTCTGACTGACTAATTCGTACACATCGGCACTCTCGCCTACAACCCATACCACATCGCCTTCTACAAAAGGTTCATGCGGGTCGGGAGCATGCAGGGTCTCCCCTCCCCGCTCCACACCGGCAATCAGGCAGTGATACTTCTCGCGTATCCCTGCTTCCTTCAGGGTCTTGTTCAGGAAAGGAGACTGCCCGTCCACACAGAACTGGCGTAGAATCATCTCGCTCTTCTCTATCACATCCGTATTCATGGCAGACACCTTATCCATCTCCTTGCCGAAGATGTTCAGTTCCTCGTCCGTGGCAATCACTTGTATCTTGTCCTGCGGGAAAAGGCGGACAGACGCTCCGGGAATATTAATCCGTTTCTTGCCCCGAAGGATGGAGACCACATGGATGCCGTATTTCTTTCCGAAATTCAGCTCCGCCAATGTCCTGCCCACCCATGCCGACTCGCCGGGGATTTCAAAATCCGTCAGGTGCAGGTCGCGCGACAGCAGACGCCCCGCATACTCCGGTTTCTTCTCTCCCATATACTCGGCACGCATGTCGCGGTACCGCAGATTCTGGAAGAATGTCCTCTCTATCATGATGGACTGCTTCTTCAACTGGCGGGAGAGTATCATTAAAGTCACCAGCAACACCGCCACTCCAAATACCAGTCCCACAGACATCTTGAATAAACCGGCTATAACGAACATGACAAACGAAACACCCAGCAGCAGACGCAGTACAATGGTAGCCACCAACGGCGCCCGGTTTCCACGGTTATCTTTCCATAAAGTCACGAACTCCTCCGAATGATTCTTTTTAATCATGATAGCACGCAGAAACGGAGCTATACACAGAATGATGATAAAGGCAGCCAACAAAGAGCCCCATACCCCGGGCAGACTGTCGTGCACGAAAGGCACCAGAAAACGGAACGCCAAAGCTATCACCGCCACGCAAATGATAGAATATACAACCGTAATCCTGACTAGTGCAAATATCAGTTTCTTCCACAGACTTTCATGGTTCATCGTCTGCGAACCTGAAGCATAACGGGTCAAGAACTTTCTCCATTTTTCCGGCAAATGCGTATCCACAAGATTGGAAGCGGGGTCTGCCAAACGAATCATATAAGGAGTGAGGAAAGTGGTGATGACAGACACCGCCACCACAATAGGATATAAGAAATGGCTGGTGACATGCAGCGACACGCCCAGCGAAGCTATGATAAAGGCAAACTCACCGATTTGCGTCAAGCTGAAACCGCACTGCATGGCTGTCTTTAGCGGTTGCCCCGCCAGCAGCACACCCAGCGTCCCGAAAAGGGATTGCCCGAGGATAACCGCTAAAGTAATCACGACAATAGGTCCCGCATACTCCACAATCATGGCTGGGTCTACCATCATGCCGACCGATACGAAGAAGATGGCGCCAAACAAGTCCTTGACCGGCTTCACCAGCCGTTCTATGCTCTCTGCCTCTACCGTTTCGGCAAGAATGGAACCCATGATGAAGGCACCGAAAGCAGCCGAGAACCCCGTATGTGCAGCCATCACCACCATGCCGAAACAGAGTCCGAGAGAGACTATCAGCAAGGTTTCCTCGCTCATCAGCTTCCGGCACCGCTTCAACAATCCGGGGATGAGGTAAATACCCACCACGAACCAAAGTATCAAGAAGAACAGCAGTTTGGCAATGCTCCCCAGCATCTCCGTACCCTCGAAGTTATGGCTGACTGCCATCGTGGAGAGCATCACCATCAATACGATGGCAAGAATATCCTCCAGAATAAGCACACTGAGTACCAGCCCCGTGAACTGTTTCTTGCGCATCCCCAAATCATCAAACGCCTTATAGATAATAGTGGTGGATGACATGGCAATCATACCGCCCAGAAAGATACAGTCCATCCGTTTCCAGCCGAAACCGGTACCTACCGTCACACCCAACAATATCATACAAAAGATGATGGTACACGCAGCAATAATCGCCGCGCCTCCCACCTTCACAATCTTCTTGAAGCTGAATTCCAATCCCAGTGCAAACAGCAGGAAGATAACGCCTATATCCGCCCAGGTCTGTATATTAGCCGTGTCCATCACCGACGGTGTATAGGCCATGTGAGGGCTGGCAAGGAATCCTGCAACTACATATCCTAATACCAGCGGTTGCTTCAACTTCTTAAAAAGCAGGGTCATAATCCCCGCACAAATCAATATCAGAGCTAAATCAGCTATCAAAGGGGCTAAATGTGACATAACACTACTTATCTATTAATCAGAGACATACAACTGCAAAACTCTGCAATACATTTGCAGTAGCTCTGCAATACATCTGCAGTGGCTCTGCAAAAGCCTTGCAGCGTCACTGCAACTGCTTTGCAGCAGCACTGCAAAAGGTATGCAGTAACTTTGCAGCAGTTGTCTGCACGATTCTACAACACTCCTTTCGAGCTTGGCAGTTCAAAGTGATAAATATCCCTCTTCACCGCCATCTTCAGCGCACGTGCCAACGCCTTGAAGATGCCCTCTATCTTATGATGTTCGTTCTGTCCTTCGGCTTTTACATTAAGATTCATCCGGGCAGCATCGCTCAAGGACTTGAAGAAATGCAGGAACATTTCCGTCGGCATATCTCCCACCTTCTCGCGCTTGAACTCGGCATCCCATACCAGCCACGGGCGTCCGCCAAAGTCAAGGCACACTTGGCAAAGACAATCGTCCATAGGAAGGGCATAGCCATAGCGTTCAATGCCCCGCTTGCTTCCTAAGGCCTGATAAAGGCAGTCGCCCAGAGCAAGGGCGGTATCTTCGATGGTGTGATGCTCGTCCACTTCAAGGTCACCTTTCACACGGATGGTGAGGTCCATGCCGCCGTGCTTGCCTATCTGTTCCAACATGTGGTCGAAGAAGCCCAGTCCGGTCGCGATGTCACAATGCCCGTCACCATCCAGATTCAAGGATACGTATATATCTGTCTCCTTGGTAGTGCGACGTACTTCCGCCGTACGCTCACCGGCAAAGAGGAATTCGGCAACCTTATCCCAATCCCTGGTGGCGAGGGCGCAGTAATCTTCAAGTCCGTCACAAGCGGCACCGCCACCTTCGGAAACGGGTTTCAATGACGCCGTGTCATCTTGCAGAAGAATGGCGCGGCAGCCCAGATTCTTTGCCAGTTCCACATCCGTAGGCCGGTCGCCAATGACGAAACTGTGGGACAAATCGTAGTCCGGGTTATCGAGGTATTTGGTAAGCATTCCGGTACGCGGCTTGCGAGTCGGTGCATTGTCGTCGGGCATGCTGCGGTCTATGCAGATGTCGTCGAAGGTGATGCCTTCGCCTTCCAATGTCTTCATCATCAGGTTGTGTGCCGGCCAAAAGGTCTCTTCCGGAAAGGAAGTTGTGCCGAGCCCATCCTGATTGGTCACCATTACAAAATCAAAATCCAGCTTGCTGCGGATGAAGCCAAGATTGCGCATCACTTTCGGATAGAACTCCAGCTTCTCCAGGGAGTCCAGCTGATAATCAATGGGCGGCTCAATGACTAAAGTCCCGTCACGGTCTATAAAAAGTAGTTTCTTCATTTTAAAGGATATTTTTTTGAGGGAATAAAGGGAGTTATCGGGAGTTAGAAGGAGGCAGAAGGAGTTAGAGGAGTTAGAGGCCGGTAGTTTTGCTTGCATAAGCATTACTTGTATAGAACAGCAGTATCGGCCTTTAACTCCCTTTTAATCCCTTTACCCCCCTTTTACTCCCTTTAACTCCTTCTACATATATTCCTTCAGCGCTTCAATCAATTTTTCATTCTCTCCTCTCGTTCCCACCGTCACCCGCAGGCAATTTCCGCAGAGTGACACGGAGTTACGGTTGCGGACAATGATACCCTTGCCTACCAGATAATTGTAAATCTTCACGGCATCCGTCACACGGGCCAGGAAGAAATTGGCATGGGAAGGGAACATCTTCACCGTACATGGCAGTGCGGCGAACTCGGCTTCCAGATTCTCCCGTTCTTCTTTCAAGGTCTTCACCCAACGTTCTATTTCATAATAGCGGTGAAGCATTTCCACTGCCTGCTTCTGTGTCAGCTGGTTCACGTTATAGGGATATTTTATCTTACTGAGGATGCCGATAATCTCCGGTGAGGCAAATGCCATGCCCAGACGGATGGCAGCACATCCCCATGCTTTGGAGAAGGTTTGCAGTACAATGAGATTCGGATACCGATTCAAATTTTCGAGGAAGGAAGGTGCTTCGGAGAAGTCATTGTATGCCTCATCCAGTATCACCAACCCATCAAACTGGCGAATCAGCGTTTCAATCTCGCTACGGAGCAGGTCATTGCCGGTAGGATTGTTGGGAGAGCAGATAAAAATCAGTTTGGTATGCTCATCCGCAGCAGCCAAAAGCTTGTCGGCAGAGAACTGGAAATCCTCATCGAGCAGCACCTTGCGGTACTCCACATCATTAACGTCGGCACAGACTTGATACATGCCGTAGGTAGGGTCGATAGCCACTACATTGTCCACACGGGGTTCACAAAAAGCACGGAACACCAAATCGATAGCTTCGTCACTGCCATTCCCTAAGAAGATGGAATCGGGACTCACCTTTTTAATTTTAGACAATTCTGTCTTTAACTCCCGCTGCATGGGGTCGGGATAACGGTTGTGCGGCATGTTATAAGGATTCTCGTTTGCATCGAGAAAAACGGATGCCGCAGCACCATTATATTCATCACGTGCTGAAGAATAAGGCTTCAGACGCCAGATATTCGGACGGGTAAGTTCTTGTAATGTTTTCACCATGTTATTTATGATTTGACAATTTACGATTAAAATTACTTTAAGCCATCAGCTCTCAATTTTCAACTTTCAATTTCCATTTCCATTTTCCAACTGCCCCAGTCTCACACTCACAGCATTCTTATGCGCATCCAGCTGTTCATTGGCAGCCATCAGCTCGATGGCAGGGCCGATGATATTTAATCCTTCCGGCTTTATCTCCTGAAAAGTTATCTTGCGGATAAAGCTGTCGAGGCTGACACCGCTGTATGCTTTGGCATAGCCGTTTGTCGGCAGGGTATGGTTTGTGCCCGAAGCATAATCTCCCGCACTCTCCGGAGTAAGAGAACCCAGGAATACGGAACCGGCATTCACGATACGTTCTGCCACGGAAAGATAATCCTCGGTTTCTATGATAAGATGTTCGGGAGCATACGCGTTGGTCAATTCAATGGCTTCTGTCATGCTGTCCACTACAATCAGTTTGCTATTGGCAAGAGACTTTTCGGCAATCTCTTTACGTGGCAGTAAGGCCAGTTGGCGTTCCACTTCCACCTTTACAGCTTGTTGCAATTCGACAGAGGTCGTAATTAATATAGCCTGACTGTCCACTCCGTGTTCTGCCTGGCTCAACAAGTCGGCGGCGACAAAAATCGGATTAGCTGTTTCGTCAGCCAAAACTTCTACTTCCGAAGGTCCTGCCGGCATATCTATCGCCACATCACGCAAGCTCACAAGCTGTTTGGCAGCCGTGACATACTGATTTCCCGGACCGAATATCTTGTAAACCTTAGGCACACTTTCCGTTCCGTATGCCATAGCGGCAATGGCTTGTATGCCGCCAGCTTTGAAAATCCGGTTGACACCTGCCACTTTTGCGGCAAACAGCACAGCGGGATGTACCTTTCCGTCACGTCCCGGAGGGGTGCAGAGAACAATCTCCTTGCATCCGGCAATCCTGGCGGGAACGGCCAGCATCAGTACCGTAGAAAACAGCGGAGCCGTTCCTCCGGGGATATACAATCCCACCTTTTCTATGGCAACCGCTTTCTGCCAGCAGGTCACCCCCGGCTGAGTCTGCACTTTCTTGCCCTCAAAGCGTTGTGCGGCGTGGAAAGTCTCGATGTTCTGCTTTGCCAGGCGAATAGCTGCTTTCAAGTCTTCACTCACCAGGTTTTCCGCTTCCTGCTGTTCCTCTTCCGACACTGCCAGCGAGGCCAACACCACTTTATCAAACTTTTCTTCATAATCCAGCACAGCAGGGTCTCCCTCCTCCTTCACACGGTCAATAACACTCCGCACCGTATCAAACAGATTCTCCGTATTCATCACCGGACGTTTCAGAATCTCTTGCCACTGGGATTTATCGGGATTACTAATCAATATCATAATGACATGTTTTTAAAGATTTATGCATAAACCATGATATTATTGGAGGTGTGTCAAAACTCTCTGAAGACTTTCTTTTAGGCGCTGATTACGCGGATTTCACGGATTTATTTTACCGATTCCGCGCTATTTCGCGTAATTCGTACCTAATGTCGTAACATAAAGAAAGCGTTTATATACTTTTGACACATCCTCGAGGCTTTAAATTATCATTTTCTCAATCGGCAGCACCAGAATGCCTTCTGCCCCCAGCGCTTTCAGCTTTCCGATAATCTCCCAGAAACACTTCTCGTCGAGTACCGTATGTACCGAGCACCAGCCTTCTTGTGCCAAAGGCATTACCGTGGGGCTCTTCATGCCCGGAAGTACAGAGACAATCTCATCCAGTTTCTCTTTCGGGGCATTCATCAGCACATATTTCTTATCTTCGGCAGTCTTCACGGCATCCATACGGAACAACAGCTCCCTCAATATCCCTTGCTTTTCCTCGCTCAGGTTCCTGTTACCAATCAGCAGGGCTTCGGACTTCATCACAACCTCCACTTCCTTCAGGCGGTTGCTCACCAGCGTAGAACCGGAACTTACAATATCGAAAATGGCATCTGCCAGACCGATGCCCGGCGCCACTTCTACCGACCCCGTAATGACGTGTATCTCCGCATTCACCCCATTCTCTTTCAAAAAGCCGGAAAGGATACCCGGATAAGATGTCGCAATCTTCTTTCCGTGAAACCACTTCACCCCCGGATACTCAATATCCTTCGGCATGGCAAGAGACAGACGGCATTTGCTGAATCCCAGACGCTTGATTATCTCTGCATCCTCATTCTTCTCAACAAATTCATTCTCACCCACAATTCCTATATCAGCCACTCCGGTAGCCACAGACTGCGGAATGTCGTCATCCCTCAGAAACAACACTTCAAGAGGAAAGTTTGACGACTGCACCAACAACGAGCGCTTCATGGCACTCAACTTTATATCCGATTCTCCCAAAAACGACATGGTCTCGTCATACAGACGACCCTTAGCTTGTACTGCAATTCTTAACATAAGGTTATTTACTATTTTACGATTTACTATTTACTATTTTGAATGAGATGACAGAAAACAAAACGAGGCTTACCAATATTCGGCAAGCCTCGTCTGTTATGTCATCTGTTGTACATATACACTCATACGCCCACCGAGTTATTCGTTAGGATGATGATGGTGATGATGTGCAACGATATTCTTCATATTTTTTGGATTTTAATGCGACAAAAGTAAACTAAAAGTTTGAAACTCCAAAAGATTTATCACAAAAAGTTTATTTTTTCTTTCAAATTCATCTTAGTTCACCACAGATTACACAGATTTGCACAGATTATTTTTATTCCAATCTATGCAAATCTGTGTAATCTGTGGTGAAACAATTAAATCAACGGCAATATTTCCTCCTGCTCTACTTCGCAGCTATGGAAATGCATTTCCGCTTCCGCCTTCTCCTTCGGAAAGGTAAAGTAGGTGCAAGTGGCTTCTGTGCAAAGTTCGCCCATGCTATTATACAGGCGTGCTTCTATGATAGCAATATTCCGCTTCTGCTCGCGAAGCGAAGCCCGCAGCACCACATGCGTGTCGTTGGTCGATATGGATTTGCGGAAGCGGGTTTCCATTTTCGATGTCACCCCGCCGGTCTGCAGCTTGCGGAACACGACCCAGCCGCAGATTTCATCCAGCAATACGGACTGGATGCCTCCATGCAACGTATTCAGCCACCCTTGATACTCCGGACGCGGCTTCCAGATGCTCACCACCTCGTCACCGTCCTCATAAAACTCCATTCTCACACCGGCTTCATTGTCGGGAGAGCAACCGAAACAGTTGTAGCCCTCCATATCTTTCCACGGATTGATAATCTTCTTCATATCGTATTCTTCTTTATCTGGTTTTGATTCATAAAGTCTCTCAATAAGACGTTCAATATTAGTCATTCCGATTGAGAACTACAAATTATTGATGCCTTTTTCAGAGAAAAATTAGCGGGATACTGTTCAAAAACCGGTTATTTTATTTAGCTTTGTATAAATGAGAGAGAACAACAAGATGCAAAGAGGGGCCTTTTTCTGCTTATGGATATTATTTACATTCTCATTGTTTGCGCAAAACAAGGAGAACGGTTCTGTCGCATGCGACAGCATCGTATATAAAAACACCTTCGGAAAAGCATTGAAGAAATTCCTCAACTTCAGCGACTTCGACACTACCTATATCAGTCCCAACCGATACAATTACGCCCTGATGCTCGACCATTTCACCAATTACGAGTATTACTCCGTGGGCAATGACGACCAGCGGCTCCGTTTCTCGCCCAACCCTCACAACAAGATAGGCGCTTACTTCGGATGGCGTTGGATATTCCTGGGATGGGCTGTCGATACGGACTGGCTCTACGGAAAGAAAAGCAAGAAAAAGCGCGGTACGGAGTTTGATCTCAGTCTTTACAGTTCCAAACTGGGAGTCGACATTTTCTATCGCAGCACCGGAAACGACTATAAGATACACAAGGTATCCGGCTTTTCCGACGAGATTCCCTCCAATTATTCCGAAGACTTCAACGGATTGAAAGTAAAGATGAAGGGATTAAATCTGTATTACATTTTCAACAATCGACGTTTCTCCTATCCAGCCGCCTTCAGCCAGTCCACCAACCAGCGCTGCAATGCAGGTTCTTTCATTGCCGGATTCTCCGTATCCACCCACAATCTGAACTTCGACTATACCAAGCTGCCCGAAATCATTCAGGAAACCATGAACCCGGGTATGAAGGTGAAACATATCAAATACACGAACATCAGCCTCAACGCCGGCTATGCCTACAATTGGGTGTTTGCCCGCAACTGCCTCGCATGCCTGTCGTTCAATCCGGCTGTCGCCTACAAGACATCACGCATAGAGAAGACAGAAGAGCGGGAAGCGGACGACTGGTACAAGAATTTCAATATCGACTTCATTCTGCGTGCAGGTGTGGTATACAACAACAGCAAATACTTCGTGGGTACCTCATTCGTAGGACGGACATACGACTACTACAAAAACAGTTTCTCCCTGAACAACGGGTTCGGCACCCTCCAAATATATGCCGGATTCAACTTTTATCTGAAAAAGGAGTACCGGAAGAACAAAAAGTAAAAAAAGGCTTTCAGCCCTCATCTCCCCTCAAAAGCTATAAACACACTCCACCCCTACTATATCCTTCCGCTTATCCTTCTCCCATTGCCTGCAATAGAAGATGTCCGCCTCCCAGCGCTCGGACAAGGGCAACGTAATACCCCCACGATAGCGCATCCGCTTTACTCCGAAGTGCTCTGTCTTATTCAAACCATTATACATCTCGGCCGAAGCATACGGTTCCAGCTTGCACTTCGGAATGTCATAGGCAAACTTCGCACGCGAGCGCAAGCGGAACTCATCTCTATGCCCATCGAACGTATGCTGAAAGCGCTCACGCAAGGACAGTTTCACCCTTTGCACACGGGCAGACAGAGTGCCTTCCAAACGGTAGCGGTGCCGGAACTTCCAGCCATCTGCCCCCCGATTGCGGTAATGCGTCTCATACCCAGCTCCAAGCTTCAGGAAAGGCAACAGCTTATAGCTTCCCCCCACCTTCAGCCCCCACCGGTCTGTCTTTCCCAAATCATCCTTTGTACGCCACTCCAGCCCACCGGAAACAGTAAATGCTGGCTTCAACTTATATTCGAAACCGGCATTCGCCCAAGTGGCAAAATCCTTCTCCTGCGCCCGCAGGGAAAAAGACGAAACAACCCATAGAACTATCGGCAAAACAAGTACTTTCGTGCATGAAGATATATTACTTACCATACGCTTATTCTGTTAAAGTGTCAAAGGTAAGGATAAATTCTGTAACAATTCTGTAATACTACAAATCTTGTCTGCACATTTCCGATTTTTCAATGATACTTAAAAAACAGAAACCGAGATACAAAAAACAACTCAAAGTTGCCATATATGTATGGCATCATATATATTTGTAGCATGAAAAAACACCCTTATAAGCGTTTCATAGATTATTTATTTGGGGTGATTCATTTATGTGAAATCTCTTTCAAATACTCCTCCACCTTTCCGAAGAAGGAGGTCAAATGAGAACCGTCGACAAAAGCATGGTTCACATAGATGGAAAGAGGAAATACCAGACGACCTTCGCGGGATACAGCCTTGCCGGCAGTCATCAACGGATAACTGCAACCGTTGCCTGCTTCGGCAAGTGTATAGGTTATCGAGGTGAAATACATTTTGGGAACCGCACTCAGATGGACCACATCGTAATCGCCTTGCTCGGCAAGAATCTTTTCGGCTCCATAAGGGTCACCGTCCTCGGGCATGTTTGTTATCAAGGCGTAGGCTTCGGCATAGAAACGTTCAAAGTCTTCGTAATAGGGAATGCGCACGGTATAGAATGTTTTCCCAGGAACGGCTATCGGAGAAATGATGTCCACCCGGTCGTGAAAAACAACCCGGCCTTCCTTGTCGGTACGGTAACGGAGTTCATCGACTTCATTGGCCGAACGCACCACAGCATACAGATAATAAAGGAAAAAGGAGCGCTTTGCAGCCCGGGCTGCAGCACTGGCTTCCGTGCAGTCAATCTCTGTGGTGACGGAATACCAGGAATTTACAAAATTGCGGAAAAAGCCGTAGTTATCCCGGCGTTCCCAAGCATCAATGTCTATAATGTGTTTCATACAAAAAGGGGATTTAGTGAAAAAAGGATGCCTTTTTACAAGCATCCTTTTTCCAGTTCTATTTATTTCTCTTTCTTATAATTCTCCAGTCCGGTCTGCAGGAACTCGATATACTTAGGTATATCCTCGTCGTAGGAGTAGGACTTGTTGAGCGGCTTGCCTTCGTTGTCAATCAGCACGTAGAAGGGCTGCGCATTGGCGCCGAACTTGACACGCTGCAGATAGCTCCATTTGTCGCCTACGGTGCGCAGCGTGCGTTCCGTGCCGTTCTCCACAATCTTCACGGGAGAAGGAAGCGGGGTCTTGTTGTCCACGTAGAGCGTGATAAGCACATAGTCGTTGTTGATGATGTCGCTCACCTTCGGGTTGGTCCATACGGCAAGCTCCATCTTACGACAGTTCACGCAGCCGTAGCCGGTGAAGTCGAGCATCACGGGCTTGCCATGCTGGCGGGCATACTCCATACCGAGGTCGTAATCGTCGAACCTGGCATGCACCTCATTATTGTAAAGGTTGAAATCCTGCGTCTGCATGGGCGGCGCAAAGGCACTGACCGCCTTCAACGGCGCTCCCCACAAACCGGGAACCATATACACCGCAAACGCCAGCGAGGCCAACGCCATGAAGAAACGGGGCACGCTGACCTTCGTATCGTCATCATCGTGCGGGAACTTGATTTTGCCCAACAAGTAGAAACCAAGCAGTGCAAAAAGTACAATCCACAAAGCAAGGAACGTTTCACGGTCGAGGATGCGCCAGCCGTAAGCCAAATCGGCCACCGAAAGGAATTTCAGGGCAAAGGCCAGCTCCAGGAAGCCGAGCGTCACCTTGATGATGTTCATCCATCCACCGGACTTGGGCATGGACTTCAGCCAGGACGGGAACAGGGCAAACAGCGTGAAAGGCAATGCCAAAGCTATGGCAAAGCCCAGCATGCCGATGGCGGGAGCCACCACGCTGCCCGTCGTGGAAACCTGCACCAGCAGGAATCCGATAATGGGTCCCGTGCAGGAGAAAGATACCAGCGACAAGGTAAATGCCATCAGGAAGATGCTGAGCAAACCGCTTGTCGCCTCGGCCTTGCTGTCTACAGCCGTACTCCACTTGGAGGGCAACGTTATCTCGAACGCTCCGAAGAAGGAAGCCGCAAACACCACCAGCATCAGGCAGAAAAGGATATTGAATACTGCATTCGTAGAGAGTGCGTTCAGTGCGCTGGCTCCGAAAATCAGCGTAATGGCCAGTCCGAGCGTCACATAAATCACTACGATGGAAGCACCATACGTCCATGCATCACGGATGCCTTTCTTCTTATCCTTGCTACGCTTCAAGAAGAAGCTGACAGTCATCGGGATGATGGGCCATACACAAGGGGTGAAGAGCGCTAACAGTCCGCCGGCAAATCCGGTAATAAAGATATAAATCCAGGACATATCCTCCTGCGAAGTAGTTTCGCCCAAAGATTGCAATTCATTGATGACCGGCTTCCAGAGGTCCACCTTGTCCGTCACATTGATTTCCGTCGGCCCGTCCGCACCGCCAATAGCAGCCACAGAAACCGTATCGGCGGCAGTCTCCTGCTCTGCGGACTGTGTTTCGGCTTTCATTTCAGCCGTAGCGGCAGCAGCTTCTTTGGCAGCCCCTTCTACCTTACCGGAGAATTGGAAAGGCACTTGTGTGGGCGGCAGACAATTTTCATCGTTGCAAGCGCCATACTCCAGATATCCTTCCAGCTGATAGGCACCACCCGTCAATTTTAGCTTCTGCACAAATTGGGCCGTATTTTCAAAATAGCGCACCTTCATTTCGAACAACTTATCGAAAGTAGAGATTTCCTTGCCTACGGGCTTCAGTTTGCCAACCACTTCCGCTCCGAATATTTTCTCCACATTGAAAGTCGCCGAGATAGGCCCTCCATCGCCCAAGTCGGTGGAATAGACATGCCAGCCCTTGTCAATAGCAGCCGTAAAAACGACCTCCGCTTCATCGGCAGCCAAAATCTTCAGTTCGGAATTGAACTTGACGGGGTCTTGTATCTGTGCCTGCACCGCCACAGCGAAGAGCAACAGAACGAAAGGGAACAGTAATTTCTTCATGTTCTCTGATTTAATTTTTAATTTTCAATTATCTCGTAGTCCACGCAGGCACGGCTCTCTTTCACAGCAGCGATAAGCTTGCCGGCAGCTACATGGTCGGGATGGGTAGCATAGTATTTCACGTCATCCAACGTATCGAACTCACTGTAAAGAGCGATGCTCCAAGCCTCGGCAGGATTGATGTTCAATCCGACTTCAATCTTGCGGATAACGGATATTTTAGCCGGAAGCGCTTCGATAGCTGCCTTGAAACTGTTCATCGCAGCCAACTTTTCGTCAGCCGGTGCCTCATCTTTTAACTTAAATAATACAATGTGCTTTACCATAACTTTGCCATTTAAATGATTTATCACTATATTTGTCAGCCTAAGCGGCTGTTTTAACAACTGCAAAAATACTGGTTTTGTTTCAAATATACACTTAAACGGATGTTAATAATAGGAATTGCAGGCGGAACCGGCTCGGGAAAGACCACCGTCGTACGTAAAATTATCGAAAGCCTACCGGCTGGTGAAGTGGTATTGTTGCCACAAGACTCTTACTACAAGGACAGCAGCCATGTGCCCGTGGAAGAACGGCAGAACATCAACTTCGACCATCCCGACGCTTTCGAGTGGAGCCTTCTTTCCAGGCATGTCGCCATGCTGCGCGAAGGAAGAAGCATAGAACAGCCCACCTACTCATACCTGACGTGTACCCGGCAGCCCGAAACCATCCATATCGAGCCCCGGGAAGTCATCATCATAGAAGGTATCCTTGCCTTGTGCGACAAGAAGCTGCGAAGCATGATGGACCTCAAGATATTTGTAGACGCTGACCCCGACGAACGCCTAATTCGTGTAATCCAGCGTGACGTGGTGGAACGCGGACGCACGGCCGAAGCCGTCATGGAGCGCTATACACGCATACTAAAACCCATGCACCAGCAATTCATAGAGCCCTGCAAACGATACGCCGACCTCATTGTGCCGGAAGGCGGAAACAACCAGGTGGCCATTGATATATTGACCATGTACATCAAGAAGCACTTGGGGAGTTAATTTGTAATGGAGAATTGATAATGGAGGATTAAGAACGCACTAAACCCTATGAGATATGAACAGCCTGTTTTCTTTCGCCAGACATAAATCATCCATTATCAATTCTCCCGTCCCAATTATCTTGCTGTTGTTGTTGTGCTGCATCGCAGGATGCCGTGGAGGACATCCTGCCGAAAAAGAAGAAGCGGATGACCTGCAACAGATAAAGGACAGCGGAGAACTGGTCGTATTGACACTGTACAGTTCCACTTCCTACTTCATCTACCGTGGCCAGGACATGGGATTCCAGTATGAGCTGAGCGAACAGTTTGCCAAGAGCCTGGGAGTGAAGCTGAGAATAGAGGTAGCCCGGAATGTGCACGAACTCATAGAGAAGTTGCTGGCAGGCAAGGGAGACCTCATAGCCTACAACCTTCCCATCACCAAGGAATGGAAAGACAGCCTGCTTTATTGCGGCGAAGAGGTCATCACGCACCAAGTCATCGTGCAACGTAACGGCGGACGCACCAAACCACTGAAAGACGTAACGGAACTCATCGGGAAAGATGTATATGTGAAGCCCGGAAAATATTATGAACGGCTGGTCAATCTGGACGAAGAGCTCGGAGGAGGTATCCACATCCATAAAGTGACCAACGACAGTATCAGTGCAGAAGACCTCATCACCCAAGTGGCACAAGGGAAAATCCCCTATACCGTAGCAGACAATGATGTGGCACAGCTTAATACGACCTATTACCCCAACCTGAATATCGGACTCTCCATCAGCTTTGACCAGCGTGCATCGTGGGCAGTCCGGAAAGACTGTCCGCAACTGGCAGCCGCCGCCAACAAATGGCACGAGGAGAATATGACTTCACCTGCCTATACGGCAAGTATGAAACGATATTTTGAAATCGGCAAGGCCATTCCCCACTCTCCTATCCTCTCCCTGCGCGAAGGAAAAATTTCCCATTACGATGATTTGTTCAAGAAATATGCTCCCAAGATAGACTGGGACTGGCGCCTGCTGGCGTCTCTGGCATATACTGAGTCCAACTTCGACTCCACCGCCGTATCCTGGGCCGGTGCCAGGGGGCTGATGCAACTGATGCCTGTCACAGCCAGGGCTATGGGGCTACCCGAAGGAAAGGAACAGAACCCTGAAGAGAGTATAAAGGCTGCCGTGAAATACATAGGCGCCACAGCCAAAAGTTTTTCCAAGATACCCCAGGAAGAACGCATCAACTTTGTGCTGGCATCTTATAATTCCGGTATCGGCCATGTGCTGGATGCCATGGCACTGGCCGAAAAATACGGCAAAAACAAATATGTCTGGCGTGATAATGTAGAAAACTTCATTCTGCTAAAAAGCAATGAGGAATACTTCACCGACCCCGTCTGCAAAAACGGCTATTTCCGTGGCATTGAAACTTATAACTTCGTAAGGGATATTACGTCACGCTTCGAGCAATACAAGAAGAAGATAAAAAAATAGGGATTAAGGATTAATCCCTAATCCTTATTTTCCTTCCTATTTAAAACAGATTCAGTTTGTTCTTTCTCGCTTCTTCCAGGGAAACGGTTGTCACTTGTTTCTCCCGGTTCTTTTCGCACAACTGCCGATACTTCTCATGCAGTTCTTCTTCCAGCTCCTCCTTTGTCTTAGGATTCATCAGCTTGGCTGCTACTGTAGCATTCTGTGAAGCGTCCTTCAGATGGATTACGGGAGCATGATAGACCGGAGCAATTTTCAGAGCTGTGTGAAGCGGTGAAGTCGTGGCACCACCTATCAGCAGAGGAACGTCCAGACCTGCCTTTTCCAGCTCAATGGCTACATGCACCATTTCATCCAGCGAAGGGGTTATCAAGCCACTCAATCCTATCATGTCTACCTTTTCCTCTATGGCATGCTGTACAATGGTTTCGGCAGGCACCATGACGCCAAGGTCTATTATTTCGTAGCCGTTGCATGCCATTACTACCGAGACTATATTCTTGCCAATGTCGTGCACATCACCTTTCACCGTAGCCAGTAGTACCTTCCCGGCAGCAGTCGCACCTTCTTCTTTCTCCGACTCGATTACGGGCTGGAGGATGGCAACCGCCCTCTTCATGGTGCGCGCCGTCTTCACTACTTGCGGCAGGAACATCTTGCCTGCCCCAAACAAGTCGCCGACATGATTCATGCCTGCCATCAACGGACCTTCAATGATGGAAACAGCCTTGGGATACAGCTTCAGCGCTTCGGCAAGGTCTTCTTCCAGATAATCGCCGATACCCTTTGTCAAGGCGTACTTCAACCGCTCTTCCACAGAAGTCTCCTCTCTCCAGGCAAGTTGGGAATGGGCGGCAGCCTGCCGCTCTCCTCCGGAAGTTTTTGCCGCCTCTGCTTCCGCTTTCAAGCGTTCGGCAGTTTCTATCAGGCGCTCAGCAGCATCGGGACGACGGTTCAAGACCACATCCTCTATGCGCTCCAATATATCAGCGGGAATATCGGTGTAAAGAACGGAGGTAGCCGGATTGACGATACCCATATCCATGCCCTCGCGGATGGCATAGTAAAGGAATACGGCATGCATCGCCTCGCGAATGTAATTATTGCCGCGGAAAGAGAAGGAAAGGTTACTCACTCCTCCACTGACATGCGCACCGGGCAGATTCTTGCGTATCCATCCGGTGGCACGGATAAAGTCTACAGCATAATTGTTGTGCTCGTCCATACCGGTTGCCACGGCAAGTACATTCGGGTCGAAAATTATATCATGGGGATTGAAACCTATCTTGTCCACCAAAAGACGGTATGCCCGTTCGCAGACCTCAATCTTACGTTCGTACGTGTCTGCCTGCCCTTTTTCATCAAAAGCCATCACCACGGTCGCCGCACCATATTGCTTGATGGTACGCGCATGCTCCAGGAATTTATCTTCCCCCTCCTTCAAGGAGATGGAGTTGACGATGGACTTGCCTTGCAAGCATTTCAATCCGGCCACAATCACTTCCCACTTAGAGGAGTCTATCATGACGGGAACACGGGCAATCTCCGGTTCCGAAGCTATCAGATGGAGGAAAGTCGTCATCTCTGTCCGGGCATCCAGCAGTCCGTCATCCATATTGATGTCGATGACCTGCGCACCGTCTTCCACCTGCCGGCGAGCGATGCTGAGCGCCTCGTCGTATTTCTTTTCATTAATCAGACGCAGGAATTTGCGCGAACCTGCCACATTGCAGCGTTCACCCACATTCACGAAGTTGTTTTCCGGCTTCACTTCCAGAAGTTCAAGCCCGGAGAGCCAAAGATTTTCCGGTCTGGGAACCGGCTGATGGGGCGTTGCACCGGCAATCAGCGAGGAGTACTCGGCAATGTAGGCATCTGTCGTTCCGCAACAACCACCGATAATATTCACCAATCCCTCATGGATATACTCTTTTACTTCATGTGCCATATCGGCAGGAGTCTGGTCGTATGTGCCCAAACTGTTGGGCAGTCCGGCGTTGGGATAAGCACTGATATAATAAGGTGCACGGACAGCAAGCTGCTCCAGGAAAGGTTTCAGCTGGCGGGCGCCAAAGGAGCAGTTCAACCCAACTGAAAAAATATCGGCATGTTGCACGGAGGCGAGAAAAGCATCCAAAGTTTGTCCCGACAGAGTACGCCCTCCAATATCAGAAACAGTCACAGAGAGCATCAAGGGTACATGAACTCCTACAGTTTCCATCGCCTGCCCGGCGGCAAAAATAGCAGCCTTGGCATTCAGCGTATCAAAAATGGTTTCTATCAGCAAAGCATCCACACCACCTTCGAGCAATGCTTCCATCTGCTCACGGTAGGCATCGGCCAGTTCATCGTAGCTCAAGGCACGAAAGGCCGGATTGTTCACATCGGGACTCATGGAGCAGGTCTTGTTCGTCGGTCCTACGGAGCCTGCCACAAAACGGGGTTTGTCGGGAGTAAGAGAAGTAAACTCATCTGCCACTTTGCGTGCCAGGCGCACTGCGGCAAGATTCATCTCACGCACATAGTCCTGCACATGATAATCGGCCATACTGACGCGGGTGGAACTGAATGTATTTGTTTCGATAATATCTGCACCTGCCGCCAGATACTTGCGGTGAATGTCTTGTATCACATCGGGGCGTGTCAGACAAAGCAAGTCATTGTTACCTTTCATCTGTCCGGGAATCTGCGAGAAGCGTTCACCCCGAAAATCTCCCTCTGTCAAGTTGTATTGCTGTATCATGGTGCCCATTGCACCATCCAAAATAAGGATGCGCTCACGCACCAAACTACCAAGTTTACTCATATTATCTTTTAAACATACGCGCCATATCGCGTTTGTCATCTTTTTCCTTCAGTGATTCGCGCTTATCATATTGCTTCTTACCTTTGGCAAGTGCCACCACAAGTTTGGCCAGCCCTTTTTCATTGATAAACAAGCGCACGGGAACAATGGTGAAACCCGGATCTTTCGTGCCGCGCATCAGTTTTTCAAGTTCCTTCTTATTCAACAAAAGCTTGCGCTCCCTGCGTGCATTGTGGTTGTTGTACGAACCATAGAAGTATTCGGCCACATGCATGTTCTTCACCCACAATTCGCCGTTGGCAAAGTAACAGAACGTATCGACTAAGCTTGCTTTCCCCAACCGGATGGACTTGATTTCTGTGCCCGTAAGCACAATGCCGGCCGTATAGGTGTCCGTCAGTTCGTAATCGAACGTAGCACGCTTATTCTTTATATTTACAGGAGCTTGTTTCATAACATTTATCAGTTTAGCACTACCGTCAGCTTATTGAATATCCATTCAATGGCCACCGGACAAGCTATTAACAAAATAGAAGAAAGAATGGTGAAACGCAAACGGTCTTTTTCCGCTATCTGCATCACCTTTTTGCTTCCTTCCCACACAACATACACGATATAGAATTGGAGCAACAGAGCCATAATGCCGAAATCAGGCAATATGCCGATAACAATCCTCAGCATGAACACCACTACCAGTGCATAACCTGCAAACTGTTGCGCCAAAGGAATATCACTGTCCAGCATAAACATGCGGACACGCAACCCATTGATGAGATAGGCTGCCAAAAAATATCCTCCAAACAAGGATACAGCCACCGCACAGCATTGTGTCATGGCATATTGAAAGCTTTGCGGCCCGTCCCATCCCATCTTCATCAAAGAGCCGATGAAAACGGACAACCCGCATAAACCAATCATAGGATAGACAAAAGCAGTAAATACTTTTCGCCTATCCTCTAAACTAATTTCCTCCCAGGCACGAGCCGGAGAGGAAATCAGTAGTATTGCTATATGAAATAAATCTTTGTAATTCAATATCAATTTATTGATTAGTAGACGCAATTTTGTATTCTACAGTATATTCCGTATAGTTTTCCGGTATTTCTGTATTGCTATTATTTCCACTTTCATGCGACTTAATAACTAATTTAGTAGGAAGATTTCCTGCTTTTTCTTTAAACCTTTCTAAAGCATTTTTTATATCATACCCATACCAATTAGAATAATAAACATCTGTCTTATCATCAGCACCCTTATCATGACGTAGATAGAAAACAAGGTCTGTGGCCCCTGCTTCAATTTCATCCAGTACACAAGCTAAAGCAAATTTATGCATCTTAAACTTATCGTTGTCATTTTGCAGTCTCCAAGCTATAGGAGTTACAAGTATATCCTTGTTATACAAAAATGGCTGAACTGACCCATTTTCCAATTTCAAAGTTATCACCGGTGCTGTTTCCGGCGCATCAACAACCAAGCTTTCTGCTGTCATTGATACGACAGCGTTTGCAAAAGAAATAGGCTGAAAATTCTTCAAAGTGAAGTTGGTAGTTTTAGATTTTTCATTCGTCTCAGGTTCTATGCTCTTTCCTAAGATGATTCCCATTCGAGAATCTGAAATCTTCAAACTCGAATTTGCCTCAAATTGAGTAACAGAAGCCGATGTAGGTTGATAAGTGTTACCCGCAGCATCTTCAAAAGAGAGTAATCCCATATAGTTATTCACTAAAACCATGCCATAAATGTCATCATACTCTCCGTCATCTGAATTCAGACACGAAGTAAACGCAATGCCCATCAACAATGTCAAGGCAACCATCAAGAATTTTAATTGTTTCATCTTTCCTATAAATATTAGAGTTTGCAAATTTAGATAAAAGAATTGAGTAATATAGCACTCTCCTCGTTTTTTCATTGTTTTTAAGATTAAATGAAAGATTAATCTAAATACTGCACGCCCCAATATTTATTTAACATTTATAAACAACCATAATTTAGACAATCACATTATTCTAAAACATATTCTCCTACCAATTTCCCTGTTGTTGGATTATATGTTCTAGCTTCAAAAGAAGAAAAGCAGTCTCCACTCCATTTTCCTTTAACTCTAAACGTTTTAGTATCCCCTATTTTCCTTAATGTAGCAACGTAAGTCAAACTACCTTTGTACATGACTAACACCGCATCAAGTTTTACAGTTTCACCTGGTTGAATCGGGATTTGTCCAGTTCTCGTTTTTGTTACCGTTTTACTATCACTTGTACCATAAGTCCAAGATTTATTTGTCTGCTGCTGTACAGAAACATTTACTCCAAGCGAAGAATCATCTCCTACCACATTAGGTATACCCACGTTCAATCCTCCTGAAATAGTGACACTTACTCCTTCTGTTTTTGAAAAATCAGATTTTTCTGTATAGCTTGTAGATAAAGAATAGTTCCATGTATCAACGCTTAAATGTTCATTTGTATATTCATCATGGTCACAAATCACTTCTGTAGGTTCAAAGCTGTCAACCGTAGTCCGTACATACTCTAAACCAACAAGTTCATATTCACCAACAGGAACTATTTCCCATAAAGCGAGGCTTGAGGAATTATTCGTTTTAAACTTTACAGAGGAAGACGTTGAAGATTCTGATTGCAAATAATAAGAAGACAAACCAGTATTAAAGTTTCCATACATCGTATATATCATACAATTAGCATCAGCCAAACAATTAAAGCTTAAGCCAGGTCCAGCCAAAGGTGAATCAAAAGTTGATTTATTCCAATAACTCAAACGAAGATTATCAGGTATTTCTGAAGATAAATAGTTATTAGGAGTAACAACTCCATATGTATCGGATGTCACTCTATTATTTCCCCCAGCAACAACAATAGTTCTTCCATACTTCAGATACCATCTCTGCCTCAAAGATCCATCATCTTTATCTGTTAAACAAATTTCAGTACCTTTCTCTTTACAAGTAAGATACTTTTGTTTAGAGTTTCCAATATTCAAAATATTCACTGGAATTTCGGCAAGCTCACTTATCGGATCAAAATCCGCACTAGAACCTATCGCCCTTGTCATCACCTGCCCCACACCACTACTTTCCACAAAGTTATCCAATTCCTCTTGCTCACAAGAAAATAGAGCTAACACTCCTACCAACAATAAACTAATCTTTTTCATAAGCATTACATTTTTTAGTTAACAATATATCATAATTCAAAACAGCCATATGCATATGCCCCATTATCTCCTTTAATTTCTATACAATACTCCCCTGATACTCCGAAAGGAAGTTGCAAATATTTCCGAAGGGGAGATAGAATATTCTCGGAAGAAGAATAAATCACAGAACCATTTTGGGAAATGGCAATTTCCACTACCCCGATTCCTTCCATAAAATCCAATTCCACGGAATAATTAGAATCTTCAACGAATACAACAAATGGCACTAATGGTATAACGGAACGGCTTCCATCTTCTTTTCCCGTAGTCAGAATTTCAAAAGGAATATCATTTGAATGCAAAAAGACTTCTTCTTTTCCAGAAGCAATACTTATGTCGACCAAAGGATTAGCATCGACCTTTAATAAAGAAAATAACAACAATACAGATAAGATAATTTTCAGTTTCATAGTCTTTCATTTTTTATTTATACAAAATTAGGGACTATTCAACAATAATTCAGCAATAACTATGCGGACAAAAATAGGGTAGGTAATAAATTATATATCAACACACTACAAAGAAACATATAGGACAAAAAAACGTTTTTTTCTCAATACATCATTATCATTTGCTCTAAAGAATCATTCTTAGTAAGTCCTAAATCTGCTTTTAGTCTTTGTCTGTTTTTATATATGGATTTCATTTCACAATCAAAAACAATCATTAATTGCTTGTTAGAGAATCCCACTTTCAGCAACGCAGCCAACAATAATTCATTTTTTGTTAAATCAAACTCTTGTTTAAGTCGAGTAATAAAATTCGCATGAACCAAATCCAGAAAGTCAAATATATGTTGCCGTTCAGCAATAGTCATATTACTAATAATCAAATTTCCTTGCTTCAATTCCTCTAATACAAACAAGGCGTCAACACTCGAATTCTCACATACTCGCTTATTTTCTGCTATTAAACAAAGGATTTTTCTATTCAGGATTCCTATTTCCTCTTTTTTAGCCTGACGTTCTTGTAAGCTCACATTCTCCAATTCTGCAATTCTACAAGCATATCTATTAATAATTGCATTATTATTTCCAATAATCTCGACATTACGCAACAATTTTGTTCGATACCTTTTCCTAACCAGAAAGAAAGCGATGATGCCCAACCCTAATATGAATACAAATAAAAATAAGTCTGTTTCTCATTTTCCAGCCTTATCTGTTTATTTTCCAAAATAAGCTTATCATTTTCATACTTATTCTGCAAATCCAACAACTGCTTTTGCAGTTCAGCATTACGAGTCACCTCTAATAATGAATCAGACTTCTCTTTATACAAAAACGCTTTCAAATAATTACCATCTTTTTTATGCATATCAGCCAAATAGTAATATGCACCCGAAGACACAAAAATATTAGTTGCATTGATACAAGAAACAAAACAATCTTCAGCTTTTTTCTTTTGACCTACTTCAGAATAAACACGTCCCAAAGACAAACTATAACGATATTTATCATTTAAATTATCACAAACTTCCATTGCATTTGAAAAATACTCTATTGCTTGTGGATATCGTTTTTCATTATTGGCAATAAGTCCTAATAAATGTAGAAAAGATGCCTTCATACCACTAACAGTGTCACTCAACACAAGCCCTTTTTCAGCATACCAACCTGCACTATCATTATGATGTACCGAAAAATAGCCTCTTGCCATATTCCTATAACCATATAAAATACGACGTCTGTCACTCGCCAGTTCATAGTACCTGATAGAATGTTTAAAATTGTCTATAGAATTTTCATACAATCCTTGAACCGAGTTCAAATACCCTATATATTCCCAGACCATCCCTTGTACTTTATAATCCCTAGTTTCTTCCAAGAGACTCGATGCTTCCAGATAAGCCTGCATAGCATCTGAGAAGCGCTCCTTTAACAACATCACTTTTCCATAATAAAAGTAAGCCTTCCCTGCCTTCAATTTATCACCTTCCTGTTTATAATATTCTACCGCTATCATTATCAATGAGTCTGACTGCAAATTATCCAAATAGTTTTTATCCAAAGCCTGCGTTAAAAGCAAAGCATAATCTGCTCTCTGTTGTCCTCTCATACATTCGGGACATTCAATTTGACTCAGAAGCGACAAGGCACTATCAGGAAATAATTCCATACACGCTTCCACACGTCTTAAGACATTATTGTCCTCTTTTTCTTGTACACATGAGATAAACAATACAAGAATCATCAATAAATTAATTCCATTTTTCATCTCGGCATTCATAGCTCGCATATTTTAGCTTTCAGATAGCACATCTCTCCAATACCGAAAGGCAAGAATGGGTATAGGCTAATATGCCTTTCCTCGTTACTCTCTATCACACAATCTTGGCAAACAGCTCCAAATGCTCATCCACATAGCCGGCAACCAAAGCTGTATATTCCTCCTCTTTTTCCAAAAATTCATCTTCCAGTTCATCGAAAGCCTCATATTGCTCGTACATTGCCATAAACTCCTCGTCTGTGCGTTCGCGTTCCAAGTCGTCACGATGGCTATCGTATATTTTCTTGGCAGCATAAACCAACTTACTCAAATCGCCCACTCCCCACAAACGCATCACTTTGGCAAACGGATTGTCGAAAATATAACCGCCATAACCATTTTGAATCAGTTGGCAGAAGCCCCCTTCCATCACTTCATCACGGAATATCTGATAGGCCAACAATGAATGCTGTTCACCGGTAAGCAAAGACATCGTCCCGGCAGTCATTTCTCCGCCTATTTCTTTCTTATAAGCACCGGTGAATACGCCGATGAATGCATCCATCCCTTCACCGGCAGCCTGGCGCAATGCCACATCTGTAACTTCTATCATAGTTTGTATTTTATTTAATGTGCCACAAAGGTAAGACTTTGCAGCCATAGTCAAACACGGACTCCCCTTTATTTTCTTCGCCTTGCCAACCAGTTGGCAGGATTTTGCCTTACCATTGGCAAGACTTTGCCACCGCGTTGGCAAAACTTTGCCATAGGCATGGCAAAAGTTTGCCAAGACGCAAGCAAGGGGTTGGCAAAATTACTTCCTGATTAACAAGCACATACCTTATTGATTCACAAACCCTATCAGAGACGAGAAAAAACAGTCAACTGCAAACTCCACTTTACATTCCGCAGAAATTCAGCTTCTTATTACTTCTTTTTTTAAAAAAAGTCAAATTGAACAGTTGGCAGAAACGGGGAAAACAACTAACTTTGCACCCGACTAATAAAAGTGGACTACGTTTTTTTTAATTATATCACTTAAAAAAAGAGCTAATTATGACTTATTCACACGAAGTGGAACACATGTGTGTTGTGAAGAAAGGTCCTAATCACGGACCGGCTCCTATTCCCGAAGAAGGTAAATGGGTAAAAGCTAAAGAAATTGTTGACATCTCTGGTCTGACACACGGTATTGGCTGGTGTGCTCCTCAGCAAGGTGCATGTAAATTAACCCTCAATGTAAAGGAAGGCGTTATCCAGGAAGCTTTGGTTGAGACTATCGGTTGCTCCGGTATGACTCATTCTGCTGCTATGGCATCAGAAATCCTCCCGGGAAAGACTATCCTCGAAGCATTGAATACTGACCTCGTTTGCGATGCTATCAACACAGCTATGCGCGAACTCTTCCTGCAAATTGTTTACGGTCGTACTCAGTCTGCTTTCTCTGAAGGCGGTTTGATGATTGGAGCTGGCTTGGAAGACTTGGGCAAAGGTCTGCGCAGCCAGGTAGGCACATTATACGGAACGTTGGCTAAGGGTTCTCGTTACTTGGAAATGGCAGAAGGTTACATCAAGACTATCGCTTTGGACAAGAACGACGAAATCTGCGGTTACGAATTTGTTCATCTGGGCAAGTTTATGGATGAAATCAAGAAAGGTACAGACGCCAATGAAGCATTGAAGAAAGTTACCGGTACATACGGCCGCTTCACTGAAGAGCAAGGTGCAGTTAAACACATTGACCCACGTCACGAATAATATAAGGAGGAAAGACATATGATTAGAGAAGTAAAATTTGAAAGCCAAGACCGTCGTATCAAGCAGATTCTTGCTGCATTGAACGCAAACGGTATCAAAGACATCGAAGAAGCCAATGCTATCTGCGAAGCTCATGGTCTCGATCCTTATAAGACTTGTGAAGAAACTCAGCCCATCTGTTTCGAAAATGCAAAATGGGCATACGTTGTAGGTTGCGCCATCGCCATTAAGAAGGGCTGCAAGAACGCTGCTGAAGCTGCTGAAGCTATCGGTATCGGTCTGCAGGCATTTTGTATTCCGGGTTCTGTAGCTGACGACCGCAAGGTTGGTATCGGTCATGGTAACTTGGCAGCCATGTTGCTGCGTGAAGAAACCAAATGTTTCGCTTTCTTGGCAGGTCACGAGTCATTCGCTGCTGCCGAAGGTGCTATCAAGATTGCCGCTAAAGCTGACAAGGTACGTAAAGAACCTCTGCGTTGCATCCTGAACGGTCTCGGCAAGGACGCTGCACAGATTATCTCTCGTATCAACGGCTTTACATACGTTCAGACTCAATTCGATTACTATACAGGTGAACTGAAAGTAGTTCGTGAAATCGCATACAGCGACGGTCCCCGTGCCAAAGTAAAATGCTACGGTGCAGACGATGTTCGCGAAGGTGTGGCTATCATGTGGAAAGAAGGCGTGGATGTATCTATCACTGGTAACTCTACGAATCCGACCCGCTTTCAACACCCGGTTGCAGGTACTTATAAGAAAGAACGCGTATTGGCTGGCAAGCCGTACTTCTCAGTGGCATCCGGTGGTGGTACTGGTCGTACTCTGCACCCGGACAACATGGCTGCCGGACCGGCTTCTTACGGTATGACTGACACCATGGGTCGTATGCACTCAGACGCTCAGTTCGCTGGTTCTTCATCAGTTCCTGCCCACGTAGAAATGATGGGATTCCTGGGTATCGGTAACAACCCGATGGTAGGATGTACAGTGGCTTGTGCGGTTGACGTGGCTCAAGCTTTGAGCAAGTAAGTAGCAAGTAAATAATTACATAGAAAAAGAGGATAGCCTTCATTGGCTATCCTCTTTTTCTATCTACCCACAATCGCCACCTTTATCACCCCCTCCAGCCTATTCTCAAAAATACGGTAGGCTTCGTCAATTTCCTCCAACGAGAAACGATGTGTGATAAGCGGTGTGGTATCTATCTGTCCCGCCGCTATCAGGCGCAGTATCTCGGCACAATCGCACCCATCCACACCACCGGTCTTGAAGACAAGATTCTTGCCATACATCTCCGGCAAGGGCAATAACTGAGGCTGGTCATAAAGCGCCACAATGGTGACAATGGCATTGGGACGGGCACACTCCCATGCCAAGCGGAAAGTATCTTCCGTGCCGGCAACTTCAAGTACGACATCTGCCCCACCATGGTCGCTATGCTTCCTCACAAAGTCTTTGCAGTTTTCCGGCCCAATGACCAGCACCTCCGGATAATGCTCGCGGACAAAACGGATTCTTTCGGCCGACTGCTCGCAGACAATAATGCGACGGGGCTTCTTCAGCATGGAACAAAGCAGGGTACAAATACCCGTCGGCCCGGCACCGATGATGAGTACAGTGTCTTCCTCGGTTATTTCGGAGATACGGGCAGCCCAGAAGCCGGTGGCCAACACATCGCCTACCAAGAGCGCCTGCTCGTCGCTTACCGTATCGGGAATACGGTTCAGTCCCTGGTCGGCATAAGGCACACGTACATATTCCGCCTGGCCGCCATCGATACGGCACCCCAAAGCCCAACCGCCATTAGTGTCGGTACAGTTGTTCACATATCCGTGACGACAAAAGAAACATTTACCACAAAAAGTCTCCACATTCACAGTCACACGGTCGCCGGGCTTTACCGACTCAACTTCGGCACCCACCTGCTCTACGATGCCCACCATTTCGTGTCCTACCGTAATTCCGGGTACGGCGCGCGGTACACTTCCATGCTTTATATGCAAGTCACTGGTGCATATGCTACCCAGTGTCACCCGCACAATAGCATCACGTGCATCTTCCAATACCGGTATCGGTTTCTCAAGCAATCCGAACTTTCCGTGTTCAATATAAGTATATGCCAACATAATATATGCTTTTTTGAGTTATCACTTCTAAACGCGAAGTTGCCAGAAAGCAACAGCCGCTGCGGCCGCCACGTTCAGCGAATCTACACCGTGCGCCATGGGGATACGAACCACATAGTCGGCTCCCGCAATCGCTTCGTGCGAAAGACCATCTCCCTCAGTACCCATCACAATAGCCAACCGGGGCTCGGTCTTCAAAACGGGATTGTCTATGGAAATGGAATTGTCCGTAAGCGCCATGGCCGCCGTGCGGAAACCCAACTCACCGAGCGTATCCAGAGGACCGTCCATCCACGTCCACGGCACAAGAAAAACCGTTCCCATTGAAACCCGGACCGCACGACGGTTCAGAGGATCGCAGGAATTACGCGTCAACAGCACAGCATCCATGCCAAGAGCTGCCGCCGAACGGAAGATGGCCCCAATATTGGTGGTATCCACCACCCCGTCGATAACCACAATACGCCGGGCTCCCCGGCAGACGTCCTCCATACTCTTCGGAACCGGACGGCGCATGGCACAAAGAACACCACGTGTCAAAACGTAGCCAGTCAGCTCGGCAAGCAATTCCCTACCGCTTGTGTAGACGGGTATATCGCCACAACGCTCAATGATTTCAGCAGCATCCCCATAAATGTGCTTGTGCTCACACAAAAGGGCCAAAGGCTCGTAGCCGACATCCAGAGCCACCTTGATAACCTTAGGACTCTCAGCTATAAACAGCCCTTTGTCCGGCTCAAAGCGGTTGCGCAACTGGGCTTCGGTAAGGGTACTGAATATCTCCACACCGGGATGGGTCAAAGATGATATTTCGATAACAGGCATCGGATGATTTACTATTTGACGATTACTATTTACAATTCATGGCAGAAAGCCCTATAACCCCTTTATTGTCTTCATCAGTTGTTCTCCCAGTCCGATGGTGTATCCTTGCGATACAAAGACCACCCGATTGAAAGTATCGGCTATGATGAATATCGGCAGGCTCTCTTTATGCTTCAACTTCATGCTTTCTGCAATCTGCGCAGCGATACCGTCCGTATCTATACCATAAATAATGGTAGAGGGCAAATCGGGGAATGACTCGCGGGCGAACTTGCCGGCTTTGGCCTCATTAGGGAACAGCAACACCATCTTACGCCCCCACTTCTCCAAATCAGCCTTGAATGAAGCGATGTCGCGCAACGCATGATTGGTTGGCTCTTGATTGACACCCAGAATGCCTACGACAAAGTAACCGCGCCCACAAGCCTGCAGCAGACTCTGCTGGGCTGCGGAGCCGGCGTCCGGCAGCGGAGTGAAGAGAGACTCCGAATTAAAGTTCCCGATAACCTGCACCTCATCCTCGCTCTCGCGCATCACCAATTCAATTTCCGTTGTCTTCTCCGGCAGAATATTGAAAAAGGTGGTTTTAGAAAGTACCGCACCGCTGGCAAGGCGTGTACCGGTCACCAAAACATAATCTCCGGCCTCCAGAGCTGTTCCTTCCTTCAGAAGATTGCTCCATGTAGTACCGCCGCCCATATCTGCATCGCCTTCGTCATAGGAAAGCAATTGCAAACTGCCCTGCGGGGTCTGTTTGGAAAGAGTGAAATGAGAATAGTATTTCGGGTTATCCAACGAACGGATAGGCTTATAGGAAGCCACCAACTTTCCCTTCGAAGCAATTCCTTCTGCCATAAAGACCGGCTCTTCCGGATGATGGTTCAAGTCCACATCCATCGCACCATCATCCCCTATCAACTGTACTTTGCCGGTCACTCCGTTGATACGGGCAGGGATTGCCATGCTGCGTGCCATGGAGACGAAGAAAATGTCACGACTATGGGCATCAGCCACACGGGCCTTCCAGACCCCTTCCGGA
The DNA here is from genome assembly GCF_003436255.1 of Bacteroides sp. D20. NCBI lineage: Bacteria > Pseudomonadati > Bacteroidota > Bacteroidia > Bacteroidales > Bacteroidaceae > Bacteroides > Bacteroides sp. D20. The sequence continues at coordinate 63,390 of NZ_QSOO01000017.1, read as the reverse complement.
GAAATGGGAGCCCCTCCCAAATTACAGTCATTGTCTACCCGGATATTTTGGGCCACCCATGCCACCAGTTTCATCGGCTCTGCCTTGTATGCCTCAGCATCTTCCTTTGAGACGGCTTTCTTGAAAAATCCTTTATAGGGGGTCAGTATCTCGTTGCTTACGCGTGGATTGCGCACATATCTGCGGAAATGGTCGGCATTCTTGCACATACGGGATTGCATGTGGTCCATCAGAACTTCCAGTGTAACGTCGCGGAGGTCTTTTGCCGAAATCCGTTGGAGCAGGTCCAGACCTCCTCTTTTGGACTTTTCAGAGCGCAACCGTGCCATGAAGTCGGCAATAACCCGGTGGTTTCCTCTGGAAGCTACCAGAATCCGGGCAACGGCATCCTCGTCGAGCTGGTACTGCCGGGCAAAATAGCGAGCAGTCTCATCTGTCATAAACGTAGCCACATAGGCATTGCGGATAGAATCTTCATGAGCCATGCGGAGGTCGTTCTCAGCACGCTGTTCGGGAGTAACCTCCGGCAACTCCGCATTTTCGGGGGGCGGCACAAGTTCGAAATCCGCCGTATGACCGTCACCGGCAGTCTTGTCCATCTTCACAGCCAACTCATGGTCCTTGCCGAAAGACAGTTTGGCATAGCCGAACTGTCCGTCTTTCGATGCCCATACCAGCATGTCGCCTTTACCGGCTGTCAAAGAAGCCTTTCCCTCCGCATCGGTCCGCTTCCGGGCTACGGTATAAAACTCAGCATAATTGTAGAGTTTGAACTCCACACAAGCATCGGGCACCGGCTTGCCTTGCCCGTCCGTTACCGTAACCGTGGCCTTGGCCGTCGGTGCATAGTTACCGATTACATTGATTTCCGTATAATTGGGAGTGACGGACATCACTTCTTCCACTCCTTCATAACGTCCGAAAACTTTGGTATGCATCAACATGCCGCGGCTGGCCGGAGCATTGAACCAACCAAGGTTGAGTACCGGTTCGGGTTCGCAGGCTCCAAGAAAATACCATTTCCCGTCTGCCCATGCTTCTACCCACGCATGATTGTCGTCGGTATGCGCCCACCGGGGTGTGTAGACCTGACGAGCAGGGATACCCACCGAACGCAAGGCGGCAACCAGCAAGGTAGATTCCTCGCCACAACGCCCGTATGCCGTGCGTACCGTTGCCAAAGGCGAACTGGTACGGGCATCGGAGGGAGTATAGATAGCCTTCTCGTGGCACCAGTGGTTCACCTCCAGAATGGCATCATAGAGGGACAGAGACTTGACACGATTCTTCAGTTCTTCGTAAAACACTACCCGTGCACTGTCCAGATGCTCATTGTTGACCCGCACCGGAAGTACAAAATGACGAAACAAATCCTCAGGAATAACTTTTCCCCAAGGCATCTCATCGGCAGCCTTTTGGGAGGCGCGCACGTTCATCAGATGAAATTCTCCGGAATAATCGGCAATGTCTGCCAAAGGCATATAGGCATAAAGGAACTCCAAAGCTTCGCGTTCGTACGACGTCAAGTCCGTATCAAATATGGCAAACAAATCGCCCTGCGGCAACCTTTCTTTTTTTTGATTGAAGTCTTGCTCCACACGTTGGCGGTAAGAAGTGTCTGTAATGAAAGAACGTTTGCCGCAAGAGGCAAGCAAACATACCAGTCCGAGAAATCCCAGAAGTCGTGCAACTCGTTTCATAACGCAATTATTAAGGTTGAACCACAAAAATAGTGTAAATCGTCCGCAAAAGAAAATTAATTCCCGTTTTACTTACATAATCACTCTACTTCAGATGTATCACCAAAGTCGTGTCTCCGGAAAAAGTGAAGCTGCATTTGTCATAAGACGGCGGACCCATAACGCCTTGAGCATCATTACTGAACCCGTACTTCTCTGTAGGAATGCCGAAAACGGCAGTATCCAGTTTCCCGTTTCCGTTCTCGTCTTGAAACAACGAAATGGCATACGTACCCGTAGGTAACCCCTGGCAAGGAATGGAGAGCGACGTATCTTTCACATCTATCCGGAAGGCGGTCAAGGGTTTCTTCATGAATGTTTCTTCCGAATTGTAGATGGCGACATAGAGATGCCCCTCCACCTTTTCAATGTCACACACTTCAATAGTCAGGTTCTGGGCAAAGAGCAGCTGGGCGGCACTTTGCATTACAAATACTAAAAAAATAATCATTGCTTTCATCTTTGTTTATTTAAAAAGGGTTATTGTCTAAAAATTGGATACATCGTAGGCGGCCTTCTTGCCTAAAGTCACATATACTCCTACATAGAAAAAATGGTCGCTGGAAGCCAGGACAGCCTTGTTATCCACCTTACCGAACTCATTCTTCCGGCAAAGGATATTGCTGGTGGAAGCATGGATGATTACCTTCTTGCTTGCCAGGAAGGTCACACCCAAATCCAGACTGTTATAAGGCTTCACTTCATCGTTCATCAGACCCGGCAGCATGGAGTTATGATAAGGACGTCCGCTACTGAAACGGTCGGTCACGCTGACAATGGAACGCAGGCGAGGCAAGGAATACTTCACCACCCAGGCTGCATTATGCCGTGTAGCATACTGAGGAGTAGTCAGTTCCAGATACTCCCGATATTTACGTTTGGCTATATTATAGGTATAGGATAACTGGTATTCCAGATTCTTGAAGGACGCTCTATCACGGAAGAACAAGTCTATGCCTTTGCTGTGTCCATAACCGTTGGAGGTCAAGAATACAGCTTTCGTATCGGCATCCGTTTCCTCCAATGCCAGACGGTCATAATCCTTATAATAAAGTTCAGCTTTACAGAAACGCCCTTCATAGTCGTACTGAACGCCCAAATTGTACTGCATACATACTTCCGACATCAACTGCGGCCGACGCACCAAACAGTTGTTCTCGGGCAACTGTGTGTATCGCCCTACAATCCCCGACAGCATCATGTTTCCCCAATAATAGTTCGCCGCCAGCCGGGGAGAGAAATTCATCTTACGGTTCGGAGAAGTGTATTCCGTGCGAAAAGAAAACTCCATCTTCAATTGTTCCATCGGATAATAAGCCATCGAAAAGAAACCCGCACCAATGGTAGGCGACATGCGATTGCTGTCATCCGTCCCGCACAACAGATAATGATTCCTGTAATTGCGGATATAGCTCTCTATCCCCATATCCAGGCGGAATACCGATGACAGCCGTTTGGAAACTTTAGCCTTCAGATGCGTCTCTTGCTGACGTTCCAGCCAGTTATCACCCGAAACAACTGCTCCTCCGATTCTCCGGTTATAGTAAGAATAGGCCGCCCCTGCAAACCAACTCCACTCTCCGGAAGTATGCCTGCGAAAGGTTGCATTTACATAGATATTGTCTTCACCCAGCCCGAACAATCTGCGGTTATCCCCTTCGTAAGTGGAAAAGTCCGTCCGGTCGTATTGTGCGTAAACCTTCCATACCACTCTTTCATCAAGAGTATAACGGAACTGGACAGCTCCGGAAAACATCCGGTAAGGCTTCTCGAAATCCCTCCTGCCCGAATAAACCTTGTCATACAAACCCAGGTTCTGATAATTCAAGTCAACAGACAAGGATCCTCTGTCAAAAGTCTTTGTGCCCCCTCCACCAACACCGACAACGGAAGCGTTCACTCCGACTTTATCGACCTTGCTGTAATCTTTTGTTTCCAATGGCAAGACTGCCGAAAGCGCTTCTCCATATTCTTGTGAAGCGCCTCCCGAAGCAAGGTTTACCCCACTGAACATAAATGTAGAGTAACGGCTGCGAGCAGGGGTATTTATTCCGTTCGAAGTATAGGGATTCAGTACATGCATTCCATCAATAAAAGTCTGCGTCTCGTAACTGCCTCCACCACGTACCAGCAATTCACCGGTTTCACCCTGCACTTGCGTACCGGGCAAAGTCTGCAATGCCTTGTATAAATCACCGTTCGCACCGCCCACCGTGACCAGTTCCACCGGATGCATATCGCTCCAACGGCTGTTGGCAGCAGGAGTTCTGGCTCCTTTTACCACTACTTCTTCCAAAGCGACACTGTCTATATTAAAATTCAGACGTACTGTATCGGTCACTGATTTCTGCGCTACGGAAGGCTGTGTATAAAGTAATACACCCAATATCCCAAAGACTGTTTCCCGTTTCATATCTTTACATTCGTTGTGTTTCCTGCCGCAAACATAAAGGAAGGGTATAAGACAAAAAAATATCCGGGACAGACAGCCCGGATATGTGACAACCAACAAACTCTTTGTGACGAACAACGTATTTCTGTGACGAGTGACTAACTCTTTGTTCGGTTTTCAATCAATGCTTTCACCTCTTTGGCGTATGCGCGTGAAACCGGAACATCTTCTTCGCAACCCTCCAGATTCAGCTTATATCCCTGAGAGTTTCCATCTACTTTCACCACCATCCGGATGTTTACAAGAAAGGCCCTATGGCAACGGATAATAAAAGGGCAAGCAGAGACAGCTTCCTCTGCCTGCTTCATGGTGGCACGCAACAATCTCCATGTAATTTTCTTTTCTTTATCCGAATCTGAACGGTAACCTACTTTTACGTAATTCCCCTTTGCCTCTGCATAAAGGAAATCTCCGGCCTTTACTTCCAGCATTTCTTTGGTGCCACCGGCAAACACCAACGCTTCTTCCGAGGAAAACACCTTGTCTTCCAAGCTCGCTATCCCAACTTCCGGGGATATTCTCCTTGAAAGGTGACCGTTCATCTCCATAGCTTCTTTCAGATTGCGGGTCAGTTGCAAATTGCGGTTCCACATCAGAAAAAATATGGTAGGAAAAGGTGCCAGCACCATTACCCAAGACAAAGCCAGAAAGAACAACCGCTTGTCCAACCACATTCCCATCAACCATGATTGATAGGCCCAAATCCCCACTGCTATCAGCAACAACATCAGCAGCAAATTCAACACATGCTTACCCAATGTCCAGTTCTGCTCCTTGTAATAAGCAGGAAATAATGCCGGAAGCAAATAGGTGAAAACTCCCGAAGCACCTGCCGCAATCAATGCAGAACCGGCAACCACCCCAAACACACTTCCCTTTATCCGGGAAATACCGAACGGCTGAAGTATATATAATATCAGAAAAATAATGGCCGAAGGTATCACTACTGCCTTCCAGCGTTGATAAAACGTAGGATAAGGACTCCGCCAAAGTTCCACCAATTTCCCCATAAGTATATAGTCTCTCTTGTTTACATGGTAATATATGCAAAGATAATACATTTACTCAACACATGCTCATACAGATACTATATTATCAATCTGTTTTATCACACGACAAGGATTTCCCACTGCCACACAATTCGCAGGAATAGAACGGGTAACCACACTCCCCGCCCCGATAACGCTGTTCCTCCCGATGGTGACACCAGGCAAAATGACAACCCCTCCACCAATCCATACTCCATCCTCTATTCGTACAGGTAAGGCATACGTACGGCAGATTTCTTGTTCTTCCGGACAGTCCTGCACCATACGTTCATCTACTTTGGTAGAATGGGTTGCCGTATATATCTGTACATTAGAGGCTATTAAGACGTTGCTACCTATGTCAATACGATTGTTGTCCACAAAGGTACAATTCATGTTGACAATTACCTTGTCGCCCATAAAAATATGCTTGCCACATTCACAATGGAAGTCAATATCCACATGCACATTCTTGCCTACATGTCCCAACATCTCACACAACAACTCCCTCCTGCGCTTGCTATCGGCATAATCTGTGGCATTGAATTGTGCCAGGAGACGTTTTGTACGCAAAATCATCTCCACTATTTTCGGATCCCTGCTTCCTATAAAAGGTTCGCCAGCCATGCACTTTTCATATTCTGTTTTCATACGCATCCTGTTTTTGCGGACAAAAATACAAAACTCTAATGTATAGGAATTTATCCTATGTTAAAAAATACCCCTTTGCCCTGATACGACTCAATGATTGTTGTGTAATGCCAAGGAAAGAAGCGATATGTCCCAAAGTCACTCTATGAAAAAGGGCCGGACACTCACTCATTAATTTTTCATAACGCTCATACGCAGACAAGTTGAGGCGAGATATATGAATATCTTGTAAGCGAAGAAAATTTTCCTGTTGTAACACCCTCATCCAATTTGCAATATCTATATCTGACTTATACAACTCATTAAGCGTTTCAATGGAAATAGAATAGACCAGTGTTTCTTCCAATGTTTCCACGTATTCAAAGCCTGCTTTGTTCCTATATAAATCCCACGAGCCACAAGCTACATCACCTTCCATAGAGAACCATGTCGTTATTTCTTTTCCATCGTGCAAGGTGTACGAGCGTGTCATTCCCTTCTCTATGAAGTGGACTTGCCTATCAAATTGTCCTGCACGGATAATAAGTGTTTTGACAGGAAACACTTGCTTTTCAAAACCATGTGCCAATGTCGCCAATGCTTCATCTGAAACCGGATAATAAGCTCTTATTGTTCTGACAATATTCTCCATACTAAAATATCCCTTTTTACAAAGGTATAAAACAAGGAAGAGTTTGCGAAACTTGCGTAACATATTTGTCATATATAGATTGCAAAATCTAGTATTTCTAAAGAAAATAAAGGATGAATGGCTATTTTTTATGTTATAAAACACATTTCTCGCAAACATTTCGTATCTTTGCAACGTTATAAGATAAAAGAAAAGATGTAAAAACCCGCTTTCCGAAACGCGGAGAGCACAAAAAGATGAGAATTATGAAAAAGAATGCAAATGAAATTTTTATGTTACAGTACCAAATCAAACGCTATCAGGCAATGGGTAATGGAACAATGTGTCAAACACTGAACGGTAAACTACAAAAGCTGCTTGCAAAGCAGTCACTCGTAACCATGTAAAAAAACACCTTTAAATACAATGAATAAAGGGCAGGGAACTTTTCAGTTCTCTGCCCTTTTTCTTTTTTATCCATCTATACTAATGGTTAGCACCAACAACAAACTCACTTTGCATCCTTATCTCCCTACCGTCAACCGAAATTCCTTGTAGGGTAATTATATATATTCCGTTCATATCCGAAGTATAAAAGTTGAGTGTACCCATAGCGGAAGTTATCTCCGGATTCCAATAAAGTGTATGCCGAAAATCCGGTAAGCGAGAACCGGCTTGTTTCTCTGAATTGTATGATGGAGCAACAAATGCGATTCTCTTTTGTGGAAACTCATAAGAAAACATCTGTGAATTCTTATCCAAACGTATATCAGGCAATGTTCCCCGATGGGTTATAAACGAAACAATTCCATCATACAACTCCCCGCCAAAAGTATATTTGCCAGTATAACGATGTATATAGTGTATCAAACGGGCATCATAGTTCAGAATGGTTTCATGGTCATCAAACGGAATCCCGTCTAACAACACCAGTGTTTTCATATTACTGAATCTCCTTATATCCGGTTGCAGTATCCGGATGACATCTTTACCTTCCAGCTGACTGATACGTATTCCCTTGACAAATTCCACAAAAACATCCCTCACAGTCCTGAAACGAACATACTCATCCAGATTATAAGTGGAAGCGGGAACAAAATCATAAAGTTGTTGCAATATACTCTTGCTATACGAAGAATCTACCGGCAAAAGAGAATGTAATTGCGCGCTGAAACCACGCTCTATCAAGTCTTCTTTCCGAAATGACACACAGACTTTAGGAAGTTTTTCTGCCAACACCCCGACAAAAGGAGAAATAAGCTCCAATCGGCAGGGACTTTCCTCCTCCGGTAATGCAGTTAATACAATCTCCTGCATATCCGTTATTCCGGTCGTATAAAAAGCATAAATAGCGTCAGCCTTAGGCTGTCCGCCAAAGACACGAATATCCTTGCCCACACATGCCAGACGTGCATTTACATTGTCAGCAGGCGCTCCCATCAGCCTGCCGGTTACAATATGCCCTTCACACTCTGCAGCAAATGACCGTTCCGGAACACTTGTATAGTTCTTCTGCCCGTCGGCTGATATTGGAAACCCCTTCAGCACATAGTCTTTTCGTACTACGGACAAAGTAAGTTCCTTGACATCAGCAGGCAGATTGGGTAATGTCAAGGCTACTTTACTCCGGTTCCCATAGACCGATTTATCTGTCCATAAGTCCGCTCCGGAAAGCTGATTGCCGGAAGCTTGTGAAACGGTAATGGAATCCGTAAAAAGTTCCACATTATCCTCCTCTGTTGTCTGAACAGTATTAAGCAAGGCTATATACTTCTTTGGGAAACAAGCCATAGGATAGTTCCTCATATAACGCGTATATGCCGTCAGTTGGTAAGCTCCGGTATGCATGACTTGCGGAAGTCTGATACGTCCCCATCCATTCCCGTTCTGCAAGTCGATTTTACCTTGTGCGTATACCAGCTTCGTGTCACTTATCTCTACATAAGCTACTTTGCTTAATACGCTTCCACGAGACAAGGAATCCGTCACACAAACTTTTATCCACAAATCTTCTCCAGCCACATAGCAGTCCTTGTCTGTATAAATACGCATATTCTCAACAATTTGAGCGTGTAATCCCAATACAAGAACCCAACCTATAATACAAAATATCACTCTCTTCATATCATTTCAATATTAATTCATTTCATCCGGCCAGAAGGAAGGCTTTTCCAAGCTGGCACCTAAATAGCGTACGTCTGTACAACCTCCGGAAACCCATGCATAACCTACCATCAATGGATAAGCAATAGCATATCCCATCACATATAAATCCATGTACGAATCTGCCCAACCTCTAAATTCTTGGCAATAACCGTCAGGAAACCTATAATATATATCATCGGCAGAAATGAAAATACGATATTTTGCCACATTCATGCTAACTCCCACATAACCAACTACATTTTTGCCTGAATTGTTGCAAATAATATTCGTAGGAAGTTCTGAAGGCTGAGGAATAAACAATCCACCCATTTCTTCATTGATTTTTATTTTCTCCTGATAATATTCGTACTCGCCCCTCGAAATCTTACGCTGTTTCACCAAAGTGCTATAATGATGAAAGACACGGTTATTATCCGCCTTTATAGAATAGAGCCACTTATCCTTCAATTGAGTATCCTTATTTGTTCCTATATTACCTACTATGATTTTAGCCGACTTATCATGACACCATCCCCGTGCATATGGTGTAGCATCAAAATCAACCACCTCATCAGTGGTAGGGTCATAACGGAACTTGGGATTATATACTGCCCTCACTTCCCAATCTTCCTCGTAACTCCAGAAATAACATCCGCCATCTTCACTCCGCATAGAAAAGCGGATAGAGATGTCACCGTATTTTTCCGGTTGCTCGTAGGTAACGTCATTTATTGTTTCTGTCTCCAATGGATATTGAGGCTCCGAAGTATAAATATCCCCTTCATACACAATTTTCAGACTATAGCTGGCATCTTTATTCAAAGAGCCAATTACAACTTGGTATTTTCCATCTCCCAAAGAAGTGCCATTAAAACAAGAACCATCACTTCCTACTACACTGACTTCTGCATCTATCTTGTTATAATCCTGAGGAATTCCTTCTACATTCAAAGGAAAGGAACAGCTCAAGGAAAAAACAACTGTACTATCTGATATGATGTTACCTTCAACTATAAGCACCCTCGTACTACTCTCCGGCAAGTGCGCATTGAATTTATCCACACAACTGCCAATAGTGAGCCACAACAAGCATATCCATGTTACTATATATTTTGCATTATTCATCGCTTTTTCTTATTAAAACAGATTGATTTCAACTGGCCAGAAGGAAGGCTTTTCCAAGCTGGCACCTAAATAGCGTACGTCTGTACAACCTCCAGAAACCCATGCATAACCTTTGAATCCCGTACGTGGGTCCGGGTCCGGATATGCAATGGTATACCCCATCAAGTATAAATCTAAAAATGTATACTCTTCTTTCAGCCCTTTCGCTCCCTGACAATACCCCTCAGGAAGCCTATATTGTATATCATCTGTAGAAATGAAAATGCGATATTCCGCCACATTCAAACTGACACCAACATATCCAATGGCCTGTTTATTTGAGCTTTCACATCTAATGTTCGACGGCAATTCCGAAGGCTGGGGAACAAACAACCCGCCCATCTCCTCATTAAGCTTTATTTTCTCCTGATAATATTCATATTCACCCTTCGAAATCTTACGTTGTTTCACTATAGTACTGTAATAGCAAGAAAAACGAATATCGTCTGCTTCAATGGAATAGAGACACTTATCCTTTACACGATTATCCTTGTTTATTTCCATATTACCTATTATTATCTCGGACGATTCACTATGACACCATCCGCGTGAGTATGGTCTAGCATCATAATCAACGATCTTATCTGTTTCGGGGTCATAAGCACACATAGGATTGTATACGGCCCTCACCTCCCAATCTTCTTCATAACTCCAAGAATAACATGCAGCATCTTTGCTTTGCATAGAGAAACGGATACTGACATCACCATACTCCCCTTGCTGTTCGTAGGTGACATCGTCTATGCTTTCCGTTCCTATCGGATATTGAGGTTCGGAAGTATAGATATCTCCCTCATAGACAATCTTCAAGCTATAGCGGACATCCCTATGCAATGTTCCGACAGCAACCCGGTACTTTCCATTACCCAACGCAACACCCCTAAAACTGGAGCCATCCTCACCGGTTACACAAACTTCAGCATCCACCTTATTGAAATCAGGAGGAACCCCTTCCACATCCAAGGAAAAGGAACGGCTCAAAGAAAACACGACAGCACTATCCGATATTATACTACCTTCAACTATGAGAAGGCCGATACTACTTTCCGGCAAGTGGGCATTGAACTTATCCACACAATTACTAAGGAACAACCATAACGGACATATACATATCACCCAATATACTTTATTCTTCATACCCTTTCAGAATTTAATATTATAAGTAACAAAAGGAATGGGAGCACCGAATATGGACATCTTGTATCCTTGAATCCTACCCTCCTCGGACACAAAATAGACAGAGTACACATTCTTCCTTCCGGTCAGGTTATAGATACCGAAAGAAAGGGAACTGTGGGTCAACAATGTCAGGTGGTGACTGGGTTCAATATTGAACGACAAATCCATACGGAAATAGTCGGGAACACGATAACTGTTACGGTCGGTATAGTAAACCTGCATTTTCTTCAAACCCTGGTCGTAGTATTGCCCGGCAGGAATTGTGGTGGGACGGCCCGTACTGTAATCCATATTGAAAGACATGCTGTAACGGCGGGTAAACTTGTAATTGCCTACAAGCTTGAAGTCATGCGGCTTGTCATACTCGGTCGGATACCATTCTCCACCATTGATGGGACGGGCTATGCGCGGATCATTCTGACGCAAGAAAGTGCGCGAATAAGTATAGCTCATCCACCCGTTCAGTTTTCCAGCCGGTTTTTTCACCTGGAATTCCACGCCGTAAGCATATCCCTCCGTATTGATGACATCCGTCTCCAGATGGTGGTTCATCAGGATTTGGGCGGAACTGCGATAATCCAGATAATCAATCAGCTTTTTGTAATATCCTTCTACAGATAATTCCAGAAGTTGCCCCGGCGTATTATAGTAGGCGCCTGCCGCCACCTGCCAGCCACGTTGAGGCTTGATATTGGGGTCGCTCAGCTTCCAGGTATCTGTAGGAGACATAACGGCAGTATTCGATACCTTATGGATATACTGCCTCATCGTATTGAAACCGGCCTTTACGGAAAAATCATCTGTAAAGGCATAACGTGCCGACACTCTGAATTCCGGTCCGTGATAGGTCTTGATGACCTTTCCATTCCCCGCCGTGATAGAATCCGCCACCGAAGACATGGAGGGCAGTATACCTTCCTGATATGTATAGTAAGTGCACGGTCCCAAAGCATTGAGCATGGAATAGCGTATACCCGCATTGATGGAGAGCCTGGAAGTTATATCCCATTCATCCCCTATATAAACGGCACTTTCCAGTGCTTTATCCTTTTGCAGTTCATCATATCTTACCAGCGAATTAGGCCCCACCGGCTCGTAGGTCCCGGAATTCACATTATACAGCTGGCTCATCAAACCGAAGTTCACCGCATGGCTATTGCCGGCTTGATAAAGAAAGTCCGCTTTTCCAAACCATTGGTTAATGGCAAAAGACAGCCGTGCGGCAGACGCTTCCTCCACCGTTTCATCATTTCGGTAATCGTAGTGGTCATAACCGAAAGAGAAGTTTCCGGTCAGCTTTTCTGCAAAGACAGTCCTCCAGTTTGCCGAGAAATTCATATTGTTGTAGGCATACTTCTCATTGTCATTAAAGGCAAAACGGTCGTGACTATAATAGCCATAGACATTCAGCTTGTTGCGCTCGTTCAGCGTATGCGAGAAGACAGTCCCCAAATCATAGAAACCGGCTTTCCCATCACGATACCCGCTTTTGTTGGGCAATGTCTTCATTATCCAGTCCGAATAGGTCGTACGTCCACTCAGCAGAAGGGAAGTCTTTTCCTTAATGATGGGAATCTCGAGATTCAACTTACTGGTCACAAGCCCGATACCTGCAGAACCAGTAAACTTTTCCTTGTTCGCCTCCTTGCTGGTGATGTTCAGTACGGAAGCGATACGCCCGCCATACTGGCTGGGGATACTGCTCTTATAAAGTTCCGCATCCTTTATCATGTCCGAATTAAAAGCCGTGAAAAAACCGAAAAGATGATTGGGGTTATAAATCGTTCCGTTATTGAAAAGAAGCAGGTTCTGGTCAGCGGCACTCCCACGCACATTGTATCCGCTGGATGCCTCCCCCACTGTCTTGATGCCGGGAAGTGTCTGTATCATCTTCAGCACATCCACCTCACCCATAGCCGTAGGAATGTTTTTCAGCAGGGCAGGCTGCAGCTTCTCCATTCCCAACTGCACACTTTTCACGTTCTGTATACGCCCCGAAACAATAAGCACCTCATCCAGCATATGGTCTTCCTCTTCCAACTCGATATGGACAATGCCTTCACCATAAAGCATAAATTGCCGATGGGTCACTTTGATATTCATCCCACTGATTTCAAGAATATTATAGCCTGCAGGCAGGTCAATGGTAAATTCCCCCTGACGGTTGGTCGTCGTAGCTACCCACGGCTCTCGATGAATGATGTCGATACCATCCAGATTCTGGCCGGTCTTAAAGTCAGAAACTCTTCCGGTCAAAGTTATCATATCTCCGGGGGCAGGCTTGTACTTGTTTCCTATCTCATAGACCTTGTTTTCTGAAGAAGACTTCACAATAGGAATGTATGAAGGCAATAGTTCCTCATCCGTCTCCAACTTTTCCCCCATCAATACCGGTGGCAGCGAGGTAGCCAGAAAAATCTCCGGCAAGACAAATATTCTGTCACCATAAACCGTCACCTTATAGATAGTAGCTGCCAAAGCCTCTCTCAAGTACTCGGCAGTGGGGTTCTTCACCTCTGCCCGCTTCACTTTAAAAGGAACCGTTATCGTTGTATAAACACGGCAAGACGTGCCCTTTTCTACTGCATCCATCAATTCGAATATGGAAATGCTGTCCGTAGCCATCTGTTGCTGTGCAAACATGCCGAAAGGCGACAATAGGAGGAAAAAGGCTACTGTATATTTAAGATTATGTGCTTTCATATTATTTTCCATGAATTAAGGAATCAATATATTCCGTTAACCGGGTCATTGCCCGGACACCGCCATCTTCCTTGAAGTCCAGCCGCTCTTTCCGGCAATAAGCCTTCAACTGCTTCTTGTATGTAGGAAAAAGTTTCAAGAAACCCGAACGGGAAGTTATCACATAATCGGTTCCGCCACTGCGAAGACTGAAATAGCTCTTTTTCTTGAACCGGCTGTAATAAAGATCGTTTTTCTTCACCTGAGACTCCATTGTGGATACGATATACTGTGTCAGGCACATTTGCGGACTATCATATAGCAACGCAGCGAAACAGTCACCCTGCGGTACAAACTTCTGTCCTTCTATGACAAAATAATCCACTTTCCGCATATCTACCTGCAAGGTTATCCGTTTCTCCGGAGTAACCACAATCAGACTCTTTTTATAGGTATCATAACGGAGCTGCAAATCCGAGTAAAGCCATCTGCCATAACAGACAGCCCCCTCGCGAAATTCATCCGTATTCCAATAGGGATGGTTAAGATACTTCTGCTGGTTATAATTTTCCTCTGCCTTACCGGAGTAAAGAGCAGCATAATCTCCTGCCGCTTTTCTGAATTCATCAAAAACGGCTTGTTGTGCACAAACCAAAGATGGAAAACATAGGACGCATAGTAGCGTGTAAAGGTGTGTTTTTCGCATATATGTGAAGTGTTATAGGTGAGGATAATCACAAATATAACATTTCACTTTTAAAAATAAAATTATTATTATATATAATTCAAATAAAAACAAAAAATAGAACCATAATCGGATGCTAAACACAAAGCTAAACATTTAGCATGCAAGCAGAAGCACATTACAATAAGATTAAAGCGCCATTCATCCTCTACCATCAATTATACTTACATATATTTATAAAAAACGATACAGCACAATCGCTCAAGCCGCAACAATATCCTTCCCGAAAGGAGTCAATGCCAGCCCTGCCAGCTTAAAGTGTTGGATACCGAAAGGAATGCCTATAATGGTGATGCACAGCAATAACCCGAATCCCAAGTGCGAAAGGCAAATCCAAATGCCGCCCAAGAATATCCAAAGAATATTCATCAGCACATAGAGGCAACCGTTGGAACGTTCCCCGCTACGAACCTCTTTGCCGAAAGGCCACAAGGCAAGGCTTGCCATTTTCAAGGTCTGCATGCCAAAAGGGATGCCAATAATGGTGAACATCATCAATAAACTTGCAATAAGATACTCCACAGCAGTGATGATACCTCCAAACATCAACCACAAAATATTCATAAAACAGCCCATAGCTTTCCTTTTTTTAATACTGAACACAAATATAGCATTATTTATTTGAATGTTCCGTCTCCCAGTCACTAAATTCAAAACTCAGCTGTTCCCAGACTCCTTTCTCCTCCCCCTCTTCACGGGGGTTGGAAACGGAAAGCCCAATCAAACGGATAGGATGATGTTCATAATCCACTTCCTGCAGCAATTGCTTTGCCAAAGGCAGAATCACGTCAAGGGCAACCAGCTCCTTTGTTTGGGTCATACTGCGGGTAATCTGGCTAAAATCATGAAACTTGATTTTCAGCGTCAGCGTATTCCCGCGGAAATTGGCGTGCTCCAGTCGCCCCACCAGCTCCACTGCCGCATGGTACAGCTCTATAATGACGGATGAACGCTTGCTGATGTCCTTCTCCAACGTATGTTCGCAACCCACAGACTTGCGGATGCGGACAGCCTCTACCGGACGGGTATCGATGCCACGGGCAAAATCATAATAGACTGTCCCCACTTTGCCAAATTCGCGGGTCAGCATCTCCAAAGACTGCATGCGCAGCTGTTCCCCGTTGTGAATCCCCAAGGTGTGCATCTTCTTCGCCGTTACCGGTCCCACTCCCCAGAAACTTTCAATGGGCAGCCGGGCAACAAAGTCCAGTGCCTGGGCAGGATGTATGGTGCAAAGCCCATCCGGCTTGCGGTAGTCCGAGGCTATCTTGGCAAGAAACTTATTATAGGATATGCCGGCGGAAGCCACCAGATTCAACCTCTCCCGCACCTTCCGCTTTATCTCCTTCGCGATGTCTACAGCCAATGGAATGCCCGGTTTATTCTCCGTCACATCCAAAAAAGCCTCGTCCAGCGAAATGGGCTCGATGACATCCGTATATTCATGAAAGATTTCGTGTATCTGGCGGGAAACGGATTTGTAGACTTCCATCCGTCCCGGGATAAAGATAAGTTGGGGGCACAGCTGCTTTGCCTTCAGTGACGACATGGCAGAACGCACCCCGAAACGCCGTGCCTCGTAACTGGCTGCCGCCACCACTCCCCGTTCCTCCGCATGGCCCACGGCAATGGGCTTGCCCCGCAATGCAGGATTATCACGCTGTTCTACGGAGGCGTAGAATGCGTCCATATCGATGTGTATAATTTTTCGTCCAGTCATTCTTCTTTCAACTCCCCGATACAAAGATACACTAATTTTTCTTCATCCGAAGTATCCGCCGATAGACATAAATGAAGGCTGGTATTAAAAAGGCATCTGCAAAAATCCATGCAGTAGGGTCACCAAAACAAACAGCCAGACAACCGAAGGCTGGAACAGCCAGTAGGCTGACCAGTATCCGGGCAATCATCTCCAAGACACCGGAAAGCATGGCAAGATTGGTATATCCCACCCCCTGGATAGTGTATCGCAGGATGCAGAGCAGTCTCCAAACCGGGAAAAAAGAAACGGAAATGTATAGGAACAACTCCGTATTCTTCCATTTCTCTGGATGTTGCCATAAATCTAATACCTCCGAAATTGGGTGTAAAAATAGGGAAAGATAGCGTTTAACTCGCGAATTACCTCTATCAGCTACCGGAAATCTTCGGGATGAACATCTCCGATATTGCCGATACGGAAAGTGTCGGCTTGCGAAATCTTTCCCGGACATTCCGGAAATTTTCACTTTGCAACCAAGTTGCATCTCCTTTCCGCTACCTTTGCTGCAGAAAATAGAAAATAAGAGGAAACAATATGAGTTGCAAATGCTGCTGCACACACGGACATACAGCGATACAAGAAAAAAGAAACAGTCTGCTGAAAGATTATTGGAGAATCATCCTCTCCACCCTATTACTTTTCGGAAGTCTCATCCTGAATGCTACTGACGCCACCTTCTTCAAGGGAGAGTATGTACCTTTTATATGGTACTTGCTTGCCTATCTCTCCGTAGGCCTCCCGGTGATGAGGGAAGCCTGGGAAAGCATCCTGCAAAAGAACGTGTTCAGCGAATTCACCCTTATGTCCATCGCCACCCTCGGCGCCTTCTATATAGGCGAATATCCCGAAGGCGTTGCCGTCATGCTCTTCTACTCCTTGGGAGAGCTCTTTCAGGACAAAGCCGTAGACAAAGCCAAGCGTAACATCAGCGCCCTGCTCGACGTACGTCCCGAAACGGCAACGGTCATCAGAAACGGCAGTACGCTTGTCGAAGCTCCCCAACGTGTGCAGGTAGGCGAAACCATCGAAGTAAAAGCCGGAGAGCGCGTCCCCCTGGACGGAACGATGCTGGACGAAGTTGCCGCCTTCAACACCTCTGCACTGACGGGAGAAAGTGTTCCCCGCAACATCCGCCAGGGCGGGGAAGTGCTTGCCGGAATGATTGCGACCGACAAAGTCGTACGCATCCAAGTCACCAAACCCTTCGAGAAAAGTGCTCTTTCCCGTATATTGGAACTGGTGCAGAATGCCTCCGAGCGCAAAGCGCCGGCAGAACTTTTCATCCGTAAGTTTGCCCGTATCTATACGCCCGCCGTCACCGGACTGGCGGCATTGATTGTACTGCTCCCCTTCCTCTATTCGCTGGCAGATGCACAATTCTCGTTCATCTTCAATGACTGGCTATACAGGGCATTGGTCTTTCTGGTTATCTCCTGCCCGTGCGCCCTCGTCGTAAGCATTCCGTTAGGCTACTTCGGAGGAATCGGCGCCGCCTCCCGCCTGGGTGTCCTCTTCAAAGGTGGCAACTACCTCGATGCCATCACCCAAGTCAACACGGTGGTATTCGACAAGACGGGTACGCTGACCAAAGGCACCTTCGATGTACAATCCTGCCAGGCACAACCGGGAGTTACGGAAGAGAAGTTGATACAGCTTGCCGCCTCGGCAGAGCGAAACAGTACGCACCCCATAGCCAAAGCCATCATAAGCTATGCCAAACAAAGAGATATAGAGCTGATTGCCACAACGGACGTTACGGAGATTGCCGGCCACGGACTGCAAGCCACTATGGATGGAACGCGTGTCCTGGTGGGGAACACCCGCCTGCTGACTAAGTTCGGGATAGAATATCCCGATGAATTGTCATCAATTGTCGATACGATTGTGGCCTGCGCCATCGGAACAAAATATGCCGGTTATCTGTTGCTATCAGACACATTAAAGGAAGATGCCGTCAACGCCGTCAAAGAATTAAAAGCTTTAAATATCAATAATATTCAGATATTATCGGGAGACAAACAAGCCATTGTTACTAACTTTGCAGAAAAGCTAGGCATCACCCAGGCATACGGAAACCTGCTGCCGGACGGAAAGGTGAAGCACATCGAGGCACTCCGCAGCAACCCTGCCAACCGAATAGCCTTTGTGGGCGACGGCATCAATGATGCCCCGGTTCTTGCCCTTAGCCATGTGGGCATCGCCATGGGCGGACTTGGCAGCGATGCCGCCATCGAAACCGCCGATGTAGTGATACAGACAGACCAGCCTTCGAGAGTGGCCACCGCCATTCATGCGGGCAGGCAAACCCACCGGATTGTCTGGCAGAACATCTCGCTGGCTTTCGGAGTGAAGCTGCTTGTCCTCATCCTCGGTGCCGGTGGAATCGCTACACTTTGGGAAGCTGTCTTTGCCGACGTAGGCGTCGCCCTCATTGCGATAGTGAACGCCATACGCATACAAAAACTTATTAAATAGAAAAAATGGAAGAAAAGAAATATTTGGACCTATTGGCCAAAAGGGACATACAGCCCACTGCCATCCGCATCCTGGTATTGCGCACCATGATGCAGGCAGGCCGTTCCGTCTCATTGCTCGACCTTGAAACCATGCTGGATACGGTGGACAAATCCACCATCTTCCGTACCCTTACCCTATTCCTCTCCCATCATCTGATACACAGTATAGATGACGGGACGGGTTCCTTCAAGTATGCCGTGTGCAGCGACAGTTGCTCTTGCGACGTAAGCGACCTGCACACCCATTTCCATTGCGAGAAATGCAACAAAACCTTCTGCTTCACCAACATTCCCACTCCGGTGGTGAAGCTGCCTCAAGGATTTACACTGAACAGCATCAACTATGTACTGAAAGGCATTTGTCCGGACTGTGCAGCAGAAGTCAACCGGGAGGCTTAGTTAAAAAATAAAAATCCATGCAGTCATTCATGTTCTTCTCTATCCTTAAGAAATAACATTGAGACAAACACATGGATACAAAAGCTCTTGTCACTTTATGCCAGAAGGGAAACGGGCAGGCCTTGAGCCTGCTCTACGAAAACTATTCAGAGAAAATGCTGAAAGTATGCCTACGCTATATTCCCGACCCAACGATAGCCCAAGATCTTCTTCACGACGGTTTTGTCATCATATTCACTTCCATTCATTCGCTGCGCAACCCGGAGAAACTGGAATACTGGATGAAAAAGATTATGAGAAACCTGGCACTGCAATACCTCAACCATGCCAATGCCAACCCCACCATCCCATTGACAGATATTCCGGAAGAGGAAGAGCCTGCTGAAAATCCTTTTTGTCCGGATTTCATTTCGTACGATAAGATGCTGGATATAGTGGAGAGCCTTCCGGAGGGCTACTGCAAGGTATTTAAACTGGCAGTACTGGAAGGATTGTCCCACAAAGAAATCGGAGATTTACTGGGTATAGCGCCACACTCCTCTTCCTCCCAATTGTTCCGGGCGAAAATTTTACTTAAAAAGATGCTGGCAGGATACCGTGTATTCATTGTTTTGACAGTATTGCTTCTCTTTCCAACGCTGTATGACTATCTGTACAGAGAGAAAAAGAGTATCAGGGAAAACCGTTTGTCCAAAGTTTCTTCCAGGCAAGCCGGGAGTACGCAACAAACAAAGAAAACCGATACTCCCCGAACCGGCGAACAATGCCATACTAAAGAAAATCTGAACAAAAGGGAACGAATCATCCCTCCCGTTCCAGTTTCCACAGAATGGCCCCTTGCCATACCCACAATGAAAGATAGTATCCACAAATATCCCATACCTTCTCCATTCACCGGACAGACCATCACCAACCGGCAGATGGCTTTCGCCTCCTCCCCTTCCCTGATGCCGCCAACCCGCAAGAAGAAATCCGGAAAATGGAAGTTGATGCTGGCTGGTTCACTCGGACCGCAACTGGCACAGAACTTATATAAGCTGATTGCCACTCCACATACCGACGGCATTTCAAGTGACTTCCCTCAACAAGTCAGCACGTGGGAAGAGTATTATTCTTATCTGCACACCCGCTATCAGCAGGGTACTCTGGGAAAAGATTCCATCGGACTCATGCAGATTGCCCAGAATAACAGCGGCAGGATTGTTGAGAACCAGCAGCATCATGCCCCCATCGTCGTGGGACTCTCTCTCAGCAAGAAATTGAATGAGCGTTGGAGTCTGGAAACCGGATTGCAATATACGCTTCTCAGGTCGGAGTTCACTACCGGCGAAGCATTCCGCATTCAAGACAACCAGAAGCTACATTATATCGGCATTCCTCTCCGGCTTTCCTACCGTTTCTGGCATTACAAACGTTTCTCCGGTTATGCCACGGCAGGCATGCAGGTGGATATCCCCATAAAAGGGACACTCCAAAGCTTCCATGTCACGGACAGTATTCCACACAAGCTCGACAGCCAGCCGGTAAGTGCTCCCTGGCAGTGGTCGGTCAACACAAGTATAGGCATACAATATCGCCTCACACCCCAGGCAGGCATCTATCTGGAGCCGACTGTAAACTATTATATCCCCGACGGCAGCCAACTGCGCACCATCCGAAAGGAACACCCGTTCACATTCACCCTCCCGGTAGGCCTCCGCATTTCCTGGTAAAAAAACGATGCGCCACGCAGTCTTTTACCCGACTGATTATCTATTTATATGGATAATTAAACTCAAGAAGGAACAAAGAACATGCAGAAACGACATACCGACCGGGAAAGCTACTTTGATGAACAGTCACAGACCAGCAAGAACTATTATATCCCCTACATAAAGGAAGTCATCGGACACATCCCCGATAAAGTGCTGGAAGTGGGCTGTGGAGAGGGAGGCAATCTGCTTCCCTTTGCCAAAGCCGGTTGCCGGGTGATGGGCGTAGACATTGATGCCATGCGAATAGAGCAAGCCAGGACCTTCTTCACCCAAAGGCATCAGCAGGGACAGTTCATTGCCACCGACATTTTCCAGCTTGAGGACAAGGCTACGAATTTTCCCCTGATTCTTCTACACGATGTGATAGAGCATATCAGAGACAAAGAACGGTTCCTCTCCGGCCTACAAAAACATTTGTCTGCCGACGGAGCTGTATTTGTAGGATTTCCCGCCTGGCAAATGCCATTCGGAGGCCACCAGCAGATAGCACACAGCCACATTGTTTCACATTTCCCTTTTCTCCACCTCCTTCCCCGCACTTTATACAGATGGATATTAAGACTATGCGGTGAGCAGGAACGCGTAATCACGGAGCTACTGGATATAAAGAGCACCGGATGCACCATCGAACTGTTCAATCGCATCGCCCGGCAAGCCAACTATCAAATCATTGACCGGAGACTGTACCTTATAAACCCACATTATAAAATCAAATTCGGCTTGTCCCCACGAAGGCTCAACGGAGTTATTGCTGCTATCCCGTACATAAGAAACTTCTTTTGTACAAGTTGCTTTTACATATTAAAGAAAGGGACTAAAACTGTTAATCACTACTGATTTCCCAGCTTTAGAATTGATTCCGAACCATCAATTTAAGATTATATATTCAGAAGAAACCATTAAATTTCTGAATAGCCCTGATGAAAGAGGGTGTGTAGAAACCCTCATAAACTAAAAAATCACCCTCGCTGCAGATGGTTGTAGCGAAGGTGATTTCAATAAAAGGGGAACTTGCACTTCCTCCCTTTTAATGTTTTTACATCGTTACTTGGTTCATTACAGCCTCGTCAGGTGTCGTTCCTATTTCATCGGCAAATAATATGTGGGTGATAGACCCTCTCGGGGTCGGAGTTTCGATTTTAATTCTTTGACCTTGGTACATCTCCGGAATATCCACCAGCTTACATCTATGGGCTTCGTTATTGCCAAAACTGACATAATAATCTTCCCCTATTACCAGCTTTACAGGTTTACGTTGAGAGAAATGAGTCGGACAAACAGAGCTATCCACTTTTATATCTATCACAAAACCAAGAGCGGATGTTACCTTAGATAGTATATCAATGCTCACATTATAAGCCCCTTTCTCTATCTTGGCTATATTAACACGATTAACACCACAAAGATTAGCCAATTCCTCTTGGGTCATATTTCTCTTCTTGCGAAGAATGGCTAACCGGTTACCAATCCGTTCACGTTCTTTCAAAATCTTCTCTGTACATTTTCCTTCGTGAATTTTCATAAATCTGTTGCAGAATTTAAAGTGTTGCCCCCACTTCTAATAGTTATTGATTTTTGAACAGACAAAAGTAGATATTAATTTTGAATTGTAGCACATTTACTACAACTGTTTTCTAAATGAATATAAAAGGTAGGGGGAGTAGAAGAAAAGAAAAAGCCCCTGAATTACTGGAATTCAAGGACTTACAAACTTCTTTTTACTATTTCCGTGGAGCTGGAGGGAGGGGATACACACTCCATATCTACTTAAATAACAACTACTTACATATCTGTATATTTGTCTATTTGCCTATTTCTGTCTATTTCTGTCTATTTTCTCTTATATTTTAAAGGTTATTTATTCATTAATATTTGGATTGTTCTTTCTTTCTCAGTTATGATTTTATCCTTTTCTTCTAAAAGGGCTTTCATGTGTTCAAGCTCTTTCTGACATTCACTTAAAGTTATATTTCCTGATACCTTGTTTCCATTACCTTTGACTTGATGACCTATATTAATTCCAGAAGAGTTTATATCTCTATCAAAAAAGAAATCTATTGGTACCTTGAAAAAATCAGCCAGTGCTTCTACATAAGTAACCTTAGGCGCATGAACTCCATTTATAATATCATCAAGTCCTTTCTTAGATATACCTATATGGGTAAATAGGCTTACTTTAGTAAGTCCTCTTTCTTCAAGCAATTTATGTATTTTCAAGCCATTAAACATGTTTTATTGTTTAGATAAAGTATAAATAAGTAATCGTTATCACAAATATAGGATAGAAAACTTGCCTAATAGAATAGTTTTCTACACCTTTGCAGTATAAATATAAGACTAAAAAATATACTAATAATGGAAAAAGGACAAAATCTTAGTAAAATGGTATTTAAAGACCAGTATGATGCGTTGGGCGAACAAGAAAAAAAAGAATTCAAAAAGGCATTTTTGGAAAAGAGTGGTATATCGTATCCTTCTTTTTATGTAAAGCTACGCAACAATACTTTTAAGCCATTAGAGAAAAAATGCTTTAATGAGCTAATGACTCAGTACAGCTCCTTCATTCCCTTCGAAGAATTAACAGGACGATGTTATAGTCAAAACTAATATATCAATCATTTCTAAACGTCATGTTGCAAAACATCGAGTTCTACAACACTCCTGAAGGTGATATTATGATGAAGGAGTTCGGGCAGTCGGCGGTGGTTCTTAAGGACACCGACCGCCCAACTATTGAACACATGCTTGCCATTATCCGGGATCGATACCCCAAGGCACATGCCCGGCTGATGCAACTCTACTCCAGCAGCACGATGAACCGGTGGCATTATGAATTCCGGGTAGTTCATCGTTTCATCCGATGCAATTTCGGAGAGTATGACCAGTACAATCTTGACATTAACAAGGATGGACAGTTTGTATTCGAGGAGGTCAAATGCCCGTTACGGGGTGAATGTGAACATGAAGGGGTGATATGCAGACCGGAGCTTGATACAGCACTGACCGATCGCGAGATGGATGTATTCCGGCTCATTGCCTCTAACTGCCAAACAGATGAAATTGCGGCAGAGCTGCATATCTCGCCTTGTACGGTTAACCGCCATCGGGAGAATATCAAGGCAAAAATCAAGGTTCGTAATGTGGGTGAGATGATTTCCTACTGGCATCGGAATCAAATGAAATAAGCCCACCGTGAGGTGTGCCATCTGTGTTTAATGTGTATTCTATGGCTGTGACGGTCTGCGAAGATAGTCCGGCCCCTCATACTACATTCAAATGGTAGCGGTATACTTAAGATTTGCTGCGACTGGGGTTCGATTCCCCTATATGAGACGACGATTTACTAACTTAATAAACAGAATATATGAATAATAACAAAGGTTTTTCTTCCATTTCCACTCCTGACGGACAGTTCAGGATGTGGATTCCACGTCCGACGGCTTCGGGCAGAGCAATATGCAACTGTGGATTTGCACTCAAGAGTCATCTTCCTTTCGTCGATGCCGTTGATGCGCTGGACTACCTGCAGGTAGACGAAGTTCGGCAGATAGACCAGGACTTTAGTATCCTTGTTATTTCATTTCTCGATGCACCGCATGAGTGCATGCTGAAGATGATAGAAGATATCCCCGAACTTATGGAGCAATACTTGGTAAATACATAAAATCTGAATGCTATGAGATACTTTATAGACAACATCAAGACTTATGCCAATGTCAACAAAAAAGGCAGGGCATTACAGATATACGTGCAACAGTTTGACCGACATCTGATTGCTGACGAATGTTCTCTGGATGCACTGAAGTGTGACATCGAGCACCAGATTAAGGTTATGAATGAGAAATACCTACGCAGCCGTCCGGTTCGACTTGATGTATTTGAGAGCGGTAAGGACGGGCAGTGGACTATTCTTGTGGAGCATGACAGTGACAGTATTGTCTGTATCATATCCTATGAAAAGGTGATGGGCTGTTATGCTTTGGCAGATAAGATAGATGAATTCGCAAAAATAGGACAGTGATGAGTAATGTGATTGTTTTTTTATGGACATCTCTGATTGCATTGGTGGCCGCCTTGATACTATGTGTTTGGGCAATGCGGAAAGCATCCGGACCTTACCGAATTCTCTTTCTCTTTGATATTATCGTCTTGATGATAAATATTGGGATAATAGGATTTGCAATCGGGTGTCTATCTAATATGCGGTAATATGGGAGAAGATATGAAAATGACAGATTTCCCGACATATCCTTGGGAGACCCTTGACGTGTATCAGGACAACAGTTACTGTTACAATATCCGCCCTGGCCAACATGTCGTTGGAGATTTATTCGATGATTCCAGAACGAAGCTGGTATCATACAACAGAAAATCACATGTGCAGATAATCTGCGTATGCGACCCCTACAAGCCGCCTTTCTATGCGCGTGAATGTATGTATGGTGTATATTCGGCGTGGAAAGAAATCGGAGAGGACATCTTTAACCTGGAGCTGATGGGATATTCTACCAAGCAAAAATTTCCACCCCCATGTACATCACACCATTATTTTTAAGATAATATGAACAATGAATCGTTTGAGAGGGCCAAAACCCTCAAGGAAGAGATTGAAAAGTGTGATTCCCTGCTTGATTCAATCCTAAAAAGCAGCAGGGAATGCTGTGTGTATCGCGATGCCGATAGGGGTACTCGTGACCTTGTTGTTATCCCCCTTCCCAAGTATTGTACCCAGTACATTATTGATGGACTTTACGTAAGAAAGTGCCGGATGGAGCAGGAATTTAAAGAGTTATAACAATCTAATAATAAGAATCATGGTAACCAAAACAACATTCAAAAAGAAGTTTCCGGACGTTAAGGTGCAGAAGCTGCAGACCAGCGTCGTATTCAGCCGGCAGAAGGTGGAAGAGACCGTATTGAAGATGTGCGATTCTCTCGATACCGGACTGCTTTATTACAATTATTCCAACAGATGGATAACCGTTTATACCTCCGAGAAAATGAAAAAGGCATTGGACTCGATGAAACCGGGTTCAGAGGTATTTCACGAACATTATGGTGTTTATGGCAAGGTGATGAGCGATAAGCCATTTGTCATTTGTGGAGAATTGTGTATCAGGGTTGACTTCGGGGGAATACCTGAAAGTGGAGCATATAGTTGTGTATGTTTTGTAATGTAATCGAATAAATATGAATATAGAACAATGGATTGGGGAGGGATTAGCTGTGCGCTTGTTTGTGCAATACCTATAGTGGCCATTATCTGCGATACTGTAAAAAAAGTATTTGAGATAAAATATAAAAAAGGAGATGAGAACTAAGTTGATAAAGAAGCATAATCCGTAATCTTTTTTGGATGATTTAAAAAGGGTACGAGAGGTAATGGTTTACGCAGAGTGTACCAACTCCTACTATCAAATCTTAAAAAAAGACTTGCTGAGAGATGCTGAAAGGCAAGCAATCACATACTATATAACGGATACTATATTTATTATAAAAAGAAATGTGATGGTAGTCATTTAACGAGTAACAAATTAAATATGAGCGAATTGACTAAAATGATAAAAGTCCCTCTTTGGGAGCTAAAAGAAATAGCTGATACACTTCGGATGGTAGCAAATGCGCTTGATTCCCCTAAAAGAGAATCATGTTTAGATCGGAACGTAATGCGTTCATGGAATTATGTAGTTGATATGATAAAAGGAAAGATACCCTCTGCACCTGAAAGCATTGACTACTATATAAAAGTTGGACAGGTTCCTAATATAAACGAATAATCAATACAATAAAGAAAGAAACATTATGCGTAAAGAGATAATGTACATGATAGCTTATCCAGATGGTACACTTGTGATGAATACTCAAAAGTACTACCGAAGAGATTGTGTCAGATACTGGCTGGACGGAACTGGTTTAACATGGAAACAGATGTATAAGAAAGGCTTTCGCTGTAAAAAAGTAAAAGTTACATTTGAAATAATTGATTAATAAAAAGAAGGTATGAATAAAATAAAGAACCGTAGGCTTGCGCTACGAGCCTATAAAATCAGAGTAAAACAATACCCTTACGATAAGCCATTGATTGATAGAAACAATCTCGCTTTTGTCCGTAAGGAAAATGACGGGAACCGATGTGATTGTTTCGGGCATTGGCTTAACTATTGGAATACAAGACCTTTTTAATTGACTAATAACAAATCAGTAATGAATAAAAAAGAAATATCAATGAAGAAAGGTCAGAAAGTACGCATTCTGCGTACCAATCAAGTAGCGACAATCGTCGAAGTGGAGTTAATTCGTAAAGGTGGCAAGGTACATCGGTACTGCCATCTGAAGACAGATGAAAAGTCATATTTGTGGTTGGATGCCTCAGAACTGGGGAGTGTGGTGGAGGAAGTGAAGGTCTCGGTAGTTGATGACCGGAACCGGGAGCTGCACTTGGCTATATGCCATGACTACTCCAAGGATAATATGAAGGTGCAGCTTACCGGCAAGAATCCGGATAATCTGAAGGAAGCTTCCGGACTATATGCGAGACTGATGAACTTGTTCATTGGGAGCCTGAAGGAAACGCGGGAACTGTAGGAGCAGATAACGTCCTTGATGATATGGAAAGCCTATTGAAATATAGAATGGAAAATCTTGATTGGATAGACTGTTTCTTGGAGACGCTTGGCGTCGACGCTTTTCTTGAGTTTGAGACGAGGGTATATAGTGCCCTCGACAAGCTCAAGGTCATGCATTACTATGATATCGGGGGCTCGGTCATACCGGAGCAGCAGGAACTATTTATCAAATTCTGTTGCTGCTATATCACCGGGCACTCTGAATACGAATTCAATGAAGACTATACACAGATATGGAGGAAAGAAAGCTATGAACAATGGAAGATGGCAACCCGATGAGGACAGATACGTCCGGGAAAATGTCAATAAGAAGACATTGGAACAAATGGCGGAGCATTTGGGAAGATCCGCATTGGCTGTACAGTTATATATGCACCGGAAGCATATTGTAGTGGGACAGACAGTCAAGCGGAATCTGGTGCAGGAGATTCTCCGACTGAAATTCCGGCATCCGGAAAATTTCATGCCCAACCGTGCCTTCTACCAGGAGGTAGGCATCAACCAGATGCGCTGGTGGGATATTTTCTATGGCCGAAAAAATATAAACCAAGAAGAATATATCGCGTTGTCGAAGTATTTCGGCATAACACTGGAGGAGGCATTCGCAGCGCGTCAACTTTGCATATTTGAAGAACAATGATTGATGACGAATTAAAACAGAGAATAAAGGATGCCAACGAGATTACGGACGTGATCGGCCAATTTGTATCCCTTCACAAGAGAGGTATCAATTATATAGGGATCTGCCCGTTTCATCCAGACCGACATCCGTCGATGACCGTTAGCCCGTCAAGACAGACATACAGGTGTTTCGTCTGCGGCAAGGGAGGGGATGTCATCCAGTTTGTCCAGGATCATGAGAACATGTCATTCAACGAGGCTGTCACCTGGCTGGCTGGCCGTGCGGGAATCTCTCTCCCTGAACGGGTGATGTCCGACGAGGAAACGGCCAGGGTAAAAGAACGTGAAGCGCAGCGTATAGCGATGAAAGGCGCCGCATTCTTTTTCGAGAAGCATCTTCCGGAGGCGCAACTTTATCTGCATGACAGAGGGTTCAGCCTGGATGACAAGGTCCTGAAGGATTTCAGAATTGGATATGCCCCGGCAGGCAACCTGGCTAAAAAGGAGATGCTTGCAGCCGGATTTTCCGAACAGAAGCTGCTTGAAACGGACATCCTGAAGAGAAGCGAGAAGAACTTCACCTTCGACACTTTCAAGGACCGCATCATGTTTCCCTATTTTGATATCAAGGGCAACATAAACGGATATACCGGACGCTGGCTGACCCCGCAGGAAAACACCGGCAAGTACGTCAATACCGGGGACACGCCGTTGTTCAAGAAAGGCACTCACCTTTTCGGTTTGTACCAGGCACGTACTGCCATTGCAAGATATGATTGTGCGTATATAGTCGAAGGCCAGTTCGATGCCATGTCCATGCACAAGTTCGGTGTCTGCAATACCGTTGCCACCAGCGGAACCGCACTGACTCCGGAACAGATACAGCTGCTTGGCCGGTTCACCCATCGCGTGATACTTGTATATGATGCGGATGCAGCCGGGCTGAAAGCGTCACTGGTCAACTGTGAGGCTTTTCTGCGTGCGGGTTTCCAGGTCAGTGCAGTTCCGCTTCCTGAAGGGAAGGATCCTGATAATATTGCCCAGGAGCAGAAACTTGAAACCGGAAAATGGCTTGCAAACCGGGAACAGAATTTCCTTCAATATTTTGCCATCTCCTTACGAGGCAAGAATCCCGGAACCGACCCAAACAGAGAGGAAGAGGCAATGCAACGGCTTTCAACCCTCATATCTGTCATCCCTTCGGAAACGCTTCTTCTCAAGTGCATAGAGATAATGGCCGGGATTTTCGGCTGCAACACGGAAGTCATCCAGCGGAAAGTGAATTCCATCTTGCGGCAGCGGAAGACAGCTTCCATCAAGGAGAAAGATAAGATGGCTCCCGGCATATATGGTATCGATATGATTGCGGAGGCACGTAGCGGGAATGAGCCTTGCATCCTGACATCGAATTATCAGGAGTTCCTCACCTTGTATGGAGATGCCCCCATAGCATACGTCCATGGCATTCCTGGAATGAACGACATACAGCAGTTGCGTCAGGCAAGCCAGATGTTCACCTCTGACAGCGATGGCCTTACCATTGCAAAGGACGGTACGGAATCCGGTTACCTTGCCGGATTATCTGCCATTTTCCGTGCCGGGCTCTCCAATATCACCATAACGGTCGAACGGGATGTCCAGGATGATAATGATGAGAAAGGAAGTGACGACGAGGAAAACATGGATGGGGAGGCAAACGATATCATCGAGACTTTCAGCTTTGTGAAATTCTACGTATTCCTGCACAAATGTTTTTTTAAGACCTATAATGGCGAACGTACTTCCTATATCGAACGTTGTGCTGAAATAATCAGCTACGCGGAAGATTCGGTACGCATCATCAATTTTACCTACTTTCAGAATTGCCTGGGGCTGACCAAGCAAGCCTTGAATGAAATAGTCAGACCTTACCTGGCCAAACGTAAGTCACGCATGCTCATCAATGCACAGCGGACAGACGACGATTATATTGAAGATAATTATGATCCGAACGAACTTCCCCGTTATGTCCAGGACAATCCGGAATATCTGCAGATGTTTCAAGAATTCAATTACTATCCGAAACTCAACAAGCAGGGGGAGCCAGTATGCTATCTCTTCAAGAATGAAAAGTCGGGTTACACTTTGGTGGGTGACTTCTACATGATTCCACTCTTGCATATTTACTCAGATAACGACGAGGAAAACAAGCGTGTCCTTAGAATAAATCGTCGTAAATTCAAAACGCCACTTTATATTGAGGTAAACTCCAAGGTTTTAGCCAAGAAAAGCACTCTTGTAGAAAAATTAGTTATGTTGGAAGCTGTAAATTTCTACAATGGTGAAGAAAAACATTGGGAAAAAATACGCACATATATGAGCAATAATTATATTACTTGTAGAGAAATTATCACATACGGAAACCAGCAGGAAGACGGTTTTTCCCGACGGGAAGACCAGCTGTTTTTTGCATTTGCCAACGGCATCTTCCATGTTGTTGACGGAATACCGAGATTTGATGCGGTAAATGAGCTTGGAGTGGTCACCCACAATGGCAAGAACTATTATCTGCCGGCATTCTCCACCATATATGCCGGTTCCGGCAAGCAGTCCGACAAGTATGAACTTATTTCACAGCTTGTCTATAAGGAAATCCCTATAGACAAACGTTGCACTTTCGACGAATGGGCCTCACTGATGGACCGTGTATATAAAATCAACGACAACGGGAAATGGGCCATTCTCTTTGCCATCATGTGCGCTTTCCGAAGCAATATACACTGCATAGACCGTTTGTTTACAGCGCCATTCTTTATGGGACCGATGTCATCCGGAAAAACACAGATTGCGATATCCATCCGTTCCCTGTTCATTTCTCCCAAGATACCGATTTTCAACCTGAACATCGGTACCGATGCTGCCATGTCCACATTGATGAGCACTTTCCGGGATGTACCGGTTGTCCTTGATGAATACAACAATAAGGATATATCAGATATAAAGTTCCAGGCACTTAAAGGAATAGTATATGATGGCGATGGAAGACAGAAGCGTAAAGGCACATCCGGCAAGGAGATAGAAAACGACAAGGTGTACGCGCCGGTTGTCATTTGCGGCCAGGAAACTCCCCAACGTGATGACAATGCACTCATGTCACGTATTATAGTCTGCGAAGTCCCCAAACCGAAAAACCGGACCAGGGAGGAAGTGGAGCTTTTCAACAAACTCAAGGATATAGAGGATCCGGCCAAAATCGGGTTGTCGAATGTCCTCTTTGAAGTCCTTCAGCTGCGTCCGCTGGTAATGCAGCATTTCCGGGCACTGAAGCAGAAATCCTATGATGAATTGAAGCAGGCGCTGATAAATGCCGGTGAGATTGACCGCCTCATGAAGACTGCATCATTGTTTCTGGCGACATGCAGACTGATTGAGGATTATACAGAATTGAAATTACCGTTCACTTATGAGGAGTTTTTTAAAATAGCCTGCGATAAAATCAAATTCCAGGTGGAACTGATTTCCAAGACGGATAAACTGGCCACATTCTTCAAGGCTATGGATGTGATGATTGATACCAAGGCAATCAGGGAAGGCAGGGACTTCGCCATTGATACACCGGAACGAATCACCATCAAGCTGCCCGGAGGAGAGAAAAAGGAGGTTCCTATTCCTGCAGGAACCCGCGTGTTATTCCTACGCGTCAGTACCATCTATACGCAGTACGCACGTTCTTCTTATAATCAGGAAGACTCAACGCAGTCGACCATCGAGCAGAACCTCCGCTCCCATCCCAGTTACCTGGGCTTTGTCCATGCACGCCGGTTCAATTGGTATGAAGTCGTGGAGGTACCACGCGGCGGTTTCGAGGAAGATACTCCCAATGAAACCGGAATTCCGGTAAAGCTCAACAATGACATGGTGCGTAAAGTTGAGAAGAAGTGTACCAATTCCAGTTGCATAGCTATCAACTACGAAATTTTCAGAGAATTATATAGCATTGATTTGCAACGCGGTTCTGAAGAATCCCGTGTTGACAATAATCCCGACAATGACCCTATCGGGGCAATCGGTGCCCCCCAAGAGCTGGACTTCTGATGTTACATTTTCCTATATCACAAACCAGACATTTATTCCCGGTGGCCGTCCCATCGGGAATAAATGCTTTTTTATATTCCGATTTGCGGACATTTCGTTCGGTTTCATCACCCTGGTATCTTATGATACCCCCCTACTCCATCCCCCAGACCCCCTGGAATAAAAAGACAAGCAATATAGAGGGAGTTTTGAAAAGAAAATATTTCAAAAGAGGCGTCCAACAGTCCAACAGTCCAACAAGAGAAAGGATTTTAAAATGTAACTCTCTGTTGTATAGTAGTATATATTTTCTATTTAATCATATATATATACTACAATGGCGTTGTCTTGTTGGACGCTGTTGGACGTGTTGGATTGCCGTTTTTCAACCATCCAACTGGCTCCGTCCAACAAAAACGGCAAAAAATGCGGCTTGTTGGACGTGTTGGACGTCCTCCAACAGTATTTTCTTTATAGTAAATTTGTATAACTAAATAATAATCAGTAACTTTAATAATGCTGTTGGACTGTAGGACAGTTGGAAGCAAAAATAAACAAAAACGGTTTCAAAAAATTTTTTTAAGGAAATGAGCATGATTACGACGAGTATTTCAATTACACCTTACCTGGCTGAATATCTGCGTGGAAAGTACAACAACGGTGCGGATGAACCTTTCCGTATTCCTGACAATACGGACTTGTACCATGTGATATGGACACTGATGTCGCGGCGTCATCAGAACCAGTCTCCCATAGATGACGGTAATCTGACTATCATACTCCCGGAGAGGCGTATCGGTAAGGATCCGGAAATATACAACTATCTGTCTCCACGGTCGGCCAAAATCATAGAAACGGAAATACGCAGGATGTTCAACCGGGAACTTCATACGGCAATGGACGAGAACGACTTGAACGGGCATGAGTTGAACAATATCGATATCGTTCACAATTTCCTATGTGCGTATTGCATAGACAGCATCAGTGAGGATGCGTTGCTGAAGAACTTCTATCGGTGGCGGGAGAACATCCGCAAGCGGAAAAAACGCCGCGAATATAAAAAGAAGTTAAAAAACGGCTAAAAAATCACCGACCGAACTATGCGTTTTGTCCCAAAATGGCGGACAAAATGTCCTATGTATGGCGAACTTGTTGAATTACAAATAAATATCCTAATATGAAAGAACTTTCCATTCAGATTAAAGTCTATCCGGTGAGTAACATGCGCCAGGATGTCTATCGGTTCATGGCCGATGAGTTTGAGTTTACTCCGGTACCGGAATCTTCAGAGGCGGGCCGCTGTTTCAATTGCAATAAAGATATAAGCATAAGCCTTCCTCCATCCGGAGTGATGAAAGACTTCCTGGCAGGCAGGTTCTGCATTGTCGAGTTCACTGACACCAGGCACCGGAGTTTCCGGATCGGGGACAAAAAAATACCCGCCATTGTCTCGATATCGCCCAATCTGAATTCGGCGACTCTGAAAATTGAATGCAAAATGCTCAGTTCCCCGCTATTGTAGCGTCCTTCACCCCTTTCTGCAGGCTGCCTATCTTCGCTGAAAAGATACGCAATGAACAGAACTTATCTACGCCAGCTTCTTACTTTAAATATACACCGGCTTCTTATCACGGCAGAGGGCTTGTCTTCTGCCATGATAGAGGCTTTTCCATTGGTGTCCACTGACAGTCTGCAGCCGACATCCTTTTTCTTCAATGAAAATCCTCCCACATATAAAGAGACATCGAAAAAGGCCCTTTCACTTCTTCAGCAGGAAATGAAGGCCCGTTCAGAACTCCAGGGTATAACCGTCACCGATGACTTCTCTTCTGACGAACTTCCTGAAGGCAGTATCGCCTATCACCGTATCTGGGGATTCATCACCTCAGATTGTCAGTGGTATTTCTCCTCCAAGCAGTTCGAACGGGACCTGCTTGCGGCAGAAGCCAATCCGGCCATAACCTGCCATTTCCTGCATGTGAACTCTCCGGGAGGGGAAGCATGGTATATGGACAGACTCAGTGAAACGATGCGCTCACTCGGCAAGCCTGTCATGACATTGGTGGAGCAGTGCAACTGTTCGGCCAGCTATTATATAACCTGCCATTCCAGTTTCATTGCCGCACTCACGGCCTATGATACCATCGGCTGCATAGGAACCATGATTTCCACTTGTAACTATGACGGATGGTTCGAAAAGATGGGTCTCAAACTCATCCAGGCCAAAGCCACGAAATCAGACCTGAAGAATAAAAAGACGGATGACTTGCTCAGAGGGAAACCGGAACAGTACATCAAAGAAGAACTGGATCCACCCAATGAACAGTTCCTTGCCGCCGTTCTTGCATCCAGACCGCAACTGGGCAACCTGCCGGAAGACGATCCGGTATTCCGTGGTGAAACGTTCGATACTCCGCATGCCATCGATAAAGGGCTGGTTGACGCCTCCATGACTTTTCCCGAAGCTGTGGCTAAGGCTGTAGAACTCGGTCGCAGCTATATGGAGATTGAGAATATAAAAAGAAGTGCTCTCAACTATTTATAACTTAACTTTTGTTTATCATGAATTTAAAGGAAAGAATTCAGACCGTCCTGCAGAAACTGAATCTGCTGGACAAAGCGAAAGCCAATCAACTGACCCAGGAAGAATGGGGACAGATAGTCAACTCCTATAATCAGGAGTATCAGTCTATCCTTCAGGATGACTTGGCTGCGGACCAGGCGGCGCAACGGCAAACGGTTGCCGTCACCCAGGAACAGATTGACCAGGTACAGTCCATTCTTGGAAGTATCGTCAATCCGGTACAAACCAATTCAACAGCCACGGAAGAGGGAAACGGCGGGAATGGACCGGTGCAGACCATTTCACAGCCAGCCAACGGTGAAGGTCTGGTGCAACTGGCCACTGCTGTGCAGAGCCTGGTTGACAATATGAACAACCGCGCGGAGGATGATATCCCTTCCCAGACAGTGACAGCCGCTTCCATCATGTTCACGGGACCGGCAGACCGTTCCCGGTATCTTTTCGGTATTGAAAATCCGATGTTCTCCATGTCCGAACGTTGGAACAAAATTGCTGCCAATCCGGCCTCCGCTTCTTCTTACGGTCCATGGGAAGAAGATAATGAAGGAGCCGCTTTCCGTCGCCAGGCCGTTACTTTCTCCCGTTCACTGCAGCAACGTTACGATTATCTGCACAAAAACGGCATGCTTGACGCCAAACGTCTGGCAGTCGGAGAATTCAGTACGAACTACGAAGGGGTGGATACAGCCGGTGTGGGCAACCAGTATGTGGTCCTGCGCCAGGACGCTTTGATTGCCCGTGTACTCGCAGTCCGCGACCTCACGCAGTATTTTCCCGTCCGCTATGGGATTCAGGACCATGACCTCGTGTTCAATGCCTTCTTCTCCGAAGTTTCCCAAGCTTACCAGCAGGGTGAAATCTGGAAGGGTGACATGAAGCTTGAGAACGAGATGGGTCATGTGGATGATGCGATGATTAAGCTCAAGTTCGGTCCGATGAAAGAACTGGAGCGCATGTACATCGCTTATCTGAACAAGGAAGGCTCCGATCCTATCAAGTGGAACATGATCGAGTTCTGCATCCTGAACTCATTGGAAACTGCGCAGGTGGAGCAGAACAAACGCCGTATGCGGGGTATCTATGTCAAGCCGGAAACGGGTGTCGCAGGCAGTTACCTGAACGCATCGACCGGAATCATATACACACTGGTCCGCTACATGCATGAGTTTAAGATTCTTCCCCATGACGATGAGTCCTATCGCAGCTACACGGCTTCCAACATGTTGGATTCCGTTCAGGAGTTTGTCGGCGATGTGGTGGCATCCTGCACAGAAGACATGGATCTTGACCGCCACGTCCTCTATCTGAATAAGACCCATCTTCCCTGGTGGATTAAGAATGTCCGCGCCAAATATGGAAAGGACATTGACTTTTCCGGTCCGGACAGTTACCGCAATGTGGTACCTGACACAAATATGCGTATCATCTGGTTGCCTTACCTCGGTCAGCTTCCCCTCATGTTCATGGATGTTCCGGGCAACCTCCAGTTCCTGGAATTCGTACCGGGCGAGATGCTCTCTATCAAGGTGAAAGAGGACATGGAACTGGTAAAGGCATGGTCCACCTGGAAAGAAGGTACCGCCGCTTCGTTCACCGGCCGCCGTTTTGACAGCCTGGAAAAGCTGAAGGCCAACAATTACGAATGGCAACAGATCTTCATGAACAAACCTGCCGTTGATATGGCAGCAGACGCGACCACTGTCGATGCTTCAAAGGGATTCTGGCAGATAACAGCGGCCAACACTGCCGCCAAAGCCATTACGGACATTACGGGAGCCAAAGCCGGTGTAGCCTACATCATTGAATGTGGCAGCACAGAGAATGCCACTACCATCGCCAAGTCGGACAAGTTCGCCGATATTACGGAAGCTTATACTCCTACCAAAGAGGGTGACTATATCATGGTAATCCTGAACAGCAAGGGGAACTTCCTGGAACTGGAACGTCAGGTAGGCGGTGTACGCAAAGTGAACGCTGCACTCCAGCCCAACATTCCTGGAGTCAGATAATTGGTTGTCTATAAGAACAGATTGTTTTCAGGTAGCGCGGGGCGGGTCCACTTAAGCCCGCTCCGTGTTTTTTATAACTTAAAAATTAAAATTTTATGAAAGCAAAAAGAATTTCAAATCCTTTCCGTAAAGGGAACCAGGCCGCCCGTAAGATGCAGGTCCGGTTTTTCCTTTCGCTGATGGTGCTTCTGGCACTCGTGTTTATTCTTGACATGGTCATGTCTCCCGGTTCTGTGCTGGGAATTTACGGATTTTCCGGTACCACACTGGCCGCCATGATGGTCATCGGTGACGTGGACGATGTATCCGACCGTAAGACGCATGGCTCAAACATCGCCTATAAGATTTATTTGGTGGATATCGACCAGGTAAATTCCGATGTGCCCTTTCCGCTTCCTAACCAGCAACGAGAGATAAGCACCATCCCGATGAAAGCCGGACAATACATGAAGTACTTTGCGGCTCACGATATTCCCACCTACACTTCAACCGGCGAGAAGGGTGACATTACCACCAGCGGTACCAACACTTTTGTTGCCGTCATGGGCGGCATGCGTGACCAGCTGCTCGATTTCATTGAACAGCATGCCGGAGGCAAGTTCATCATCCTTTTCAAGGAAGTGGGCGATGCGCAGTGGTACATCCTCGGCAACTATGACCGTCCGATGGTACTCTCCTCCTTCGAGTCCAAAAATGACAAGGACGGGCGTTATGTAACCTATACCTTCACACGTACAAGCATTGACCAGTACTACAAGTATACGGGCGATATTGTCCGTGCTCCGGCAGCTGCTCACACGGCTGGCGCAACGGCACTTGCCATTAAATCCACCAACAACCGTTATACCATCCCCGATGGCAGTGAAGGCACATACGCCATTTCCACTGTCAGCGGATTGACAGCCAATGATAAGGGACGTTACATCACACTTGAGGGTACCGGTACCGACAAGGCGGCCACCATTGCCGACGGCAACAGCTTTGTGCTTGAGGATGGAGCTACCTGGACAGCCAAAGCGGGTTCTTCCATCACCTTCATGGTGCTTGATACCTCTACACTTGTCGAGGTATCCGGCAGCCGTGTGCAGACAGCTTAGTAAAAAACACCTCTTACAAGTCAGCAGAATTCCCTTATAGGCAGCGTGTTGGCTTGTAAGACTTAAATCTGTATGTTATGTATAGTTTCAAAGAAAAGAAGACACATTTCGTGGCTCTCCGGAATCCGGATGTGGCACAATATGACCTTGAGTTACTGGCTAAAGAAGTTCCTGGATTTCCGCAGCTTGCCACATTCTCACGCAATCCCAAACGTTATGCCGATGATATCCTTTATGCACTGTTAGATTGTGCTACACGTGAGAAGATACGTGAGTATCGCCGGGCTATGATCGCAAAAGAGGCAGAAGATGCCGGAGAAAAGAAAACAGAAGCCCCTGCTGCGGAAAAACCGGCCGAAAAAAAACAGCAAATGCCCAAAGGGGAAACAACACATGCTGAAGGAACCGGTCCACATGACGACATTGAAAAGCCTGAAACAGCTCCGGTAGACAACTCGGCAGAAGAGTTGAAACAAGCGCTTGAGGAAGCGGAAGCCCGTGCTGAAGAAGCCGAACAGCGTGCCGATGAAGCGGAGGAAGCCAGGGATGAAGCGGAAGCCCGTGCCCAGGAGACTGAGCAGGCGCTGGAAGAAGAGAAAAAAAAAGAGCCGGCCAAAGAAACTCCGGAAAAGTCCAAAAACAAGAGGAATACCCGCAAATCGACTGGGACAACCTCTTCGACCCGCAAGTCCAAATAGCCACACTCATCTACAACGACCGTGTGGTCACTTGGAAACAGATGAAGCAGCTCGACGAAAGTCTGGAAAGAAAACCGCAGAAGCGTGACATCATGGACATGGTGGAACTGCGTATCCGTAATCTCCAGGCATTCGATGAGCTGCAATCGTTCAACGACACTGGGAAGTTCCTCTACATTCATCCGCTCATAGCCCACCAGTCAGAGAGAGCACAACTGGAGAAGCTGCTGCAGACGGACCCGCAGGAGTTCCTGCGCCTGCATAAGAATGTGACGGACAATATCCGCAGATACGAGTGTTACCTGAAACGCGCTGACAGGCAAAACAAGCGCACCCAAGACAAGGAGAATCTTCGACGTCACCGTGAACGGGAATCACTGTTCAAAGCAATATTGCAAAAATTCAATTCGAAGTAAAATGGAAAAGCTGATAGAAGTATTTAATTTGGGTGGTTTGCCTACTGCCCCGCTGGATTCGTTCTTGGAGCTTCAGGAGGACTTCAAGAAGTCTGATCCTGACAAATTATCGAAACTGCAGATGCTTATCATCACCCGTGGTTTCAAGTATGCGTTCAAAGCCTGGCAGGATCCGGACGGAAAGCTCTGGATTATCGATGCCCATCAGAGACGGAAGGCACTGCTTGCATTGCGCAAGTCCGGGTTTACAATACCGGAAATACCTTATGAACCCATTTTTGCGGCAGACAAGAAGGAAGCGGTAGAGGAAATCGCAGCCTATAATTCCGAGTTTGCCACCAGGAATCCGGATACCCTGCTGTTCAAAAAATATAATATAGATTCTGACACCCTGCAGCGCTTCAACCTGGGTTATGAGGTCAAGACCACTGATTTCGGGCAGGTTTCCCCCCTTTTTGCCCAAGAACATGAGTCGGAAAATGTGCAGGAAGATGCCATTGATTTTAATGTTCCTGCATCTGAAGATACTGTAATTGCCAGACCCGGCGATATATGGTTGCTCGGTAACCATCGTCTGATGTGTGGCGATTGCCGTTCCAAATCGGACATCACGGCGTTGATGAACGGGCAGCATGCGGACTTGTGCGTCACAGACCCACCGTACAACGTGAACTATGAAGGCGGTACAGAGGAGGAACTCACCATCCAGAACGATTCCATGGAAAACGACTTGTTCGCCACCTTTCTCAGGCAGGTGTTCTCTGTCATGTTCGCCGTACTCAAGCCGGGAGGATCCTACTATATATTCCATGCAGACAGTGAAGGCGAGAATTTCCGGGCTTCTCTCAGGAAAGTGGGATTCAAGATTGCACAATGCTGCATCTGGGTAAAGAATACTATGGTGATGGGACGCCAGGATTATCAATGGCAGCATGAACCTTGTCTCTATGGCTGGAAACCGGGTGCCGGACATCAATGGAATTCCGACCGTAAGCAGACTACTGTCTGGAATTTCGACAAGCCGCAGCGCAATGCCATACATCCGACAATGAAGCCCATAGCCCTTATGGCATATCCAATATCCAACTCCAGCACTCCCGGTCAGATAGTCCTCGACATCTTCTCCGGATCCGGTTCTACACTCATGGCATGCCAGCAGATAGACCGTATCTGTCATGCTATGGAGATAGACCCGAAATATGTTACAGCCACCATTCACCGGTACCGCGCCATGTTCTCTGAGCAGCCCGTCCAGTTAATCCGGAATGGAGAAATTCTTTCTGTTACAGATACCCAATCCTTGTTGAAATGAAAAAGGAACTCACTCTAACTTCAGACACTGATAAAGCCGTCCTGATAGGCGATGAATATGTATCCCAAGTGCGTACTTTCGGTGCTTTGGGATACACTCCCCACCGTATATGTACGCTTCTCGGCCTGCGTGGAAAGGAAAGGACGGCACTGACAGTCCGCTTGTTGATGCCCGGAGATGTATATTACGACG
This sequence comes from Bacteroides sp. D20, assembly GCF_003436255.1. Lineage (NCBI taxonomy): Bacteria > Pseudomonadati > Bacteroidota > Bacteroidia > Bacteroidales > Bacteroidaceae > Bacteroides > Bacteroides sp. D20. Next base: position 22,956 of record NZ_QSOO01000017.1, on the reverse strand, counting down.
CCTACCGTAACGGTTGTGCCCTGGGAGAATACAATATCGATGCCGAACTTGCCAAGAAAGCCGAGACCGGTGATGTGTCGGCCATTGAGACCTTGGAAACACGTAAGCAGGAACGGACAGTCAAAGACTTAAGAAACCAACTCTTTGGAATATGACCAGACTCGACACCCTTGATAAGATACATCCGGACTTGATATCCGCATTCCTCACCACCGGGAAGTGTGATGGCATTCCTGCCGATGTGCAGTTATTCCTCAAGCAGCTGCAATGGGCGGCGGAGATTTACGAATACGAGCGTAACATCACCCGTGCCGCCAAGCAGCTGCGCCAGCGCATCAATGCCCAGCAGCAGATTAATGTGGATGAACGTACATGTAAGGCACGCATTTATGCGGCCATCAATTACTTCAATATCGACAACAATGTGTCCATCAAGGTGTGGGAGTCCAACTATGCCGACAAGTACGAGGATCTTGCCAAACTATGTGCGGCTGCCGGTGACTACAAAACCCAGGGCAAGTGCTATGCCGCCGCCCTGGAGTGCCGTCGTCGTGCTGCCGAGATTGCCGAAGCCGACCGTAATCTGGGGATCGTCTTCCTGATATCTCCCGAACTTACTCCGGAAGACCTGGGATACAGCAAGGCCTCCCTGAAGGAGATTGCCTCCAAGCACAATAAAGGCTTCTATCTGAACCTGATAGAGAACCTTCCCATCGAGAAGGCCGAGAAGAAGCGCCTGCTGCGCGATGCGGATATTGAGGAAGCTGAATACGAAGAACTTAATGAAGAGTGAGATGGAAACAGATATTGAAATCACTTCCCGGTTTGAGGAATACTACATGAACCAGATGCAGATACTGGTCAATGTCATTGATGCCAACAACATATTTGCCGAGGTGGCACGTGCGGGTGGTAAGACGGAAGGTATCACCGGCCCTCGCATCATCCGTGTGGCCAATGACATGCCAGGCGAGCTGTCGTTCCTGGTACATAAGACCTACGTTGCCTTGATGACGAACGTATGGCCCAACCTTCAGGCTTATTTCTCCAGAGAAGTCACCGTAGGTGGGAAGGTGCGCTCCATGCTGGAGTATGGCATCGATTATGTGGTGGGCGAAAATAAGCTCCCTTCTCATTTCCGCAAGCCCCGATATCCCATATCCTACCCCAAACACAGTGTCGTTTTCCGGGATGGCCATCACATCCAGTTGGTAAGTTCGGATCAGCCGGAGTCCGTTGCCGGACGCTCTGCCGTCCACGCCATCATTGAAGAGATGAAACACAACAAAGGGGAGAAATTGAAAACCCGCTTGTTCCCTTCCCTCCGTGGTGCCAGTGCCGAAATACGCCGGTCACCTTATTACCAAGGTATCACGGGCGTATCCGATACCGCGCGTGTGGATCTCGGTGAAGATGACTGGTTCGAGGAGTATGAAAAGAACATGGATACGAAACTGATGGAGGAAATATCTACAGTCGCGCTTCATGTGAATGCAGCTATCTATCATAAATACAAGCTTATAAACTCACAACGGGAAACGACTAACCCCGTTACCCTTGAGCGTATCCGTCTTGAAATCATCAAGCAGGATCGCATCATATCCTTATGGCAGCCCCGCCTGGCAGACATGCGCCGTAACGCCACGTTGTACGTCCGTGCCAGTTCCTTCTGCAACAAGGATATTCTCGGTCCGAAGTTCTTCAAGACGCAGCTTGAGACCTTGGATATGGACGAATTCCTCACTTCCATCTGCGCTATCCGCCATAAGGAGGTTATCAACAAGTTCTTCGCCAACTACAACAAGGAGAAACATCAGTATGCAGACAGCTATATTTATGAATCCATTCTACGACTTGACCTGCGGGAACATTTTCTACTCACAGCCCGCTATTTGAAGCACTACAACAAGCGTGACGAGCTACTGGTAGGATATGACCCCGGCCACTTTTCCAGCCTTGTTGTCGGGCAGGAAAAGGAATACGGCCGTCAGCTCCGTATTATAAAGGAACTCTATTGCTGTTACCCGGATGAACAGCCCGAACTCGCCCGTCAGTTCTATGAGTTTTTCGGTGCTGATTCCCTGAATAAGCGTATCATTCTCTACCCTGACCGTGCCGGGAACAAACGCCGCGAGGAACTGGAGCAAATTACCACCGACAGCCGTGTCCTGAAACGTGAGTTGGAAAGTTATGGCTTTGAGGTGGAACTGATGAACGAAGGGCAGGCCACCGTATATCATTGGCAACAGTTCAAGTTGTTGCTTCTTATGTTTGGAGGCCGGAGCAATGCCTTGCCGGAAATTTTGATAGACGAAAACGAATGCAAGAACCTTTGCAGTGCCATTATGCTGTCACCGTTGAAAAAAACGGAAGGCCGCATCGAGCTGGACAAATCGTCGGAAAAGAAAGTGCCTCTCAAGAACCAGGCCGGACTGACAACGCAGCTTCCCAGTGCCCTGATTTATCTTCTTTTCGGGCGTTATGGAAACAAAGTGTTGAGTGAATTATCGTCCATGCCGGACAATTTACCTGATAATCTGGCTATATAACAGCTGTTTTTCACTATAAAATAGTCAGTAAAGATACAATAATGGTATCGTTTGACATTAAAACAAACGCCTTTCATTTAGAAACCAGACTTTTATGTTTTTAAAAAAGGAAAGCGTTTTCTTCGTGAGGCGCTGTTCAGCACGCACCGCTGAGTTTTGGAGTTGCAAGGCATTCTTCGAGGTTCCTCGGAAATATGACGGAGGGTGCTTCCCGTCCTTTTTCCCGCAGTAGAAACCTGCTACTTTCGGGCATGGAAATGACAATGACCGGTATTCAAGCGATGCAATGGGCCAAGGAGATATCAAAACTGCCTGACGGCTGCTTTACCATTGCCTTCTTCCCGTGTTCCAGGCATAAGGGGGAGGCATCAGCCACATTGACAGTTAAAGAAGGATGCAGATGGCGTACTCAACTGCCTGAAGAAAGATTCAGTATAGATAGTGATAACTTCTTTCTGTTTACAGACGCAGACGGGGAACCCAAGATGTGCTACCGTATTCTCATCAGGTACATGGGCTTTCCTCAAGATGGTTTCAAACTTCATAAAATAGATTGGTTATGAGTAAAGGCAATCTCAAAATGGTAGGCAACTTCGGTTGCTATCTTGACGATGACAATGTAATATCCTTCCAGATTGGAGACAGGCCAATGGCTTCAGTCCTGGAACCGGACCCGATGTTCCCCCTGAGTGGAGGAAGTCTTCCGGATACACAGTGGCAGAGCATCCAGGGATTCCAGGTGTGCAGCCGTGGCTTCAACAACATGAAATGCGAGGAAGTCGCGTCCGACATAAAGAAGAACCGGCTTCTGCCGAGACTGATTGCCAAGCAGGTCAGCATGCTGTATGGTCATGGGCTTGCCGTGTACAAGCCGGCAATCGTGGACGGGAAACTTCAGAAACAGTGGGTTGACTGTCCGGAAATCATGGACTGGCTCAACAGTTGGGAACAGCGCGGTCTTGAATCGGGTTATAAGGAAGTGGCCAAATCAATCATCAAGAACTACTACTATTTCAGGGACTGTTTCGTAAAGTGGCGCTTCACAAAGGGAAAAGCAAGAGGGACGATGCCCGTTGCCGGCCTTGAATCCATGGAGAACAGACATTGCCGGCTGGCCACCACCAAGAAGGATGTGGCGACAGATGTTGTCTACTACCGGGATTTCCGCTACATTGCCGTAGGGCGTTGGGGGTATGGCACCTCCACTTTCCGCATCTATCCGAAGTTTTCTTTTTCGGAGCTTGCCAATTACAGATTCGCGGCCATTTCCCATCACCGGGAAAAATCCGTGGATGAGTTCTACGGTGTGAACGAAACCCATGCCGGTACCAGGTCCTACATCAAGGGTTCCAACGATACGGCTGATTATATCAACTCCTTTTTACGTAATTCGCTTGCCGCCAAGATACACATTGTCATCCCCAATGCCTGGCTTGAGTCCAAGAGGATCCAGATAACCAAACTCTGCGACGAGAATAAACGGCGCAAGAAGAACAATGAGGAAGAACTGATGTACAATGGCATCGTGATTGGTTCGGAATTCAAGGAATCCACCCTGATAAAGTATCTGCAGTCTGAACTGCGCAAGATCTCCCGCTATCTGTCCGGTGCAGACAACCAGGGTAAGGCATATGCGACAATCAGCTTCAAGAACAGCCAGGGCGAAGAGGAACGCTGGAAGATAGAGACGGTTGATTTGAAATACAAGGAATATATCGATGCCTTGATATCCTATGACAAACGTGCCGATGAGGTGCTGCTGTCAAGCGTGGGACTTGACTCCTCCATATCCAGTGTCAGCAAGGACGGGGTCATATCCAAATCAGGAGCCGATGCGTATTACAACTATCTGATATACATAATGTCACTGACATCGGAAGACGAAATCTGCTCCGAACCGTTCAATATGGCCGTACAGATAAACTTTCCCCATTTGTACAGCCAGGGGTACCGTCTTGGATTCTATCGCGAAGTCCCGGCACGCCAGGAAGATGTTTCACCTCAAAACAGACTAAATCAGCAACAGTCATGAGAATATTGGAAGAACTGTTTACCACCATTTCGGAATTCCGGAAGTATGCTCCCTATGCAGAGAGCAATGTCACTTTCGACCAGCTCAATTCGTCTGCCATTTCTGCAAAAAAGCAGATGGTTATCATCCTTACCAAAGATGTCTACACCGATCTGACGGCAGACGAGGGCGAACTGAAGGAGGCCCTGCGTCTTGCGATGGCCAATCTTACCATGGCCAAACAGCTCATTTTTGATGTTGTATCCAAGCGTAAGGATGATGTCGATATATACAAGCATGAGCAGGAAAGCATGCGCAGGTCGTATATCGAGAACTATTATAATGCCATGGATACTGTCATCCAGTTGCTTGACAACAGTCAAACTGTACCTTCCTGGAAGGAAACGAGATACAAGAAGATGCTTGATGTTCTTAAAATAAAGAGTACGGAGGAGTTCGACATGCTGTATACGATAGACATGTCCTATCTGTTCTTTTTCCGGACCATACCAATCCAGAGCGAAGCGCTGGATGACGGGATATCGGCCTATTTTGAGCGGGCAGAGAAAAAGGAAGAGGTACTGCGTCTGCTCAAACGGTGCCTCGCCAAACAAACCATAGCCATTGCCCTGCGGCGTTTTGATATTCTCGATTTTCCAAGTACGATTCGCAATTTATTTGAAGACTCAAAAGTTATGCGATATGGTACTCAAGAGCAAGAACGTTTACTTGCTCTGTCAGACGCTCTGCTTGAAGAGGTGAAGCGGGAACTGGCCAATATAGATCTGCTTTTGTCAACGGACAGTTCCGGCTCTGTAGATACGAACACATCCTTTAACCGTCCGGACGACATAATAATGCTGATGCCATGTTGACAATAGATTTTATAGCAAAAGGAATGCAATACAGCATCCCCAATTCCTGGGATGGATTAACTCCTTATCACTTCCAAGCGCTCATGCGTGATATACAAAGTTTTGCGGAGGGAAAAATATCCGTCGGCATGGTTCGTGTGAATTATGTTTGCCGGATTATGGGATGGAGTCTTCAAAAAATAAGGAACACGGATGGATGGGCAAATGTGGCCTGGCTTGCAGAGCAGGTGACATTTCCGTTCACGATTGTCTATCCGGATAATGATGCAGCACTCCAGGAACTGGATTCTGAAACATACAGACTCTGTAAGAAGATACCACCACACCGGTTGCATGGAATAACCATATCCAGGTATCTGGACAGACTGGACTACAAATATGCAGTCGACTCATGTTTCTGCAAACAACTGGTTCCGGCGATACATCTTGAGGATGAAACTTTTTTTGCCTATAATATAGAAACCATGTTCAACCGTCTTACTTGCTCGCTTACGGCACTCCAGTTCATTGAGGCACGTGGTCTCCTTGGATGTCCGAAAGAGCAGCTTCCGTTATTGGCCGCTATCCTTTACTATCCGGACCGGTATTCATCTGCCGGAGCGCATAAGTTGGCACAGAAGTTCACTGGGCTGCCGATGGATGAGCTTATTCCCATAGCCTTCAATTTTCAGGCCTTCATCAATTATCTGTTTACCAAAACTGAGTTCAAGTTGCTTACAGAACTTGAGGAGACCAAAGTTTCTGCCATTTCCACGGGTGCACTTGAGTCTCTGTACAACTTGAGTTCAGACGGGTTTGGGGATATTGAAACCATCGAACACATGAATGTCATCCAGTATTTGACCATCCTCCGGAAAAAAATTATTGACACGGTGCGCAGCCTGCATGCGGCCAAAATGGATAAAGCGGATATTGCGAGAGAAACCAGACTTCCAATTCACATAATAAATGAAATCCTATGATACTTGATTTGCTCAGATATTTTGCCCGTTTTCCCAAAAAGGAAGGGGTTGTCTCCATGTTCGCCAACGGCTCAAGTGACTTTATCCAATATGCGGAACTGCTTGGGTATGTCAAGAAACTCCCGGAACCGATAATGCCCGAACTTGAGAATCTTGTTTTCGGGCAGTCATACGATTACGTAAAGAAGCGCGTCGATAATATTACCGGCAACTATCTGTTCGTGGATTTCGGAGAATTCACATCAAGCCGTGACACACACAACTCCATTCTTGACAGCCAGAAACTTGCCGCCACCATAGCCATGAAAGTTTCGGATTCCGCAGACATGGTTGAGACGGCCATTGCTTCTGAAATAACATTGTCTCTCCTTGCGGAACTCAGAAAAAGGCTTATTTTTGATTCACGGTCTGAGGATTTGCCATGGCTTGATAAGATATCGGAGAATCATGACATTATCCCTTTTGTCTCATCCGAATTCAAATCCATAGGTTGGACACTCATGTTCAGTTCTGCCGCGACCGACTTGTTCAATGCTAAACCTTCCCTTAATGAGTAGCTGATACTGTTGTGCCAATCATTAAATAATTCAGAAACTTTTTGTTCATGTTGTTTATTTCCATCCTGGTCGTGGGCTGTCGAAGTTCGCGACCAGGAGCTACTCATGATTACTCTTTTCCGTCATCCCTACCACGAGAAATAATCATTCTTTTACTCAAGCTAAACAAAGCTAATACACTGATAATAAACAAGATATTACTACGTTATGCGCGTTAATAGTGTTACCTTAGCTGTACGAAAAATAAAGGATAAAACATTATGAACGAACAAGTTACAAACATTCTTAACCAGAGCATAACAAAGACGGCAAAGATACAGCAGCTCCTTCTTTTAGGTCTGACCCGCCGCCAGGTAGCCGATTTGGTAACAAACGGAAATTACGGTTTCGTGCAGAACGTATATAAGAAAATGCTGGAAGCCGGAAGATTCGGCCAGCAACCGGCCATCGCAGCCTGCCCCGAATTGGACTATACTTTCAACAGACGTTTCGGCATCGAGATAGAGGCATATAACTGCGAAAAGGGAGTTCTTGCCCGTGAACTTCGTGAGGCCGGAATTGCAGTTGCAGTGGAAGGTTACAACCATAACACCCGCGACCATTGGAAGCTGGTTACAGACAGAAGTCTTAGAGGGAACGATACTTTCGAGCTGGTAAGCCCGATACTTGAAGGGGAAGCCGGATTGCAGGAACTTCAGAAGGTATGCTGGGTGCTCGATTATTGCAATGTGAAGGTGAACGACAGCTGCGGCCTTCATATACACATGGACGCTGCAGACTTTACCATTGAAACCTGGCGCAACCTTGCAATAACTTACCGCCGCCTCGAACCGGTAATCGACTCCTTTATGCCGGGTACCCGCCGGAACAACAGATATTGCAAATGCCTTACCGGAATTTCAGAACGCAGTATAACGGAGGCAGAGAACATCATGCAGCTACGTTCAGCCTTTGGAAACGACCGCTACCACAAATTGAACCTTGAGGCTTACGCACGCCACCGCACAGTTGAATTTCGCCAGCATTCGGGTACCACCAATTTCACAAAGATGGAAAATTGGATACGGTTTGCCGCCAACATGATTACCTTTGCAAAATACGGCATGGTGAATTCGGGATGCCCGCTTTCAAATATCCCCTTTCTGACAGCCGACCAAAAAGTATTTTTCAAATTGAGAACCAAAAAATTAGCATAATATGATGACAACTTACACTTTGCAGGATGGCGGTATAATTGCCGCCTCCTGCCCTGCAGACTTTGTAACCAAACTCCGTGAAAGCAGCCGTTTCGACAGTGAATGTACCGACCAGGAATATATGTACCATTTCGCCGACCGTTTCCATGACCAGACGGGGCATGTAGTCCGAGCTGATACCCCGGAGCATTTTTTTGAGGATTTGCTTTCCAACGGGTATATAAGCAGTAACCATAATGTTAAATAATTCCCAAAAAGGGAAGATTTTAAAGAAAAAACTTCTCTGTTTGGGAATTTATATGTACCTTTGTAACAAATAAAAGAAACATGAATATAACGGGTTCTGAAAAATTAGAAAAGTTCTGTAGAAAGCATAACGATGCGCAATCTGCCTTGGAAAAATGGGTGGACGAAGTAACAAAGGCATCCTGGAAAAACCATAATGATTTGAAAAACGACTATTTGTCTGCAGATTATGTAGGAAATAACCGTTATGTATTCAATATCAGAGGCAACAAATATCGTCTCATCGTTTTAGTCGTATTTTTTGCCGGTAATGTTGACATCCGTTTTGTCGGCACTCACGCTGATTATGATTCTATTGATGAGAAAAAAATAAAAACTATATAGGAGGTACGTGTTATGAAAATAAAGACTGATAAAGAATTCCGTGCTTATCAAGCGGAAATGGAAGCCATCACTGTTAAAGGTACAGACTTGGGAGATATGGAATTGCTGAGTGAAGAAGAAAAGGAAAGATATATCGTGCTTTCTCAAGCTATCAGTGAATGGGAAGCTGCATATCATCCTCTGCCTGGGAGGGTATCAACCTTGATTACTGATGCCATCCGTAAAAAAATGGAGACAGAGAATATAAAGCAGAAAGAGACAGCCAGGCGTCTCGGTATCTCAGAGTCAAGGGTCAGCGATATACTCAATGGTCGTCGTCCTCTTAATCTCAATATTGTAAAACGGTTACGGGACAATTTCGGTATTCCGGCAGATTTTATATTAGACAATATTTGAGTTGGAATTTCCTATCATAAATAAAGGCTTCCTGTTAATGGAGGCCTTTTTCATTGAACAAAAATACATTTTCTGCACATGAGAATTTTGACATGTGCAGAAATGGGGTATATTTGCACTTATAACTTAATATTCATACTGTATGAAAAAGGCACTTTTATTATTTGTGCTGATGAGCTTGACCTTATTCACTCATGCACAAGAGAACAATTACGAAGAACTAAAATTTTTCAAAGTGATTCAATCCGAAAATAATGCAGACAAAAATAGCCTATACGCTGCACTACGTAGTTTTATGGCTATTTATTATGCTAATTCCCAAAATGTTATTCAAATGGATGATAAAGACGCAGGAATTCTTATAGGGAAAGCTACATCTGTATTCGATTCTCCCAGTATGATGCTTTCTGCGTATGAAGGATGGTTAGACTATAATTTAAAGTTGCAAGCACGTGATGGACGGGTAAGAGTAGAAGTTTCTCATTTTTTTCATCATAACAAACCAGGAAATCAGAAAAAAGCACAATTAGGAGTTCTTACTAAGGCAGATAAATATACTGATAAAGGTATGCAAAAGAAGTATCACAATAAAGTATGGTTAATGCTGAAAGAACAAGCGGCTAAAATCAGTTCTGATATTTTTGTTAATGTTGAAAAGGTTATAAAAGAAGGAGCCACTATTCAAAGCGAAGATGATAATTGGTAAGTTACTTATATAGGGTAATACAAGTATTTATATATTTAAGAGCTGACGAAATATTGCAATATTTCGTCAGCTCTCTTTTTTGTTTCAAAAAAAAATCCCATATTTGCAGTGCCAAATAAAACGATAGTATCATCTATCCCGTTGCGTCCGGTAGACGCTCAATACGAAATTGGGCTTTTTTTATGTCCATCGATTTGCTTAAACATTAAGTATTTAGCAAATTCATATACGAAACTTACGGCTGTCTTTTCCATTTTCGGACCCTTCGGGAATACGAATCGTTTTGTTTGGCGACTTTAACGGGAAAATGACAGCCGTTCGTGTATTCGAGAACTTGCCATTAATGCCAAACAAAACGATTCGTATATGAAAAATCAAATTTCCGGCACTCTCAACGTGCCTACCTCCGGTGTCCCTGCCGTGGGCGAATCCGTTAACGCTCTTACCGAGCAAGTCAATAACCTCCAGCGCCGTTACTACCGTGCTTTGGCTCCCGACTGCGAAGTCAAGACCGAAGCAGACCACTGGTACTTCCGCGCCATCCTATGGGCATGTGCCGGGATGGTGTTCCCACCATTGGTTGTGGTCACTGCATTGTGCGTTTATAAGGCAAAGAAGTGCCAGAAAGGAGGTGCCAAATGAACCGTATCAAGTCTATAACACAAAAAGACATTTATGTTCAAGCCAAACGTCTTTGCACAGGAACTGAAACAAGTGAGTATAAATATTGCCTTGCTTATTATGGCAACTTTGTGATGTGTGACATCTCTGCGGAGGATGCCCGTGAAATCATTTCCTGCCTGCAGCATGCGCTTGATGTTAATGAGAAAGGAGGACAAAATGAAAAATAAAGAGCAAGAACAGAAAATTACCGATATCAGTATCCATATAGCATCCTTGTCCGCATCGTTCAAACCAGCTCCAGATGCACGCCATGCCACCCACTGGTTCACTACGGATGAAGTCTACGACGCCATTCGCCGTATTGATCCTGGAGCGCAAATTAGTAAGGAGCAGGTTCATCAAGCCATGCTTGATGCCGGTTATAAATACCAGAACCGTCCTGGTTCATCAGGGCTGGACTTCCGGTGGATGCTCCAAGCGAAAAACTAAATACTACTGTCATATAGGGGGTAATTGTTCGTGATGAATAGTTACCCCTTCGTTTTATGTCCTTTCCGTACCCCCTCCCCTATTCTATCTTCGCTGGAAATAACAGTGAATATGATTACAGACCAGCTTGTCAGAGAACGTTTTGTCCATGATATAATGTCTCAAGGCATCAACCTTATTTATGAGACACAAGAAAAAGTTGTGCGTAGATATCTCAACTCACAGTCCGGTGACCTGGTGGCACATCTGCAGAAACGTCCGTTCACTACCCAGGAATCAGACACGAAACAAGCCTATTATCTGCGTATATTCCCATATCTCCGCTTCCTTGACATCCATTACCGCCGTGGAGCCAGTGACCGTATTTCCCGTCATATTCACCGTAATCTTGCTCTTTATAACCGGGTGGTCTGGGGAGTGCTGTATCATGAGACATTCCCGGAAATAAAGTACGGTTTCACGGAAGAAGTTCGTACCAATATTCGCAAGGAACTGGAGCAGGCACTTCAATACGAAAATACTTCAAATTGGTAACATTATGGCAAAAAAGCATTTATCCGAAGACGAAATCAAACTCATAATCTCAGGTGACAGTTCCAAGCTTCAGGAAGAGCTGCATACACTGACCAAGGAAACCAAGGCTTTGAAAAAGGAAGAGGCCGAACGCCGCAAGGCTATGGTGGAGCTCGAAGCCCAAGGCAAAAAGAACACGAAAGACTATCAGAACCTTGCGAAAGAGTGCAAAGACTATACTGCCAAAATTTCCAAAAACAATGAGAAAATAAGTCTGCTGACCCGTAACTTGAAAGTCAACGATCTCACCATGAGACAGCTCAAGAAAGAAGCTAAGGAGCTTTCCGCTGCTTTGGATGATATGACTGAATCTGCGAATCCGGAAGAATATGCCAAGCTCAATACCCGTCTCAGAGAAGTCCGTGCCCGTATGAGCGAGTTACGCAGCGCAGGTAACAACATGAACAATGAGTTCGGCAACAGCGTGAATTGGATGTCCAAGTTAAAAATGGCAGCCAAGGCTTTCATTGCCGTTAAGGTTGTCGGATGGCTTAAGGATGTCCATAACCAGGCATACGAGACACGCAAGGAATTCGCCAAATACGAGGCGGTCCTTCGGAATACTTTCCAGTCGCAGAAGAAGGCCAATGATGCCATGAAGATGCTTCAGCAATTGGCAGCAGACACCCCATCGTCCTTGCAGGAATGGACTGAAGCATATATCAAGTTGATTAATCGTGGAGTCAAGCCTACCAGCCAGGAGCTTGTCAACATGGGAGACCTTGCCGCTTCCCAAGGAAAGTCCGTCGATCAGCTCATTGAGGCTATACTTGATGCGATGGCCGGGGAGAACGAACGTCTGAAGGAGTTCGGTATCAAGGCTTCCAAATCCGGGGAGACTACAAAGTTCTCTTTCCGAGGAGTGACTACCGAAGTGCGCAATTCTGAGGATGCCATCAAGGATTATCTTCTTTCTCTCGGTCGTGTCGACGGCATTGCCGGTTCCATGGCCGTGCAGATGCAGGAACTTGAAGGAATCCAGTCCAACCTTGGAGACACAATGGATGCCTTTTTCAATAAAGTGGGGAAAAAGCTGGAGCCGTTCTGGAAATCCATGTTGAAGTATGCCAATGGATTCTTCACTAAACTTGGGGAAATGTTCGCCACTTATACGGAAACTTACGAGAACCATTTCGACAAGATGGTGCAGCTTGAGAGCGCATTGCCGGGACTGTTGAACCGATACGAGGAACTGACCGGCAAGTCCTCCCGTTCCGCTGAGGAACAGAAAGAGTTGGCCAGTGTCATAGCCCAGATAAGGAACATGGTACCTGGCGCAGCGACAGCATTCGACCAGTACGGGAATGCCATCGAAATTTCAGGCGAAAAGGTGGAGGAATTCCTTAAGAAACAAAGGGCGCTGCTAAAGTTTGAGAATCAGAAAGCCATCCGGGAAACAACAGAGCAATTGGAAGAATACCGCCAGGCATATAAGAATCTGTTGGAACAGCAGAAACAAGGTGGAAGGACTGTTTTCCAGAGCAACGGCATGTTTGCGGCACCAACAGCATACATCAATACTGAAGCTCTCCCACAGATAGAGCAGGATATAAAAAAGTATGGTGACCTCATTCTGGGTGCCGAAGAGAAATTGAAACAACTGAACGGCCAGACTATTGAAGAAACCGTCAAGAACCAGCAGAAGCTTGCAGAAGCACGCCAGAACTTCAACAAGATGGAGAAGGTTCAGTTGCAAGCCTGGATAAAGAACAACAAGGACGCAGCCGGTGAGTATGTAGAAATAGCCCAGGAAATATACAACAAACGTTTCCCGGCAGAGGACTCTGACGCGACCAGGAAGAAGGCTGAAAAGGCTGCCAAAGAAGCAAAGTCGGCTGCAGAAAAAGAGCAGAAAGCAAAAGTCTCTACGGAGCAGGAAGCCGCCAAGTCTCTTGAAGCATTAAGGGAGGAAGAACTGCAATCCCAACAGAAATGGTATAATGAATCGTTTGCCGCTCTTTCAGCTTTTCTGGCATCAGGAAAAATGAGTAAGGAACAACATGAAATGCTGGTACTCGAACTTGAAAAATCGTATGCGGAAAATAGGCTCATCATAGAACAGTCTTATTATGAGGACGCCATATCCATGGCCATTTCCAATGCAGAAACCAAGGAAAATCTCGTCCGGAAGTCCAATCAACGTGTCATTGATGCGGAGAAGGCGGCGAATGCCAAGCGTGCTTCACTGCAGGAAAAGCTGAATACACTTGTCAAGGACTTCAAATCAGAGTTCAAGGTTACTACAGTTGATGAAGACTATGCCGCGCAACTCAAGGTTCTTGAGGCATCCTACCAGGCGCGTAAGGAAATGGCTGAGAAAAACAATCTTGATACGACAGAATTGGACAGTGCCTACCTTAGAGCTAAGGAACAACTTGAATCCGGACATCAACAACGCATCCAGTCCATCCGTGACCAGTATGGCTTGTCTACACAGCAGGAACGGTTCAATGCGGAACTGGAACAGCTCAGGCTCGCACGTGAACAGCAATTTCTGACTGAAGAACAATATGAGCAAGCCGTCCAGAACCTCAAACGGGACAGTTATAAAAAGCAGTTTGACTATTATTCCAGTCTGTTTTCCGGGGCCATTCAAGCATTGCAGCAAGCGGAAATGGACCAGGTCGATGCAAAATATGATGCGGAAATTGAGGCAGCCCAAGGTAATACGGAAGAAGTGGAACGTCTGGAAAACGAAAAGGCCCAGAGAAAGCTTGATATACAGAAAAAATATGCGGACGTGAATTTTGCAATCAAGGCATCACAAATCATCGCAGATACAGCTGTATCAATCATGAAAGCATATGCTGATTTGGGACCGATTGCGGGTTCCATCGCAGCAGCCCTTATGGGTGTGACCGGAGCCGCACAATTGGCCAGTGCCAAAGCTGAACGGGATAAAATCAAAAATATGACTCTTTCCGGCAGTAATTCCAGCAGTTCCGGTACCGGTGCGCGTATTGCCACCGGCCGTCAGTCCGGAGGCAAGATTGATGTCCGGCGTGCCCAGGATGGGAAACTCTTTCCTGATGCGGATTATGACCCGGATGCACGGGGATTCATAGACCGTCCTACTGTCATTGTAGGTGAAGGCCCTTTCGGGCAATCCAAAGAATGGGTGGCCAGCAATGCTGCAGTAAGCAATCCCACTGTTGCACCAATCCTGGATATACTGGATAAGTCCCAGCAGGCCGGTACCATCCGTACGCTTGACCTTAACCAGGCAATCCGCGCACGAATGGCCGGGTATTCATCCGGCGGGTCCATAGATACCCCGAAGGCTACGGCTCCGGTACCACCAAACGCACCAGGGAACTCACTGCCCCCAAGACTGATGGAACGCCTGGCCAATGCAATCATCCGCATTGATGAAGAGGGTATCCCTGCATCCGTCACTCTCTCAGAACTTGAACGCAAGCAGGAATTGCGGAACCGTTCGCGTAACATAGCAAAAAAATAGTATCATATTATGAAAATAGTACATATCCCCACCGGCGAGGCCTACCAGCTTTCTCCCGACACATGCCTTGAAGTGGAACGGACGAATCTCTTCTTCAATGAGTACGGTGAGCAGACACTGCCGGTCACATTACCGGACACACCTCTGAACCGTCGTCTGACGGGGAATCCCGAACAGCTGGCGAACATTGAGCGTCCGTCTACCGATATCGAATGTACCATTACCGACGGGGAATACTTCTGCACCTGCCGCCAGGCCGTATTGGGAGCCCGTCGGAACGAAGGTATCACAACCACCTTCTACATGAATGAGGGAAGTTTCCTGAGCCGCCTCCAGCGTACCCCTTTAACTGATGTGTTCGGTTCGGAAACAGTCCCCGGAGTACAGACTGTCGAGCAGGGTATTGCCTGGTGCTGGAGCTTGCGGACAAACACGGACCCGAACTTTTCCATTTTCCCCGCTATCGTGGAGATGGACGGTGAACGACGGGTACTCAATGCGATGGCAGAAATGGAGGCTGACGGTACGCCATTGAACAATGGGCGTACCGTGACCGGACTGTACAATGCCTGGTCACGTACAGAGCAGGTGGACGGGCGCACCATCAGTCTTACCCCCGGATACTACATCACTCCCTTTATCCGATGCACATACGTTTTACGCCGTGTTTTTGCATATTTCGGATATGAACTGCTGGAGGGTTTCTTTGATAAGACTCCCCCATTCAACGGGATGGTATTCATCAACACCACCATGGACACTCTGGTCAACGGGGATATTCTTCTGGCGCACCTGGTGCCCGACTGCCTCTGTTCGGACCTTATAGACCTTTTCCGCAAGAAGTTCTGTTGTGAGTTTATACCCGATGAAGCCGCGCGGACCGTAGCTGTCCGTTTCTTCAATGAATTGCTGGATGAAAAGCCGCAGGTTGACCTTACATTCTTTATGGACGGACACCCGTCTGTCGAGTATGCCACAAGACGCCAACTGAAGCTCTCTTCAGCCACTTCACTGACCGACTGTAACTCTTTCGACAGTCTGAAGGAATTGAAGGAAAAGTATCCCACCGCCTATTGTAATGCGAGTAACGGCTGTTACTATCGGGATGGACATGCCGTGGGAGATTATTCCGAACTGTTGAGCGAGGGGAATATCCCTTATTTTGCAGATGACGGACTGGAAGAATATGAGGTTACTGTACCTGATTGCCAGCCTTGTCCTGCCACGGCAACCTTCCATACCGAATACGGCACTGACCGTAATGGCAATGCCTATACAGCCTTTACCCTGGAAAGGAGTGCTCTGTATGCCGGAGAAGCAAGGGCACTCAACAGTACCATCGTCATCAGTAACGGTTCCATTGAAGAGGAGGAAAGCGGAGAAGGCGCTACCGAAGGGAACAAGACTGACCGGCACGACCAGAAGCCGGTACTGGCATTCGTGCAGCCCGGTACGGGACCAATGAAAGACGTGTCTGTCGGCACTGTCACCGTGAAGGATTCCTATTCTTTATTGTACAATGCACCCGGTGGAATATACGAAGTTTTTTGGCGGCAGTTCGACCTGCTGCTCCGTCATTCGTTGAATAACGTAAGTGCCCAGTTCCTTCTGCCCTCTACCCTGAAGAGTACGCTCCGTGTACATAGCCCCGTACTGTTTGAAGGAGTGAAGTGCTTCCCAAACAAGGTCGGTTTTACTCTTGGAGGTGGGAACCGTCCTGCTGAATGCACCCTTCTTACTACCAATCTTCAACGTCCGGCTTGCCTGCCGCCAATAATAGATATGGATCGTCCGGAATATTATTGGGAACAGATTGGGACTTCCAGTCCGGTGGATGAGGAGCATTGGAAAGCCGCCGGTTTCACTCCACAGACAACCGTGAAATGTCCCAGCATTTTTCCTCCGGCACCAACGGCCTCACAAGTGGTGCAAGGAGGTACATGGTACGAGCGTGAAGTTTGGTACAGTTACTACCGTTCGGGGCGTGTGGACGGAACCGGCGGCCAATGGTTTTACCGGCATGCGTTCTTTGCCCTGAAGCCATGCAGGTAAGGAAAGCTGATTGTCCTTTCATACCGGTCATGTGTGGCATAAATTTGCGTATAAAATCAAAAATAGAAATCAAGCATGTCTATCCAGCAACAACCAGATGTACTTTCGCTCTCGATGAACTTAAAACCGATCATCGTACAGTCTACAGCTGAGACCGTAACCTTCACTCTGAAGAAAAACGGTGAAGTGCTACTTTCACAAAGCTACCAGACGGATAAGAACGGCCAAGTGCAGATAGATCTACGCCAGATGGTGCATGAATCACTGCAAACTATTGTTTCAGATGTTGGCATTGTTTATACACAGGCAGATCTTGTTGCCGATTTTTCTGCTCTAATTGACATGGACACCGTCAATTTCCGGGTAGTGCGTGGTGGAGTGGATCGCCTGGCAGACTCAGCCACAAATTTTCTGACACAGAATTTTCTTACCTGGCAACCGAATGTTAAACCGGTTACGTATTATTCTCCGGAGTTCCTAACCTACTATGCTGTGGTTGCCGGTACAGTCAAACTTCGCGCTTACTTTACGGACGAGTCTGGAACTGTTAAATCTCAGACAGATTATACTGTTACAGAGTTGATGCCAGGTATAGCTTATACAATGCCTTTACAATACTCTGTCGTTGCGGGATGGCTGGGGCATAAATTACCTGCATATTATGATGTATGGGTCGAGAATACCTCCGGCCAGCGTCTTACATATATACAGCGTTACTATGCTGAGGATATGCGCTCCGAGCAGGAACAATGGGTACTGTTCGAGAATTCGTTGGGCGGCATAGATACCTTTCGGGCTTACGGTGTCACTACTCTTAATGGGGAGCACACTCATAATATAGCGGAAACTGATGAATGTTTCCAAGAGTATCGTGTGGATACCGAAAGGAAATTTCAAAAGAATACCGGATACTTAAATGATAATGAACGCAAATGGTTGCTTGATTTTTTCCCATCCCAGAACAAATATCTGTATGCAGGTAATTATTTGCGGCAGATAGTCGTAATGGAAAGTAATGTCAGCTTTACGGATCGTGACATACCGAGTAATTATACATTCACATTTAAGTATGCGGATGCCCGTCCTCTATTAAATCTTCCCAGAACTGATCTTCCGGCAGATATTCTTAACATCACTGTTCCCGAAGTCGGTTCTTTTACGGTGCCCCCTCGGCTTGCTGAATTTTCCCGCTTACCACTTTCCGAGGGGGCCTTATTTCCCATACAAAATCCATATTCAGAGGAATGGTCAACTACTAATGTAGCTGCAATTGGGTATTACCTCGCAGACTTTTTATCTCGCATCTTTGGTTCTGGCGGCGGTGTCGGTCATAAACACCGTAACTATGATTTGCTTGAATTGCTTTCATATATTGAAGGTTATCTGCTGGTAAATGGCCAAAAGATAAAAGCTGGTTATGCGGACAAAGCTGGTTCTGTTGAGGGAATGGAGGATATGTTCCTTCACAAAGACCGAGCTGACGGCACTCCTTTCCCCATAACCTTCGGAGATTGGGTCAAGTTCGGCGAGTTCATCACCGGTATTTCCGGAGGGTGCATCGACAAGAATGGCATTCTCGAGATGGAGGAAGGCATATTCCGCAAACGTCTGTTTGTTCCGGAGATTGCCTATAACCGTGTGACCTATTTCAAAGGACGTATGTGTGCCTCTCCCGGAGGTGGATGTACGGTCAAGGAATGGACGGACAACGGTGACGGCAGCTATACGATTACACCCGATTTGACGGATGCCGACGGGCTGAGCCAGTTTGTCGATGACATTCTGACTACTTACTTCGTCACCAAGAACGCCGAAGGCAAGCTGCAGGGTTTCGAGGAGATGAAGTTCCGGGTGACTTCCGCAGACTATACAGCCAAGACATTCGTCATGACACCCAAGCCGGGTACTGACTGGAAGCCGGGTGATGCGATGGTATTGGCGCAGACGGGTAACTTTACGGATGAGGATAGACAGACGTACATCCTTATCGATACGGTGGGCGGCAACAACTGCATCACTTTCTTTGACCACGCCAATACATGGGATGTCGAGCCGGCACAAGAGATGTCGTGGATTGGCAAGAAGAAAGGCCGTACCGTACATGGCATTCCGGCCGACAACTACTCGGCTGTTTTTCGCCACGTCATCATGTCCGGCAAGATATTCCAGGTGGATGACATCACCGGCGAGGCTTTCCGGGTACCGCTATTTAAAGGTACGTGGAAAAAGGGTGAGAAGTATGCCTATTATGATGAGGTGACGCATAACGGCAGCTCATGGATATGTGTCAATGAGAAAGGCACGTCTACAGAACCGGCAGACGGCAATGCCGACTGGCTGAAATATGCGGCCAAGGGAGAAAGCGGCAAGGGTATCAAGTCTACCGATGTGGAATACGCGATATCGGTGTCTAATGTCATTGCCCCGGTGGACGGTTGGCAGACTACCTCCCCTGAATGGGAAGCCGGCAAGTATATCTGGTCGCGGACGAAGATTGTCTATTCTGATGGCGAAGTCAAGTACACTCAAGCGGCTTGTATCAGTGGTGGGCAGGGAGCCGACGGCAAGGGCATCAAGTCCATTACCGAAGAATACTACCTTTCCTCTTCATCGGCCACCACAACCGGAGGCGAGTGGCAGACAGACTCTCCGGCGTGGAAAAACGGCTGGTATATCTGGACCCGGACAAGGATAGCCTTTACTGATGGTACAAGTACCACAACGAACGCCATCTGTGTGACTGGCAGCAAGGGTGCAGACGGTACAAGCATTACCAATTGCGGTGAATGGGAAACCGGAAAGCATATACCTTACATGGGTATTACCAAGATGGCCGGACGTGTGTTTTTATGTGTCGCTCCTGATGGTACCGACAATCCTCCGATGTGGACTCAGACGACCAATGAGGGGCGCCGTATCCTGCAGACCCAGAACGGCGGCAAGTCCTACGGTTATACCATTACCGGGGACTTGAATACCGCTGAGTATGAGCTGCTGGTGGAGAACGGCCAGGACGGGCGTGACGGTAGGGATTATGAATGGATTTTTAAGCATACTGCGGAAAATATCGCTCCGGCAACCCCTGCCACATCACAGGTGGATGACTATGTGCCGTCCGGCTGGCATGATGACCCGATTGGGGTGAGCGAGAGCCTGCCATACGAGTGGGCTTGCTGCCGAACTAAGAAGGACGGTGTATGGAGCGCGTTCAGTCCGGCCGCCATCTGGGCCAAATGGGGCTTTGACGGTGAGTCGGCCATTGTAGCCGATTTCGACAATGAGATGGAGAGTGTGGCGTTGACATACGAGGGAAAGACTGTTTCGCAATCCGTGCTCAATACAACCGTCGGCATGTGGTATGGTACGAAGAAGCTACAGCTCAAGTCCATCTCATGCGTGACGCCTGCCGGTGTCACGGAAAGCTACAATGTCAATACGGGTGTGATAGCGTTTACCGTGGCTTCCGGCATTTCGATGCCTGCACGCTCAGAGGTCAGGATAACCGTTACGGCTACGGTACAGGATACGGATATAAGCCGTGAGCTGGTGTTCACCATTGCCGGTGTACGTGCCGGTAATCCGGGCAGTGATGCGATACTCTATAGGCTGGTGCCTTCCGTATCTTCAGTAAGCAAGCGGAAGGATGGTACCTACAGTGTGGCAAGCGTGTCATGCACACGCACCAAGTCTGTAGGCGGTACCACTTCCATCACGACTGACGGTGTGCTGAAATACAGTAAGGACGGTGGTTCGGAGGTCGAGATACAGAACGGCACGGCCATTTCCCCGAAGAACTTCACGACGCAGCTGCAGTTCGTGTTCTACGTGGGTGGGCAGGTCGTGGACCGGGAAACTATACCCATGGTTGTGGACGGCAACGACGGTAATCCAGGAAAACCTGGCGGTGACGGCGAATCCGTCAAGGCTGGCGGTGAGTGGCGCACGGCTAATACTCCATACAAAAAGCTCACCATCTGTACGATGGGGAGTCGCTCCTGGCTCTCAAAGGTTGACACTTCGAATCCACCTCTATGGACTCAGACAACTCATGACGGGAGGCGAATCACTCAGACCCAGAACGGCGGCAAGTCCTACGGTTATATTATTACCGAAGAAGTGAACACCGACGAATGGGAACAACTGACATCAGACGGCGGCATGGTCTATCTCATCAGTACATGCAGCAATATACGGGTGAGCAATGCCGGTTCGCTTGTTCCTTCAGCTTTCCGCGTCTATGCCAAGCGGACGCTTGGTAGCGCCACATTGACTTATCCGGACGGATATCTGACCGCACGGGGGTACAGCAACGGGATATGGAGCGCCATCGCAGGGCCTTCGAGGGCTTCCGAGATTACGGTCAACGCTTCTGCAGGGTATTCAACGTTTTCAGTCCGCTGTTACCAGAGCCAGGCGGACGCTTCGGCATGGAATGACAGTTTCATTGCGGAGATGTCCGTGGGTGTCAGCTATGACGGTTCAAGCGGACGGGATGCCAGTGAGCCGCGTCCGAGAGGTTTTTTCGCCAAGGGCAACACATATGTCTGGAATGAAGATTACCATGACATCGTACTGGCCACATTCAACAATCGCACCATTCCGTTTCGGGTACGGGCTTACGGTACGTCGGTCACTGTCGCACCCACCTCGATAGACGGTGATGCGAATTGGGAGGCGGCACAGCAGTTTATGTTTGTAGCTATGGATATGGCTTTAGCGAGAAAAATACGTGCTGATGAAATCCTTGTGGATGATTTGGTGGTACAGAACGTATTGGCAAGGGATAAGAATGGAAATGTCACTTGTAGCATTGATGGTGAGACTGGAGAAGTCAATGTTCAAGGAAAAATTACAGCGACAGCGGCATTCATAAAGATACATGGGTTTAGTTCCAATGAAGGCTACTTTTACCTGAACCCCAATTTTGGTTCGGATTTTGGCAATGGGCGTCCCAGTAGAATAGGCCAAAGTGAATACATGCTTCCCAGCTCTGCCCAATGTGTGGGTATGAAAATATCCTTGATCATATATAATAATTCTTCAGGGAGCACATATGGCTATGTGTCAGTTGTGACATCGGACGGATTTAATGATATGGAGTTGGTTGACGGTCAATACCATTATTGCAATAAAGCTCATATCACAGAGCCTGGTGTTTATGAATTCATATCATTGGGAGGAGTCTGGATTTCAACCAATAAAAATGGCATTTCGTATTCGTATGCTGATTTGGGTGACCATGATTACGAAAACCCGGTTAATTAACAAACTAATATAAATGGAAAGATGTATGAGAGTTTTTTATGAAAGCAAGACAGTTATCTTGATGTGAGAACTCTTTTTGAGTTCTTCAGATATTATGGAAAAATTTGATTTATAATTTACAAAACGAGACTAAAAACAAAATGTTAAATCGGGTAATATTTCCAGGTGGAAATTATGCCCATTAAATGTGTGAGATTATGGCAGAGAAGCAGGATATTAGGGAAGACCAAATGACGGAAATGACGAATCCTCAGAAAATTCGGTGTTTGGATTCAGAAGGAAATAGCGGACTTATACTATTATCCACGTTATTATTGAAAACGATGAGGAATGTAGGATATTTATCAAGCAATGATTTGAAAAATGTTGGAACAAGTTGCGGATATGCTATATCTACCGAAGACGGCTCAGGAATTAATGGCCTATTCCTATCAATTGAAGCAATGGGATATTATTTCCAAATTAAAGTCTCATATACTGGAGACTCTTTGAAATTTAGAGTATATAATAAAGAAAGCGATATTTGGATTAATTGGCGCTCTATATCTTTTACTTAATAAAACTTTGGGAATTGCATAACCTTTATGCTGTTGTATCTCTTGCCCCTTAAA
>NZ_QSOO01000016.1:0-118647 GCF_003436255.1 Bacteroides sp. D20 | reverse complement strand
CAGAAGAAGCCTCCGTGTCTGATAAGGATACGGAGGCTTTGTTCGTTTTATATACCTCTCCTCTAACATTCCGTTTCTACCGCTAATCACTATACCTTATTATATATAATTATTCATCATATATTCATCAGATTAATTCCCGAATTAAGGTGCTAAATGAATGATTAAAAACTTTTAAATCAGTATTTTATATCCTATTTCCACTTTCGTATTTCATATATTCTTCGTACCTTTACAGTGTATTAAAAGGTATAGTAAATCCTTTAATCAGTGAACAATTTAATCTTTTTACAAAAGAAAGTAACATAGCTGTAAAACAAATAAGAGAGACATCTGTTATTTATTGTAGAATCATTAGACGACATGAAAACAACTGTAAAGACATTCTGGATATGCATGCTACTGATGTTGACTTGCAGCATTAGCGGTAAAGCCATTGACCTGGTGCAGGTGGATGACAGAATGGCCGGAACTGCTGAAGTTTCCGCTTCTTTATCTTCATGTTCTTCTACTTCCGACAATAGTATTGACAAGAAGAATTCATTGTTCACGAATACCAAGTTCGCATGGACTACGGATGTCGAACTGGGAAACAAACCGGTTTCCGAAACTTACTCTTCTCATCAACAGCGTTTGCGCAGGGTGATTGAAGACAATCTTTTCCTCAGAAACATTCTTTTGATGTTATCCAACCACGAGAATCTACTCGTGCAAGGCCGCTCTAAATTATACTACTCAGATAAAGACCCGTACTATGCATTGACGGGCAGTGATTACTATATTTATACGCTTCGGCGGATTTTGATTTAGCCAACTTTTCTTCTTATTGATTTCCCCCTTTTTCTCCTTATTGTCTTGAAGAGACTGAAGGCAGGTGACCTTTAGTGTACATATATGTTAGTTAAGGTTGCAAGGATGATTACGCCCTGTCGGTTCGTAAGCGGGAAGTCGTATCCCTATGCTTTATTTTCAAAACTCTATTTAAATACCAACAATTAAACTTTTCATCATGGAAACTACTCAAAAAAAAGCAGCCTCTTTTAAAGGCATCAGATCCGCCGGTTGGGTAATCGTAATCTGTTTTATCATCGCCGTGCTTATTTTTCACTTTGTGTTGGGAAATCCCTCCAACTTTATGAACAACGACCCGAACAACCATCCGTTGCCGGGTAACTTCCTCGGTACCATCTATAAAGGTGGATTCATTGTTCCTGTAATTCAAACGCTTTTGCTGACTGTCATCGCACTGAGTATTGAACGTTATATTGCCATTGGCGCTGCCTTTGGTAAGGGGTCATTGGTGAAATTCGTAGCTAACATCAAAGCAGCCTTGGCTGAAGGTGATATGAAGAAGGCACAACAAATCTGCGATTCACAACGTGGTTCTGTAGCCAATGTGGTAAATGCCACTTTGAAGAAGTATGCCGAGATGGAGAATGACACAGAGTTGTCCAAAGACCAGAAACTGCTTGCCATCCAGAAGGAATTGGAAGAAGCCACTGCGCTGGAACTGCCGATGATGGAGCAGAATCTTCCTATTATTGGTACCATCACGACTTTAGGTACATTGATGGGATTGCTCGGTACAGTTATCGGTATGATCCGTTCATTTGCCGCCCTTGCAGCCGGAGGTTCAGCCGACTCCATGGCTCTGTCGCAAGGTATTTCTGAGGCTTTGATTAATACTGCCTTCGGTATCTTGACCGGTGCATTGGCCGTTATCTCCTACAACTATTATACAAACAAGATTGACAAGTTGACTTACAGCCTCGATGAGGTTGGTTTCTCCATCGTGCAGACTTTTGCAGCTACCCATAAATAGTTGACTGCTGATAGTTGGAGCTGCGCTGTGACGTAGGCTTCTATTATCTATTCAACGAATGAATTCTCAATTTTAATTTTCAATGAAACGATTATGGGCAGAGCGAAAATAAAAAAGAAAAGTACGTTCATCGATATGACGGCGATGAGTGACGTAACTGTACTGCTGCTGACCTTCTTCATGCTGACTTCTACGTTCGTGAAGAAAGAGCCGGTACAAGTAACGACTCCCGCCTCTGTATCCGAGATTAAGATTCCGGAGACAAATGTACTCCAGATATTGGTCGATCCGAGCGGAAAAGTATTTATGAGTCTGGACAAGCAGTCCGACTTGCGCGAAGTGCTGGAAGCTATGGGGCAGGAGTATGGAGTGACTTTCACTCCGGAGGAAACTAAAAAATTCATGCTGGCGTCTACCTTTGGTGTGCCGATGAAGAGTATGAAGAAATACCTCGACTTGCCGCAAGACCAGCAAGATGCTGTATTGAAGAATGAGGGGATACCGACAGACAGTATTGACAATCAGTTCAAGGCCTGGGTACGCAACGCCCGTGCAGTGAACAGTGATTTGCGCATTGCCATCAAGGCAGATGCCAATACTCCTTATTCCGTAATAAAAAATGTGATGAACTCACTTCAGGACCTCAGAGAGAACCGGTATAACCTGATTACTTCTCTGAAGACCACAAGTGAGGAGTGACAAGCTACGAGTTACAAGTAGAACAAGAAAGGAAACATTATGGCTGAAATACAAGAAAGCGGCAACAAGAAAGATGGAAAAAGCAAGCAGAAGAAAATGACTGTCAGGGTGGACTTTACACCTATGGTGGACATGAACATGTTGCTGATTACCTTCTTTATGCTTTGTACCTCACTGAGCAAACCTCAGACCATGGAGATAAGCATGCCGAGCAATGACAAGACCATCACCGAGGAGCAGCAGACCAAAGTCAAGGCTTCCCAAGCCATTACGCTGTTGCTGGGCGATGACAACAAGTTGTATTATTACGAAGGAGAACCCAACTACAAGGACTATACCTCACTGAAGGAAACCACCTATCAGGCGGACGGTCTGCGGGCAATGCTTCTGCAACGTAATAGAGTTGCTGTGAACGAGGTGAACAGACTGAAGCAGCAGAAACTGGATCTTAAGATATCAGAGGATGACTACCGGAAACAGCTTTCCGAGATAAAAAGCGGAAAGGATACGCCGACAGTCATCATCAAGGCTACCGACAAGTCTTCGTACAAGAATCTGATTGATGCTCTCGATGAAATGCAGATATGTAATATAGGTAAGTATGTGATAACGGATATTGCCGAAGCCGACGAGTTTTTGATGAAGAACTACGAAAGCAAGGGCGAATTGTCCCAGAACATTGCTGAATGATGTGTAACACCCAAAGAAAGGAAAGAATATGGCTAAAGTAGATTTAAGCTCCCAAGCATGGTGTGACCTCGTGTTCAGTGGTAAGAACAAAGCATATGGAGCCTATAAGATGCGTGAGACCTCTCCCAGACGGCACAACATTGCCGTGATACTGGTAATTGTAATTGCATTGATAGGTTTCAGTATCCCTACGCTGATAAAGATGGCTACCCCCAAACAGAAAGAAGTGATGACCGAAGTGACTACCCTTTCGCAGCTGGAAGAACCGGAAGTGAAGCAGGAAGAGATGAAGCGGATAGAGCCCGTGGCCCCACCGCCGCCTGCATTGAAAAGCTCCATTAAGTTTACCGCTCCCGTCATCAAAAAGGATGAGGAAGTGAGGGACGAGGATGAAATAAAAAGCCAGACAGAACTGACGGAAACGAAAGTTGCCATCTCCATTGCCGACGTGAAAGGTAATGACGAGGAACACGGCAAGGACATCGCCGACTTGAAACAAGTGGTGACGCAGGCCGAACCGGAACCTGAAAAGGTTTTCGATATGGTAGAGCAGATGCCCCAGTTCCCCGGTGGTCAGGCCGAGATGATGCAGTTCATCAGCAAGAATATGAAGTATCCGACCATTGCCCAGGAAAACGGTACGCAAGGGCGTGTAACCTGCCAGTTTGTGGTAGGTGCCGACGGCAAGGTGCGTGATGTGAAAGTGCTGAGAGGTGTAGACCCCTATCTGGATAAAGAAGCTGTCCGTGTGATTATGTCCATGCCCAAATGGATTCCCGGCAAGCAGAATGGTAAGGCCGTATCGGTGAAATATACGATACCGGTGATGTTTAGATTACAATAAGTGTGTGTGTTATGAAAACGGTGAAACAACTTCAGCTTTCAGGCTTGCTGGTGCTGCTGACTCTGCTGTCTGCCTGCCAAAGCAAGCCCAAGGACGGACAAACGGATACGTATACCTCCGGTGTGATTGCAATTGCTGCGGACGAAAGTTTCCAGCCTATTGTGCAGGAAGAAATTGACGTGTTCGAAGGACTGTTCCCCTTGGCAGGAATTGTGCCCCGTTATGTGACGGAAGTCGATGCCGTCAACCTCTTGCTCAAGGACAGTCTGCGGTTGGCAATAACCAGTCGCAGACTGACTCCCGAAGAGATGAATTCCTTCAATAGCCGGAAGTTTTTTCCGCAGGAGATAAAGATTGCTACGGACGGGCTGGCATTGATAACCCATCTTGGCAATCCAGATTCATTGATTAGTGTGAAGGACATCTGCCGCATCCTGACGGGTGATGCGAAGCAGTGGAAAGATATCTATCCGGCTTCCCGTCTGGGGGATATCAGTCTTGTGTTTGACAACAAGAACTCCAGTACCGTACGTTTTGCTGTCGATTCCATCTGTAAGGGTGTACCGCTTTCCAGTCAGTTGAAAGCGTTGAAAACCAATAGGGAGGTGATTGACTACGTGGCCCGCACGCCTGATGCCATCGGTATTATCGGCGTGAACTGGCTGAGCGACCGGAATGACAGTACGGGGCTCTCTTTCAGTAAAGAGGTGCGGCTGATGTCCGTCAGTGCTGCTGACAAGGCCATGCCGGACAACAGTTACAAACCCTATCAGGCGTATTTGTATTACGGTGATTATCCGTTGGCACGCAGCATCTATGCCTTGTTGAATGATCCGCGGAGCGCACTTCCGTGGGGATTTGCCTCTTTCCTCGCTTCCGACCGGGGACAGCGGATTATATTGAAGTCGGGATTGGTCCCCGCCACCCAACCGGTGCGCGTGGTGAACGTCAAGGATGAATAACTAAAATGAATGCTAACATGAAACGTAGATTTGTATTTTGTTTGGGAGCGATGCTGTTTGCAGGTACGCTCGCCGCACAAACGCCGGTGCCCGAATGGCAGGCGGGGGTGGATAAAGTAAAAAGTCTGATAAAGACGAATCCGGAGCAGGCTTCCGACGCAGCCGGAGAACTGCTGAAGGGCAAGAACAAGAAAAATGTGGAGCTTGTGACTTCCGTGGCCCGTGCCTATCTGGATGTAGGACAGCTGAAAGAGGCGGAAACCTATCTGGAGATGGCAAGAAAGGCCGACAACAAGGCTCCGGCAGTTTCTGTACTCGAGGGTGACATCGCTTTTGCCCGGAAAGATATCGGAAAGGCATGCCAGCTTTATGAGCAAGCCATCTATTTTGATTCGAATTATAAGGATGCGTATCTGAAATATGCGCAGGCATACAAGTCTGCCAGTCCTTCGCAGGCCATAGAGAAGCTGAACCAGCTGAAGGCCATAGCTCCGGATTGCCTGGAAGCAGACAAGGAGCTGGCGGAAGTGTATTACGCCACCAACCGTTTTGGCAAGGCTGCCGACACCTATGCCAAGTTCATCGATACTCCCGTGGCTACGGAAGATGACATCCTGAAATATGCTTTTGCACTATTCCTGAACCACGACTTCGAGAAATCCTTGGCGGTGGCGCAGAAAGGTTTGCAGAAGAATGCCCGCCATGCCGCATTCAACCGGCTTGTGATGTACAACAATGTCGACCTCAAGCGTTATGACGAGGCAGAGAAGGCTGCCGATGCTTTCTTCAATGCTTCGGATAATGCCGATTATTCATGCTTGGATTACCGCTATCACGGTGCTCTGTTGAGTGCTCTGAAGAAATATGACCAGGCCATTGAGGAATATGGTAAGGCATTGGAGAAGGATGAGAGTCAGGTGGATTTGTGGCGTGAGATTGCCGATGCTTATGAATTGAAAAACGACTATACCCAAGCCATTGCTGCTTATAAAAAGTACTATGACTCGCTGGCACAAGATAAAAAGACGTCCGAAAACTTATTCCAGTTAGGGCGTCTGTACTACGGAGAGGGTACGTCCTCGGACACTCTCTCCGTTCAGTCTGCCGACCGCATGGCGGCATTGCAGGCTGCCGACTCTGTGTTCGCACTTGTTGCCGAACAAGCTCCCGACAGTTATTTGGGAGATATGTGGCGCGCCCGCACACACTCTGCCATGGACCCCGAAACTACAGAGGGATTGGCGAAACCTTATTACGAGAAGGTGGTGGACGTACTGCTTGCCAAAAACGAACCGAGGTACAACTCTGCATTGATAGAGTGTTACAGTTATCTGGGCTACTACTATCTGTTGAAGAGTGACTATGCTACTTCGAAAGAGTACTGGAATAAAATTCTGGCTATCGACCCCACCAATGCCACAGCAAACAAGGCATTGGACGGCATCAAATAGCAATAATTTTAGTTGTTTGTCGTGTCGGGAGGAGTGGAGAGTGATTCTTAGCTCCTCCTTTTTTGTTGCAGGGTCCCCCTTGGAGGCAGTGATTGCTTGCGGTAGTCCGTGGGTGAAGTGCCTAAGTGTGTCTTCACATACTTCCCGAAAAAGGAGATGTTGGGGAAATCCTGATGCTCGGAAATCTCCTTGATAGACTTATTGGAATACTTCAGAAAATATTTGATGTCTTCGACCACATAATCGTTTATCCACTCGAAGGCTGTCTTTCCGCTGACCTTTTTGCAGACGGTGGAAAGATATTTGGGAGTAACACACAGCTTACCCGCATAATAGGAAATAGAACGTTTTTTCACCTCGGTGCAGGCCAGCAGGTCGAGGAATCTCTTGAATAGAATGTTGCTCCGCTTCACCATTTGGCTTTCGGGAGGGGTGCTCAACTGGTTTAAATCTGCCAGCAGCTCATACAGCATGGTGCGTATCAGCGACCTGATGACTTCTTTGTAGTAGGGCTGCTCCGCTTGTTTCATTCGGGCACGTATCACCTTATAGTATAAATCGAACAGTTGCACTCTGTCCTTGTCAATGCGTACTACCGGATTCTGGCTGATATAGAAAGCCTTGTTCCATATGTCACTACTTTTATGAAGGTACTTCTGTGTAATCTGGGTCGACAGACAGAACATGGCGCCCTTGAAGTCGGAACTGGTTGTGCAATTGCTCAGAATCATATTGGGCATACAAATCAGCATCTCACCGGGGTAGATAGCATATTTTTGGGTATTGATGTTTATCTGCAGTCTTCCTTTTACACAGACCACATAGATGTTTGCATTCAACTTGAAATACTTGTTGAAAAGCAAGTTCTTGAAATCTCCAAGTATAGCAATATCGTTGTCGGTATAGTCCGTACTTGTATATTCTGCTATATTGTATGTGTTAAGTTGGTAAATCTTTTCTTCGTTTTTCATATTCATGTCTTTAGCTCCTTTGCAAATGTAAAGCAAGTGGCAGGAAATATAGAGTCCTAAATGGATACAGAAGTGTCCTAATCTTCTTGCGTGTGAGGCTAATTTCGAACCAAAGAATAGAATTGTTCCTTTTTCTGAGCATTTTTTTTCTTGAAACGCTTGTCGTATTGAAAAGAATGTCTACTTTTGCGGTGTACTATTATACTAATACACATAAACAATAAGATATTTAATTCATCCAAGCGTATGTTACAAGTAGAAAACATTTCATTTAGTTATCGCAAGGGGCGGAAAGAAGTCCTGAGCGATTTTTCACTTTCGCTGGAAGCCGGCCGGGTTTACGGTCTGTTGGGTAAGAACGGAGCCGGCAAGTCTACGTTGCTCTATCTGATGAGCGGTTTGTTGGCTCCCAAACGTGGGAGAGTGATGTATCATGATACCGACATGCGCCGCCGGTTGCCCGTCACGTTGCAGGACATGTTTCTGGTACCCGAGGAGTTCGAGCTGCCTCCTATTTCCTTGGTCAGCTATATTGAACTGAACAGTAAGTTCTATCCCCGTTTCAGCAAGGAAGACATGGTGAAGTACCTGCATTTCTTCGAGATGGATATGGATGCTGATTTGGGAGCCTTGTCCATGGGGCAGAAAAAGAAAATCTTCATGAGCTTTGCGCTGGCCACCAATACTTCCCTGCTGCTGATGGATGAGCCTACCAATGGACTGGATATTCCGGGGAAGAGCCAGTTCCGTAAATTCCTGGCTTCGGGTATGTCGGACGACAAGACGATTGTTATCTCCACCCATCAGGTGCGTGACATTGACAAAGTACTGGACCATGTGCTGATTATGGACAACAGCCGCGTATTGCTGGACGAATCCACTGCCAGCATTTGCAGTAAGCTGTTCTTCTTGGAGAGTGACGACCGGGAGTTGGCTGCGACTGCCTTGTACACGCTTCCCTCCGTACAAGGCAATTTCTTGATGCTGCCCAATACGGAAGGTGAGGAATCGGAGATTAATCTTGAACTGCTGTTTGGCGCCGTGCTTGCAGAGCCTGGGAAGATAGCGGAAATGTTTCACACTAAAACAAATGAATAATGATACGCGATACCTTTTTTAGTTTGCATCGCTTTGTGAACGTATGCCGCAAAGAGATGGTGGAGAATTGGAAGACCTATATACTCCGCTCGGTGATGGTCTACGGAATGTTGGCCATAGTCTTTGTCTGGAATGGATACTATCAGTATCACAATCTGGAAGCGGGAGCTGTGGGCATGGACCCTATCTGGGAGTTTGAGTCCAGATTCTTTCTTTGGGGACTTGTCATTTGGGGATGCATTAGCGCCTCGTTTGCCATGGAAAGGATGAAAAGCAAGACGAGTCGTACCGTTGTGCTCATGACACCTGCCACCATGTTCGAGAAATTCTTTGCCCGCTGGCTGGTGGCTACCTGCGGCTTTATCTTGGTCTTTCTGATAGCTTTCAAGCTGGCGGACTTGACAAGAGTCGTCTTCTATCTTCTGGCCTACCCGGAGCTGCATGTCGTTCACTCCTTTCCGTTGTGGGAATTCTGCTGTAACACGAACTGTTTCTATGAGACGATAGGAAGCGGACCGGCTGTGGTGGGGATATTCCTGAGCTGCTACTTTTTCCTACAGTCTTTCTTCCTGCTGGGTAGTACGGTCTGGCCCAAAAATGCACTTATCAAGACTTTTGCGGCCGGTGTCTGCATCTTCGTTTCATATATCCTGATAGCTGTATTGTGCCTGAAGGCCATTCTGCCTAATAACTTCTTCATGACTGAGCCCTATATTGACAGAGAGGCATCGGGCGGCTGGCTGATTTTTATAACTTCGTTTTTCGCCCTTTTCAACTGGGTGCTTGCCTATTTCCGTTTCAAGGAGTCCGAAATCATTAATCGCTGGTAACTATGAACTTTAAGGAAAGCAAGGCCATCTACCTGCAAATAGCAGACCGCATTTGCGACGAGGTACTTCTCGGGCAATATCAGGAGGAAGAACGTATTCCTTCGGTACGGGAATATGCGGCTGTGGTAGAGGTCAACGCCAATACGGTGATGCGTTCGTACGACTACTTGCAGACGCAAGGAGTGATTTACAACAAGCGGGGTATCGGCTATTTTGTGTCGGTAGGTGCACGTAAGCTGATTCTTTCGTTGAGGAAAGAGTATTTTCTGAAGGAGGAAGTGGATTATTTCTTCAAGCAGATTTTCACGCTGGGCATCTCTGCCGAGGAGTTGTCCGGGATGTATCAGGAGTTTATCAAGAAACAAAAATAAAAGAAGACAGTTATGAAACGAACGACTTATATAATGATAGGAATGCTGGTTACCGGTGTGGCAATGGTATGCGGACTCATGTTCTATGTGGTGGACCGCAATGTCACTCAGAAAGATAATTTTATGGAAATCGGCGGAGAACGGAAAACGGTGCAGCTGCCCTCGTGCAGGGTGTTGAAGCTGACACAGCCTCCGGTGGTGTGGAAACAGAAAAAAGAAGGTATTGTGGAGGCAGAGCGTATGTTCTCGTTCGGGGAAGTGCCGTTGGAGGTAACTGCCGGAGACTCTTTGCAGCAGGGCAGTTTCTCCTATGCAGGGGATATGGAGGCTTTTATGTCGATGACTTCCGTTGGCGATACCCTGCTCGTCACCTTTGACTTTCCGGAGGATAAGCTGGAACAGCATCTTCAGAATGACATTTGGATAAGGGTTCGTTCAGAAGGGATGGAATTGCGGTTGCCTGCGGAGGTACAAGCGGTTGTGGTAGATGTGGAGGATATGGAAACCAATTTCTACGGACTCCGTTGCGATACGCTCTCTTTCCGCACGCGATACCTTGCCCGGCTGGAAGATTGCCATGTCACTGCGCTTGCGGCGCAGGCGCAGAGCTTGCATCTCAACAGCGGCACAGTGCGCAACCTTTATCTGAATCTGGACGAGATAGCCGACTGGGATGTCAATACCGGTTCCTTCCATATCGATACGGAGCATCTGTCCGGCAGTCGCTATCATCGTTGTCTTTTGCAGAAGAATGAATGCCGCCGGGTGTTCTGGACACCGTTAAAGGATGATGCCTCTTTGAGTGTGGAGTTAAAACAAGCAGTTAAAATAGAAGTAGGTGAGTAGCCATAATACGAAATGACTTATCTTTGCACATGAATCAAAAAGTGTAGAGTATATGGCCTTGCAATTGGCATTCGTATTGGTAGCTATCATTATAGGCGCCCGCTTGGGCGGCATTGGACTAGGTGTAATGGGAGGGATAGGTCTGGCAATTCTGACGTTTGGTTTCGGATTGCAGCCTACATCACCTCCCATTGACGTTATGTTGATGATAGCCGCCGTCATTTCTGCCGCATCCTGTATGCAGGCGGCTGGCGGACTGGATTATATGGTAAAGCTGGCAGAACGGTTGTTGCGGAAGAATCCTTCGCAGGTCACCATCTTGAGCCCTATTGTGACCTATTTGTTTACTTTTGTTGCCGGCACGGGACATGTGGCATATTCGGTGCTTCCCGTGATTGCCGAGGTTGCCACGGAGACCAAGATTCGTCCCGAGAGGCCACTGGGCATTGCGGTGATTGCTTCGCAGCAGGCTATTACGGCAAGTCCCATTTCGGCTGCCACCGTCGCACTGCTTGGGTTGCTGGCGGGATTTGATGTCACCTTGTTCGATATTCTGAAAATAACGATTCCTGCTACCATTATCGGGGTACTTGTGGGCGCCTTGTTCTCCATGAAGGTGGGCAAGGAGCTGGCAGACGACCCGGAGTACAGAAAGAGGTTGACCGAAGGCTATCTTGATGTCAAGAAGGTGGAGATAAAGGATATACACAATAAACGGCATGCCGTCTTGTCCGTGCTTATCTTTATCCTTGCCACTGTTTTTATCGTGTTCTTTGGTTCGTTCGACAGTTTGCGTCCTGCCTTCGTGATAGACGGCGAGACGGTGAGACTCGGCATGTCCGCCATTATCGAAATCGTGATGCTCTCTGCCGCCGCCCTCATCTTGCTGCTGACTCGCACCGACGGCATGAAGGCAACGCAAGGTTCCGTCTTCCCGGCAGGCATGCAGGCGGTGATTGCCATATTCGGCATTGCCTGGATGGGAGATACTTTTCTTCAGGGAAACATGCTTCAGTTGACCCAGTCCATCGAGGGAGTGGTGAGGCAAATGCCGTGGCTGTTCGGGATAGCCTTGTTTGCCATGTCGATTCTGCTTTATAGCCAGGCCGCCACTGTGCGCGCACTGATGCCTTTGGGCATCGCTTTGGGCATTTCGCCTATGATACTGGTTGCTCTGTTCCCCGCTGTAAACGGTTACTTCTTTATTCCCAATTATCCCACCGTAGTGGCAGCCATCAATTTCGACCGTACCGGGACTACCCGTATCGGCAAGTATGTGCTGAACCACTCGTTCATGCTTCCCGGACTTGTTTCGACTGGCGTTGCCATCGGGCTGGGGTTGCTTTTCATCAGGATATTCTAAGGGAAACCGCTGCTTTCAATCCGTTGTATATAGGGCTTTGTTTACTTGTGTATAGGGGAGTGTTCCCTTTTACTCATTGCCTTATCAGCGCCTAATGGTCGTGCGGCGATCTGCTGACGGCTGTTAAGCGGGTTGTTGATGGCCGTTAGGCGATTGCATCATGGCCGTTGCATACTGTTGATTCCTTATGTCCGACGTAATAAATACCTTCATTCTCTGAATAAAGCACAGAGGAAAACAGTATTGAAGTCTTGGCTTTGTGTGGCTGTACGCATTTGTTCTGATTGCATTTGAAGGGGGAGGAGATGGAATTAATACCGTGTTTGCAGGATATTGATTTCGTGCAGGTACGATATAAATAAGATGTGATACAAGAAATTAATAACTTGTGTTACTTCATGTTAGCTTCTTGTGTGTCAGTATTTCTGTTTGTGAAACGGTGTGGAAGCAAATTTTGCTTCCACACTTTTGAGTTGCTTCCACCGCATCTGTAATGCCGATGAATAAAGGGATGTGGAGAGGAGGTGGAAGTGTGGAAGCAATTTGCACAAACATTATTTGCGCAAACATTTTTTTCTGTCCTTGATGGGAATTAAAAAAATGAGGATAAACGGTCTTTAAACCTTTTATCCTCATTGTAGTTGCGGAGATCCGACTCGAACGAATGACCTTTGGGTTATGAGCCCAACGAGCTACCAACTGCTCCACTCCGCGATGTTATCGTTTTGTGGGTGCAAAGGTACGGCTTTTTATTTAATATGCAAATAAAATGCATGATATTTTTGAGGTTAAGTGGATTTTAATGAGTAATATGTTGATAAATAGAACGATAATAAGCCTACTTTTTTTCTTCCTTTTTAGGGCTGTTCATTAATAAAATGAATGTTTTCTTGTAAGATATGCGGAAATGTCTTACTTTTGCTCAAATAATAAAGCAATGTGCAATTAATCTATGACCGTATCGAAGACAAAAGCTAAATTAGTGGACGTTGCCCGTCAGCTGTTTGCAAAGATGGGCGTTGAGAATACCACGATGAATGATATTGCCCTCGCTTCGAAGAAAGGTAGGAGAACGCTCTATACCTATTTTAAGAGCAAGGAAGATATCTACTTGGCTGTTGTCGAGTCGGAGCTGGATATTCTTTCGGATATGATGAAGCACGTGGTAGAGAAAGATATTCAGCCGGACGAGAAACTGATGGAGATGATTTACACCCATCTGGATGCGGTAAAAGAGGTTGTCTTTCGAAATGGTACTCTTCGTGCCAATTTCTTTCGGGATATTTGGAGAGTGGAGAAAGTGCGCAAACGTTTCGATGCTACAGAGACCCAGCTTTTCAAGGAGGTTCTGCGTGAAGGTATGGAGAAGGGCGTTTTCCAGATAGATGACTTGGATATGACTGCCGAGATTGTGCATTACAGTGTCAAAGGTATTGAAACACCTTATATTCGCGGTCATATAGGAGCCAATCTGGATGATGCGGTACGCGATACTTACGTGACCCGTCTGGTACTTGGTGCATTGGGAAAGAAGTAAGAATACATTTTATAAATAATTTTAAAATAATATGGGATTATTAGATGGAAAAACAGCCATTGTGACAGGTGCTGCACGCGGCATCGGCAAGGCTATCGCTTTGAAGTTCGCTCAAGAAGGAGCAAACATCGCATTCACTGACTTGGTGATTGATGAAAATGCCGAGGCTACGGCAAAAGAATTGGAAGCTTTGGGAGTAAAGGCAAAAGCTTATGCCTCCAATGCAGCAAATTTTGAAGACACTGCCAATGTAGTGGCAGAAATCCATAAGGACTTTGGACGTATTGATATTCTGGTAAACAATGCCGGTATTACACGTGACGGTCTGATGATGCGTATGAGCGAACAGCAATGGGATATGGTTATCAATGTCAACCTGAAATCGGCATTTAACTTTATCCATGCCTGCACACCCATCATGATGCGCCAGAAGGCGGGTAGCATTATCAATATGGCATCTGTGGTAGGTGTTCACGGCAATGCCGGCCAGGCCAACTATTCTGCTTCCAAAGCCGGTATGATTGCTTTGGCCAAGTCTATCGCTCAGGAGCTGGGTTCTCGTGGAATCCGTGCCAATGCCATTGCTCCGGGCTTCATCATGACAGCCATGACCGACGCCTTGTCTGAAGAGGTGAAGGCTGAATGGTGCAAGAAGATTCCTTTGCGTCGTGGCGGCACACCCGAAGACGTGGCAAATATCGCTACTTTCCTGGCTTCTGATATGTCTTCTTATGTATCCGGTCAGGTTATTCAGGTAGATGGTGGGATGAATATGTAATTTAATGATTAATGATTAGTGATTAATGTTTAATGAGAAGTTGGGTGTTAGTCATTAATCATTAATCACTAATCATTAAACATTAACAACCGATGACTGTCGTATACGAAGACAATCATATCATTATAGTCAACAAGACCGCTTCCGAGATAGTTCAGGGAGACAAAACGGGTGATACACCGCTTTCGGAAACTGTAAAGCAGTACCTGAAAGAGAAGTACAGCAAGCCTGGAAATGTCTTTATCGGTGTCGCTCACCGGCTGGACCGCCCCGTGAGCGGTCTTGTTGTTTTTGCCAAGACCAGTAAGGCACTGTCGCGTCTGAACGAGATGTTCAAGAATAGCGAGGTGAAGAAGACTTACTGGGCAGTAGTGAAGAACTTGCCCCGCGAGGAAGAGGGGGAATTGGTGAACTATCTGG
Organism: Bacteroides sp. D20; assembly: GCF_003436255.1. NCBI lineage: Bacteria > Pseudomonadati > Bacteroidota > Bacteroidia > Bacteroidales > Bacteroidaceae > Bacteroides > Bacteroides sp. D20. The sequence goes on along the minus strand of NZ_QSOO01000016.1, from coordinate 103,965 downwards.
TGCGAAATGAGAAACAGAACAAGAGTTATGCATACGACAAGGAGGTGCCGGGCAGCAAGAAAGCGATTTTGCATTACCGGCTCATCGGGCGGTCGCAGAACTATTATCTGTTGGAAATAGATTTGAAAACCGGACGCCATCACCAGATACGTTGTCAGTTGGCAAAGATGGGCTGTCCCATCAAGGGAGATTTGAAGTATGGTTCGCCCCGCTCCAATCCCGACGGCAGCATCTGTCTGCATGCGCGGTATATCCGTTTTGTGCATCCGGTGTCCAAAGAACTGATAGAAGTGGAGGCGCCCGTTCCTCCCGGAAATTTATGGAATGGTTTTGAAACGATTTAATCTTACAGTAATGAAGAAAATCACAGTTTTGTCGGGTTTGCTGCTCCTTGCGGGATTGGCTGCCCAAGCTCAGGAAAGAGTTGCTGAGTATAACGTGCGTCCGGCCGTTACGGTGCGCACTCCCCTCCAGGGCGATAGTATCAACTTCAAGGGAGACAAGTTTACTACCGGCAATCTTCTGAAGACGAAGGTCAGTCTCGACTTCGACGGAGGTCGGTACGAACGTATGGTTGCTGATACGGCTGGATATGTAACTGTGGCAAAGGCGGACAAGGACAATCTGTTCTATCTGTTTGCTACCAATCTGCGTGCGGAGCGTTTCATGAAGGGCAAGCTGAATGTATATTCTCCTGCCCGTTTTGAGGTGTTTGTAAACGGTGAATCCAAGCAAGTCAAGGAGACAGCGGAGGACAGCTTGTCGCAAGTCCGTCCTACGGCTGTCAGTTTGCGTATGGACCCCGAAGCGGATTATGAGATTGTCATCAAGTTGCTTTCAAGCGCGGACGACAAGATGCAGCCGATGCTGAAATGCGAATTTGAAAAGGAAAAGGACTTTGCCGATGTAGCCTGCCGGATGGCACCGGACATGAAGAGACGTTTCTCTTTGTTCAACACCAATTTCGGCTCCCGAGCGAGCAGGGTTTCTCTTTCGCCCAACGGCAAGTATCTGCTGACCCGCTATTCGGACAATTACGACGTGAAGCGTTCCAGGACCCGTTGTGAGCTGACCGAGGTAAAGACCGGCCGGGTGATATTGCCCAATGCCAATGAAAAGATGAACTGGATGCCCAACAGCAACAAGCTCTATTATACGGTTATGGGCGAGGAGCAGAATGACCTGGTTGTGTTCGATCCTGCCACGATGCGTGAGGAAGTGCTGCTGAAGAATGTTCCCGAAGGATATTTCAGCTGGTCTCCTACAGAAGACTATCTTATTTATATGCTCACGGACGAGGGCGAAAAGGTGAGTGGCCCGTTGAAACGTCTCTTGCATCCGGACGACCGTATCCCCAATTCTCGTGACCGCTATTATCTCATGAAATACGATGTGGCGACGGGACTTTCCGAGCGTCTGACCTACGGTAGTCACAACGTCTATCTGAATGATATTTCCCCGGATGGCAAGAAACTGTTGTGCAGCACTTCCAAGCCGGACATCACTCGATGCCCTTTCTCCCTCTCTTCTCTTTTCGAGATTGATTTGGCCACCTTGCAGGCAGATACGCTGGTCGCCTGGGATGCTTATCTGGGAAGTGCCTCCTACTCGCCGGACGGGAAACAGCTTCTGGTGACCGGCAGTCCGTCCGCCTTCGGAGGCATCGGCAAGAACTGCGGTGAACATCCCATTGCCAATGACTTTGATACCCAAGCATTCATTATGGATTTGGCTACAAAGAAAGTGCAGGCTATCACGCGCGATTTCAATCCTACGGTGTCTCCCGTGCAGTGGAACCGTGTGGACGGATGTATCTATTTCGATACGACCGATGGGGATTGCAGGCATATCTACCGTTATGTTCCGAAGACGGGAAGCTTTGAAATGCTTCCGCTTGAAGAGGATGTGATTACTTCTTTCACGCTGGCAAACGATAATCCGGCAGTGGCTGCCTATGTGGGTGGCGGGAATACCAGTACGGGCGTAGCTTATACGTATGACACGAAGAAGAAAGTCTCTACTTTGCTGGCTGATCCGATGAAACCTGTTCTCGATAAGATTGAATTGGGGCAGATGGAGGAGTGGAATTTCACAGCTTCGGACGGTACGGAGATAAAGGGAATGGTTTGTCTGCCGCCGTCTTTTGACCCGAACAAGAAGTATCCGCTTATCGTATACTATTATGGAGGAACGACTCCTACAACCCGCGGTATAACTTCCCCGTACTGTGCACAGTTGTTTGCGTCACGTGACTATGTGGTTTATGTTATCCAGCCCAGTGGTGCCATCGGGTACGGCCAGGAGTTCTCTGCACGCCATGTCAATGCATGGGGTGAGCGTACGGCCGATGAGATCATTGAAGGTACGAAGAAATTCTGTGCAGCCCATCCGTTTGTCAACGATAAACGTATCGGATGCCTGGGTGCCTCTTATGGAGGATTCATGACGATGTATCTGCAGACTAAGACGGACATGTTTGCTGCCGCTGCCTCGCATGCTGGCATCAGCAATGTGACGAGCTATTGGGGCGAGGGTTTCTGGGGATATTCCTATAACTCTGTTGCGGCAGCCGATAGCTATCCTTGGAATAATCCCGATTTGTTTACGAAACATGGAGCGCTGTTCAATGCAGACAAGATTAAGACTCCTCTGTTGTTGCTGCATGGCACGGTGGATACGAATGTACCTATCGGTGAAAGTATCCAATTGTATAATGCGCTGAAGATATTGGGTAAGCCGGTGGAATTCATTACTGTGGATGGTGAGAACCATTTTGTGCTTGATTATGCAAAGCGTGAATTGTGGCACAATTCAATCATGGCTTGGTTTGCCCGTTGGTTGCAGGATAGCCCGGCATGGTGGAATGACCTTTATCCGGAAAGACACTGGTAATCCGGTTCCTCCCGAATTTGAATAGGTGATAGGCTGCGGAACTGTTTTGATGCTTCGCAGCCTATCTTGCGCCATAACGTGTTTATAATGAATGGGATGCTGCTTTATTTTCTCTTTACTCGTTTTAAAGTTCCACTTTATCGCTGATAAAGCGACACTTTAGTCGCGATAAAGTGATGCTTTAATGGTGATAAAGTACTGCTTTATCCGCGATAAAGTGGCACTTTAATGCCGATAAAGAAAAATAAAGTTCCTTCCTGTTGGTAATGAGTAGCTTAGGAAGATGAAATGAAAAAAGCCGTTTCCCAGAATAGACAAGGGGGAAACGGCTTTTTTGTTGTAGTGTGCTTACTGTTATTGGGCCACTTTTGCTGTGTCTTGGACGTTCTCGGCTTTCTGCAAAGTATCCGTTACCACAGTGTCGTTAGACAAGGTGGTTGTCTTACTCGGCTGTTCTACCGGAGCCTTAGCTTGAGCCAAGAACGATCCGCCACAAACAAACATAAACAGGGCTGCTACTAATACTAATTTTTTCATAATTCATTTGCTTTAGGTTGATAATATATTGTTGTTAAGTCTAAGTGCTTGCTTGTTGTAGCGCTTGTGGCTTACGCTTAATATAGGTCAAATGATGTGCCAAAAGATGTGCGTGCTGATTAAGATGTTGAAGATTAGCTGCATACGCTTTTGCGCGCTGTGTGGTATAGTGTGGAAAAGTGTGGAATGTGTGGAGGGGAGTGTGGAATAATTCTACGCTTTTTGTTTTTATAACTGAAGAAGAGAGGAGAATAGCGGAATTACCGGCTTATATTCCCCTCTCTCTCAGAGGCTTTTAATAATATCAGTCTTTGTTCATAGTAAAGAAATAGAAGGCATCAGTGAAACCTTCATTATTGGCTCCATTGATTTTTGAACCTTCTTTAAAGAGAGATAATTGGAAAGCTATTTGTGTATAGTTTTTCCATTCACCGGTGTCTATCATATTCATAGAGAGACTGGAAGTGACTTCATCCCATTCAATGGCGAAAACTATTTCATATTTGGCCAGATAGCTTGTGGCAATCAATCCGCTTTTACCCTGTGCCACGGTGATGGCGCGCATTTCATGGCGCTTTCCGCTTTCATCGACTATCATGTCGACAAAGGTTGTATTCCCGATTTTCATGATACGCTTGTTCTCGTCGTATACCAATGGAACCTTTATGCCTTTTATACGACTCAAATCCTCAAAGTAATAGAGGGTGGGGTTGTCATCGTCGCGAGTCAGTCGTACCCCACTTTGTACACGTTCCTCACGTTCTTTGGCGTTTGTGCCGATAGGCCGTTCATATTTGGCTGTATAGGTGCCGGCATAACCGTGGGGACCTAATTGTACGAATATATACTTTTTGTCTCCCAGTACTGATTTGAAGGTGATGCTCCCGCTGCGCAGGTCACCGGTATTCTGCCCTATGGATACGGTGTAGGTATCACCCTTCAATTCTCCGTTCATCCAGGAAGGGGCACTGAAGTCTGTGTCATACTCACAACTGATTTTGGCAGGTATCTGTACCTCGTTGGCTTCGGCAGGGACAAAATAGAGTCTCTCGCCTTGAAGCCCCCAAATGATGCCTGCTTGGTGGACGGTGACTTGAGCTTTCTTTACGCCATCGCTAAGGGTGATAAGAGCACTTCTGCCTTCACGGGCAATCAAGGACTCGACATGAACGGTTACTATATTTCCTGATATACTGGTGGTACACCATTCCTCGCTTGAAGTGGCATTCAGAGTACGGTCGGTTTTCACTTCAATGACGCCTTGGGAGGCTTCGGCAGAGAAGTTCACATCGGATTTTACTATTTCCAGTTTTTGGGAGCTTGTCAGTTCTGAATAATCCTCTTCACTGCAGCCGGTTGCTAGTGTGAGGAGTCCAGCAAGCAACCATAATAGATGTATTTTTTTCATTATTGTTCAATTTCTATGGTTAATACTTCTTATCGGGCAATCTTGAACCAGGTATTGCTGTCGGATATACTGCTCATGACTGCTGATGTGGGGTTGTCTATGTCGTCAAATTCCACTTTGTAAGGGCTGTGCTCTTCGATGAATGTAGCGAGGGGTTGCATGAAATTGTATAACTCGAAATCATAACCGGGACCCAGCAGAATGATGCTCACCTGATTGTCCGTCCCGTCAATGGGGCGCATGTCAATACCGTAGGAAATATCGTAGTCATCCATGAACCAGCTGCTTGTCCATCCTATACAGATAGGATAGGTGTCACCTGCCGGGTAGCTGGGATTCTTTCCTATGAACATGCTTGTAATGTCTTCTCCCATTTCGTCCCTATCTTTTTCGTTGATCTCCTGAAGCAATGTCCATAAATTGTCACTCATTTCGGCTTTTTCATCATCAAAGTCGAAACTGAAAGACCACTTCATAGTACCGGCGCAGAACACCTCCATTTGATTAGGACGCGGAAAACTGACATTGGAATCCACTGCTTTCAGTTGCATATCCTCTTCCAGTATAAATTCTTGGAAAGTGCTGCCGTCAATGCTCACCGGCTCATAGAGACGGATGCCCTTATCCGTGAAGAGGTAAGGTCTGTTGGTGCGTTGGGTAACATTGTCTTGTTCGGGGTAATAGGTGAACTGTTTGGCATTCAGCAGGCATGCATGTGTATTGCCATTTACTTCAAGTCTCAAACGTGGACTGGCAGACAGACGGTCGCTCATATCCAACACTTTCTTTATATAAGTACTGGCGGGCTCTCTGAGACGGGTCAGCATCATGCGATTGCCGTGTTTTTTCCCTTTCAGTAGAATGATGTCTTGTCCTACTTCCTTAAAGGAAAATTCATAGTCGCCTTCAAAGCCGGTTGGGTTGTCACTGTCAGTCGGCTCCGACCAATAGTGCAGAAGTGGGTTGTAGGAATCGAAAGTAAGGATTACTTCCTGCTCGGCTTTTACTTGATAGAGTGAGGTGACCTCAGTGCCTGCCGGCCAACTTTCTCCACTGTCGTTGGCATAGGATATCTCGGAAGCAATGGCAGATTTCCCATTTTTGAACACGACGGTGAGGGTATAGCCACCCAGGGAACCGTCAGAAGGATAATAATCCATAATCCAGCCGTTTTCACTGTTCTCAAGCAGGTCGGTATACTCTGTCACTGCTTGGTTGAGTCGTTGGGCAGCTGAAGAGTCGAATAAGTCTGCCTCTTCATTTACGCATGAGCAGATGCAGGCCAAGTTGCATAGTAAATAGAATGTATATATAAACTTCTTCATATTTTTCATAACGATTGATAGTAATTAATCAGTTTCATCAAGTGTAGCGACGGGGCTTAGGTCTAATGTCCCATCGGTAACGTCACTCAGACGTCGCTGGGTGACGTTGCGAAGCTCGTCAAGGTTGATATTCCATGTTTCGCTCATATACTGTCTTGCCATGTTAAGCTTGCGGACGATGAGGCTTGCTCCGTTTTCGCCTGCTTTGGATAACAGTTCTTTCCACTCCGTGGGTTTTATGGAAACGTATATGGCAATTGTTTCTGCAAAATCTTCGTCAGGCTGGCTGCTGGCGTATGCATTGACAAAACCTTTTGCTTGTGCTTCTTCATCATCGGATAGGTACCAGTCATTGTCTACGTAATTGCCTTCGGAGATACGCTGGAACTCTGTATCATAGTTCTTTGTCTGATGAAGGATGTGGACAAATTCGTGGTGCATGGTTTCAAAATAGAGTGAGTTCAGGGTAGCGGCATCGAGAGTAAAGTAGTTCACCATGTAGAGTGTAATCTTCAATCCTCCTTCTGCTTGACCCAGTACGACAGACCCTGTCTCTTCATAGGCAGGAGAGCCTACCATATGAATGATTTTAGGAACATAAGTACAAGTGAAGTCCAGTCCTGCTACTTCGTCATACGCTTCTAGCCAAGTGTACTTCACCACTTTGGCCAATTTCTGTGCCATAATGAAATCGGCAGGTGCAAGTGTATAGTTGAAGTCGGTTTCCATATCTTCCAGCCGATATATCAGCTTGATATTATAGGTATCTGTATAGTTCTTTTTCAGCCATTGGTCGAAGCTGTTCTTTTCCGTGGTCGGTTCGTCGGTGAAAATACTGTTACGGTCCAGTTCTTCTTCCTGGCAGGAAGTGAATTGTAGTAATGCGAACGCCATGGCAATGATATAAAAGTAGATTCTCATAATGTTCAATATCTAGTTGTAAAGGTTATTAATTGCGAGGATTGGGTTCCATGCCAGCGTTGATAACACTTTGTGGCAGTTGGATGGCCCTGCGTGGGTCGTCGGTTTTCAGCTCATCGGTAATAGTGATTTGACTGCCCAATACGGTACGGCGGTAGATTTCAATGCCGTAGCGCTTGATGTCAAACCAACGTTTGCCTTCGTGCAGCAGTAGGATACGGCGTGCATGCAGAATGGCATGGATGAAATTCTCTTGCGTACCCGCTGCCACAGTAAAGTCGGGATGAAGTCGTTTTTTGGGAGTGGCAACTTTCGAAGTATAGTATTCCATACCCGAAATAAGTTTACCTTTGGAGTCGTATACCGGAGTACCGTAAAAGGTATTGATGTCTTCTACTGTAACGTCAGAGGTGGATTCATAGAAAGCCTTTCCCCAAATGTTGAGATCTGCCAGTGCCTTGTCATATTCTCCCTTCATGGCATAGGCTTCGGCACGTGTCAGCAAGATTTCATCAGTGGTAAGTGCCGGATACATGACATGAAGATAACCGATTCCGTTAGTCATGTCCGTAAGTTCCATGTATTCGGCCATTTTAGCCATAATCACTTTGGGTATAGCCGGATAAGACGGGATTCGGAAATAGAATTCTTCGCGGTTTCCCCAGGGGGTGTCGGCGCACGATTCAGAAGAGGCAATGGTTACATTGTGCGTGTAGCGTGAACCGGTTTTATAGGGCCCATAGGTACGCGCCCATACCGAAAAGGTGGAATAAAGCAGGAGGTTGGCCCTATCCTTGACGTCTGCATAGGCTTTGGCACGTACGGAGTTGTTACTTTCTTTAGCGCCTATGGTAGCCCAGTCACGCAATACTTCTGCAGGGGTATTGCCTAAAACTTCACCGGCATATTGAATTACTTTGTCATAGTTTGATTTGTCTTTTTGAACGTAGAACAAATAGAAGCGTGCAGCAAAGGCATAAGCAGCTTTGCGGTTGAAGTGGTATTTGGGAACGGAGAGATGTTCATCATTCATTAGGGGCAGTGCCTCTTCTATATCATCTGCCATTCTTTGATAGTCTTCCGCTACTGTGCCGCGGCTGTAGTGGGGAGATACAGCACTTTCTGATTCCGTCATGTAAGGAATGCCAAGATCGGTAGTGCTGCTTTGAGAGTTATAATTCAGGCAAAAAATATTGGTAAGTACCCAATGAGCATAGGCACGGCACATTAGTGCTTCTCCTTTTTGTGGGAGTAAGGATGAGGGAGTTCCCATTTCTTCAATGGCTTGCAGTGCAAGGTTGGCAGACGCTATAGCCTTGTAGCAGTCATTCCATAGGTCATATGGACTATCCATCTCCTTTTCGGTGATGTCTTCCCATAGAGCTGCCTGTTCTTGTAATTTGTTGATGGCGGTATAGGAGGAAAGTCCGTTTTTATCTGTGTTGTCCGAAGACATTTCGGCTATCAGTGCATAATGGCTGTTGGGATATGCCGATACCAATAGGCTGGTAATTTTCTCTTCGGTGTCAACGGTTGCCCGGTTGTCCGGCATTTTGTCCAGATAGTCGCTGCAGGAAGTACATAGGGCGGTACAGATGGCTGCTGCTGTATAAAGTATGATATGTTTCTTTTTCATGCCTAGTATTCTGATAAAGTTTTTCATTAAAAATTAAATACCGAATTTCAGTGTCAGTGTAAACTGTTTGGGTACGGGAGCGGATACACCACCAGTGCGGAAGAATTCCGGGTCTTGTCCATTCAGTTTGTCATCTGCATAAATCAGGAAAAGGTTGGTTCCTTGCAATTTCATGGAAAGGTCGCTTATTCCTATTTTACTGGTCCATCTTTTGGGAAAGTCATAGGAGAACGATATTTCTTTCATGCGGATAAAGTCTCCTTTGGCTACACGCGCTGTGGAATAGTTGTAGGCGTTATAGAGTACTTTCAAATAGCGATCATTGGTGTTCTGGCCATTGGATACAATAACCGGAACTTGGGTCACGGTTTCGTTTCCGGCGGCAATCCAGCGGTTTTTGAACTCTTTTGGCATGGCATCCAAGTCGGAATAGGAGCTGCTGAATACTGGATCAAGACGGATAACATTTCCCATGGAGTAGGTCATGAAGACATTCAACTTGAAACCTTTGTAGCTGAATATATTGCCGAAACTTCCGGTTATGGTAGGGTCTGTAGGTCCTTCGTATACCAGATGTTCCAGATTTTGACTTTGAAAATTAATATCTTCTCCGTTACAAGTCAAATTACCGTCTTGGTCGATAAATGTAGGTAGACCATCTTGGTTCAGTCCTTGGAAATTGTAGGAAAACAGACTTCTTACCGGATATCCTTTCAAGGCAAATCCGCTGCCGGATACTACGGACATGACCTCTGTTTCGGAATCGAGTTTGGTGACTTCGTTTTTGGCATGCGAGAAGATGAAATTTGTGTTCCAGGAGAAATCACGCGTCTTGATGTTGCGGGTAGAAAGGGTGAATTCTACACCATGTGATTTCATGCTGGCCACATTGGCAAATTTGCTGATTTGTCCACCCACACCTTCTGTTTGGATAATTCCTATTAAGTCATAGTTGTTACGTTTATACCAGTCTGCAGCCAAGTTGATTCGGTTATCTAAAAAACCGACTTCCATACCGATATTCAGTTCATGCTTCTTTTCGTAGGTCAGTTCGTCGTTGGCCAGGTTCAGTATCTGGAGTCCGCTTTCCTGGATATTTGTTCCTGGTCGGTAAGGTTTGTAACTGTTAATTTCAATCAGAGAATTGCTGACTGATGATGGGCCCGGGTCACCGGTCAACGAATAGGAAGCTTTGAGGGAAAGGTGGGAGATGGAGTTGCGCAGTGATTCCCAAAAGACCTCTTCGTGTACATTATAGGCACCGGATATATTCCAGGTAGGTAACCAACGGGCAGTCCGGCTTTTTCCCAGACGGTTGGTCCCCTCGTATCGAATGGTTCCATTTACAGTATATTTCCCTTTATAGGAGTAAGTGGCATTCCCGAAGAAAGCAGTTGAACGGCTGGCTGTATTGGCAAGTGAATAATAGTCTGCACCATCTTCAATGCTTTTTTTGAAGAACTGGTAGACGTAGAAAGGAATTTCTCCCATGGAATATTGCATACCCCATCCATTAAAGTAGGTCTTGTTGCGGTCAATGGAATTGGCCTCAGTACCGGCAAATAAATTAATGATATGATCTTCACCGAAGTTGGTATTGTAGTTCGCTGTAGCCCGGAAGTCATAACTTAGCATTTTGTAGGTGGTTTTTTGGTATATACCTCCTTGTGGCAAAACAGAGATAGGTAAGTCATAATCATAATCCGGGTCGTCGTATAGGAACGGATTGTTGTCACGAATGGTAGCATCGTCCATAGCCCGGTAAGCCATAGCTTGATTGGCGTCATCCTTTATGATATGTTCATTGCCGGTTTCTGAAAATTTGGCGGCTCCTAACACTCCGAGTTCCAGTCCCTTTATGGGTTTCCATTTCAGTTCGCCTTGGAATTTAAGGTCTACCACATCCAGGTTCATGTAATTATTATCCAATTCGTGCCGGATGTTGAAATCTGCATAGTTACGGGTATAGAAGGTGTGTGCATCCAGTGTACGCGATGTATTCATGGAATAGGAGTAAGGGTTGATGTCAAAATCGCGTCTTACTTCACCGGACACAGGGTCTATACTCTGACTTAATGTGCCAGGGGCTTTCTGCTTACGGTAGGAAGCTGAGGATATCAGATTCAAACTCAGTTGTTGGGAAATAGTGTAAGTTGTGTTTACATTAGCGGTATAACGGTTTACTTTGCTTTGTTGGTACCATCCCGGGTCGTTCATGACACTCAATGAAGCATAGAACGAGACCTTGTCTGTACCGGTTGAAACGCTGACCGAATGATTTTGTGTGAAGTTGCTGTTAAAGAGCTCGTCGAACCAGTTTGTATTCCGGTATTCTGCGGAGCGTAGGTATTCATTTTCTGCGGCGGGAGTATTGGCCAATGCAAAGGTACCGGTTATCGGGTCGTAGCTATTCTGGAGCTGGTACATTTTACCATAGACGCCGCTTTGGGAGGCACGGTAGGTTTCGGCGAAATTCAGCCAGCCTTTTTGCCTCATTTCCTTGTAGACACCCATCTGTTCTTGTGAATTCATGATGTTGAACTCGGAATAACTTGGAATCAAGCGGAGGGAGAATTCACCGGTATAACTGATTCTGCTCTTTCCGGCCATACCTTTCTTGGTAGTGACAACAATCACACCGGCCATGGCTCGTGCTCCGTAAATGGAGGTTGCTGAACCGTCTTTCAGAATCTGAAAGCTTTCAATATCATCGGAATTCAATCCTGCAATGGCTGAGCTGATTAGTGTTTCTGCATCTCCTGATGAGAGATCGTCGGCGCTGACTTCTGTCACATCTTCCATAATCACACCGTCCACTACCCAGAGTGGCTTGCTGTTACCATATATGGAGGTGGCACCGCGTACGCGGATTTTAGGAGCTGTACCGAATGTGCCGGATACATTCTGTACAGATACACCGGCTGCCCTGCCCTCAAGCGAACGGCTGATGTCAGGCAAGCCGCTTAATTTCATCTCTTCGCTTTTCAAACGGGTGGAAGCGCCGGTAAATAGACGTTTGTCCATTTTCTGCATGCCAGTAACAACCACTTCTTGCAGTTCTTGGGCATCTTCGTGCATCACCAGATTCATGAACTGCTCGGAGGCCTTAACCATTAATGGCTGCATACCTACATAGGTAAGGTTGATAGAGGTTGCTCCGGCTGGCAACTGAAGTTTGAAGTAGCCGTCTATGTTTGTGATGACTCCTGTTGTGTTGTCGGGGGTACTTACGGCCACACCGGGTAATGGTTGGCTGTTCTCATCTGTGACCCGCCCCGTGACCGTACGCGTTTGCTTGTCTTTTTTGTTATCAGTGGAAATGATGCTGATAAAATTCCCGTTTTGTGTATACGTGAACGGTTCATTGCCAATGATTGCTTTGATAGCTTCTCCTACTGAGGTAGTCTTGATGGAGCAAGTTGCCTTGCGGTTTTTGACATCGTCGTAGGTAAATAGGATTTTGTACCCAAAGGCTTTGCCTACCTTTTTCAATGCGTCCGACCATTCTTCGTTGTCGAAAGTGAGCTGAATGGTTTCTTTTTGTCTCTCTTGTGCGGTCGCTTGTGAAATTGCCAGCGACAATAACAAGACAAATAGAAACAAAAATCTTTTTCTCATTGCACTTTTGATTTTAAAATTATACTTTATGATTCATTTAGCTGTTTGGGACCCGGCTATATATAAAGTACGATTGAAATCAAAAAACGGGTATGCTTTTTTAAGAAAAAGTAAAAAATAAAAGGAATAATGGGTGTCAGAGCCGATTATTCAATGATAACTTTATTTTCTTTCACACTTGCTTTTACCTTATTCAAGCTGTTCAACAAAGTAATGGCTTGCTCTAATGTTTCATGGCGTTTGGCAAGGAAGTGCAGGCGGATGTTCTTGTCTGAAGGGTGGATAAAGATGATGTCTACATTGTACCATCTTCCTAGGTCACGCATAATTTCTACCAAGGGCTTGTTGTCGAAATAGAAGTAGCCATCTTTCCATTCCACATATTCATCCGCATCAATATGGCTGATGGAGAAGTCTCCTTCTTTGTTCAGACAAGCTTGCTCTCCCGGAGCAAGTAGCTTACTTAGGTTATTCTGGCGATTTTTAACCTTTACTTGGCCATTGATGAGCGTGACTAGAGCCTCGCTTGAGGGATAATTGCGGATGTTGAATTCTGTACCGAGTACCTGTGTGTGCAGATTCTCTGTGTAGACAATGAAAGGGTGTTGCTTGTCGTGTGCTACCTTGAAATAGGCTTCTCCTTGCAGATGGACTATTCTTTCGTTTCCTTTGAAACGGGAAGGATAAGATAGCTGGCTTTCAGCATTGAGCCAGACCTCAGTCCCGTCTGATAAGGTCAGTTTGAATTCCTTCTTGCGTGGAGTACTGACTGTTTGCATAGAAACCTCTTGCCGGATGTTGTTTCGGTAGTCCAGCCTGCCTTGTTCGTCATTTTGTGCACCGAATATGCCGGACAATTCATCTGCAGATGTCTGCTGATTGAGTTCTATGTGGTTTCCTTCTTGGTTCTGCAATGTAATTTCTGTCAAGCTGTTATCGGCCAGAAAGATTGTTTCTGGTAATTCCTTCTCTTTTGAATTATTCGGGCCAGAAAGAACTTGGAATAACCATATGCATCCAAGTAATACGGCAGCTGTTATTGCATTGCTGACTATTATCAGTTGTCTGGTTGATAGGCGTTGCTGCTTTTGTTTGAAACGCTTCAATTCTGCCTCCACATCCGGTTGCTTCGTGTTCGTCAAGAGGAAATGATGTCGTAGGGCAACTTCCTCTTTTGTTGTCATCTTTTCACTTTCCGTCGGAAGTGGTTGATTGTTGGTATGTAGTGAATGCTCTTCCATGATGAATATTTATATTATATACGTTTCAGTAGTGAAATCCGGTCCGTTCGGCAAGTCTTTTTCACTGCCGAATAACTCTTTTAGCATTTTTAAAGACTTGGAGATGTGTTTCTTCACCGTGTTGGGGCTGATATTCATCTCGTCTGCCACTTGCTGGTAAGTCTTTCTGGCTAAATAGCATTCCTCCAGAATATGTCGTGTCATAGCAGGTAGTTTATCCAGCATTTTACTTATCAGGATGTCTTGCCTCATAGCTTCTGTATAGTCTGTATAGAATGTATCGACTTCTGCAAAATATTCCTTGGTGTATTGTATCTCTACTTGTTGATGACGGAAATGGTCTATGCACCGGTTACGTACCGTTGTGGTGAGATAACCAGATACATTTTCCTGCTTGATATGCTTGATGTCTTCCCACAATTTGGCAAATACGTCACTTACAATGTCACGGCTTGCTTCCGCATCGTTGGTCAGATGATAGGCGTATAAATATAAGCGTGTATAGTGTTGTGTGAAAATCTGGTTGAAGGTGTTTTCGTATAGTAGTTTTTTTAGCATACTTGTGCTTTCTGTATTGAAATAAAAAGATTAACTGTCGGATATGTTATAAAGCTTCAACTTGTTGTACAGCGTTTTGCGGTCAATGCCCAACAGTTGTGCAGCGCGGCTCTTGTTGTTTCCCGTCTGCCGCAAGGCTTCGATGATTTGATGCTTCTCTGCCTCCTCATTGCGGAGAGGGATACCGATGATGGCCGGTGCGGGTTCTTTCAGTTCATTCAGTTCGTTGATAGTAATGAATTTGCCTTGTGCCAGCAAGGTTGCACGGCGTACCATATTCTTCATTTGGCGTAGATTGCCGGGCCAGGGATATTCCAATAGGGCGCGGGATGCCTTGTCATCAAAGCCGGTCAGTTGCTTGTCCATTTCGCGGTTGGCCTGGTCCAGAAAGAAATTGGCAAAGAGCAGGATGTCTTCACGGCGGTCTTTGAGTTGCGGCATGCGTAGGGTGAATTCATTGATACGGTGATATAAATCTTCACGGAACGCCCCTTTTTCGATGGCTTGCTCCAGATTTTCGTTGGTGGCGGATACCAGACGTATGTCCACGCTTATCTCTTTGTTTGAACCTACCGGACGTATCTTGCGCTCTTGCAAAGCACGCAGCAACTGTATTTGCACTTCATAGCTCAGATTACCTATCTCATCCAGGAAGATGGTACCGCCGTTGGCTTCGACGAAAGCGCCCGTTTTGTCGGTCAGTGCGCCGGTAAAGGCGCCCTTTATGTGCCCGAAGAACTCCGAAGCGGCCAATTCTTTGGGAATAGAACCGCAATCGATGGCTACAAACGGCTGGTCGGCACGCTTGCTGAGCTGGTGGATGCGGTGAGCTACGTATTCTTTGCCCGTTCCGCTGGCACCATTGATGAGTACAGACATATTGGTAGGTGAAACCAGTTTCACATAATTGTAGAGTTGTTTGGCTGCGTCGCTCTCTCCCTCAAGGAAGTCGGAGGAGAACAATGAGCCTTCTGCACCCTTCAGAGGCTGATTTTTCATCTTGTCGGAATGCATCGTCTGTTTGGGTGAAACGGATGGTCTGTTTGGGGTAAACGCATCATCTGTTCGGGACGAATGCATCATCTGTTTCAAAGCGGAGGATGATGCATTCAAGGCTTCGCCTATTTTTTTCAGTAATTCGTCCGGGTTCACAGGCTTGGCAATGTAATCGCAGGCTCCCAGTTTCATGGTTTGGACGGCCGACTGTATGTCAGCGTATCCTGTCATGATGATAAGCGGTATTTGCAGGCCGTGTTCGCCCAGCCATTTCAATAAGTCAATGCCATCCTTGTCGGGCAGGCGCAGGTCAGACAATATCAAATCTACGGTTTCCGACTCAATATGTTTTTGAGCACGGGCAATGTTGCTGGCAGAGGTTACTTGGAAACCTTTTTTGCCGAGCCATGTTTTTAGCATCATGCCGTAAGTAATATCATCTTCTACAATTAATATGGATGTCATTGCTTTAGCCTTTTATCTCTTTTATGTAGGCAAAGGTAAGTGCTTTTGTCTGATTTTAGTATATTTGCAAACTTAAATTAAATAAAAAACAAAATGAAAAGAAATCTTATTGTATTATTAACTATACTGGTTTGCGGTCTGACTGCTTGCAAGCCGGGACAAAAGAAAGAGGAAGATATGGAAAAAGAAACGAAGCTGAAGATTGAAACAAGTGCGGGTGACATCACCGTGAAACTGTATAATGAAACCCCGAAACACCGTGATAACTTTATCAAGCTGGTGGAAGACGGCACGTATGAAGGTACGCTGTTCCACCGTGTCATCAAGGACTTTATGATACAAGCAGGTGACCCGGAATCGAAGAAGGCTCCGAAAGGCAAGATGCTGGGGGCAGGCGACGTGGGTTATACCGTTCCTGCCGAATTTGTTTATCCGAAGTATTTTCACAAAAAAGGTGCTTTGTCGGCTGCACGCCAGGGTGATGAGGTGAACCCTGACAAGGCATCATCCGGCTGCCAGTTCTACATTGTGACCGGAAAAGTGTATAATGACTCTACCTTGTTGGGGATGGAACAGCAGATGAATCAGATGCGCTTGAACAATGCTTTCAACGCGTTGGCGCAGAAACACATGAAGGAAATCTACAAGATGCGCAAGAATAATGACCAGGACGGTCTGATGGATTTGCAAGATTCCTTGATTGCGCAGGCAGAGGCTCAGGTTGCCAAGGAACCGGAGTTCAAGTTTACCCCCGAGCAGGTGAAGGCTTATACTACCGTGGGCGGTACTCCACATTTGGACGGTGCATATACCGTGTTCGGTGAAGTGCTGGAAGGTATGGATATTGTTGATAAAATACAGAAGGTCAAGACTGACCGTAACGACCGTCCCGAAGAGGATGTGGTTATTAAAAAAGTGACAGTGATAGATTGATGATAGATTCTGTCATTCCATTTTATGAAAATAAACAAAAAGATATTTGACAACGGTCTGCGGTTGGTGCACAATGAGGACACCAGCACGCAGATGGTTGCCTTGAATATTGTTTATGACGTGGGTGCCCGTGACGAACATCCCGAGCATACGGGCTTTGCCCATCTGTTCGAGCATCTGATGTTCGGAGGTTCGGTGCATATTCCTGATTATGACGCTCCTTTGCAATTGGCAGGCGGAGAGAATAATGCATGGACCAATAATGATATAACCAATTACTACTTGACGGTTCCAAAATCGAATGTGGAAATCGGCTTCTGGCTGGAGTCCGACCGCATGCTGGAACTGGCATTCAGTGAGCAAAGTCTTGAAGTGCAGCGTGCGGTAGTGATGGAGGAATTTAAACAACGTTGCTTGAACCAGCCGTATGGTGATGTGGGACATCTGCTTCGTCCTTTGGCTTATCAAACGCATCCTTATCGCTGGCCTACTATCGGGAAAGACCTCTCTCACATTGCCAATGCCACGCTGGACGAGGTAAAGGAATTCTTTTTTCGTTTTTATGCACCTAATAATGCAGTGCTGGCCGTTACCGGAAATATTTCGTGGGAAGAAACGGTTAGGCTGACAGAAAAATGGTTTGCTCCCATTCCCCGTAGGAATGTGCCCGTAAGGCAATTACCGCAAGAAGTTGTACAGACGGCAGAACGCCGGCAGACGGTGGAACGGAATGTTCCTCTGGATGCTTTGTTCATGGCTTATCACATGTGCAGCCGTGAGGATGCCGATTATTATGCCTTCGATATTCTGTCGGATATTCTGAGCAATGGACGTTCCAGTCGCTTGACCCGCAGGCTGGTGCAGGAGCAGAAGTTCTTTTCCAGTCTCGATGCCTATATCTCCGGTACACGGGATGCCGGCCTGCTGCATATCAGTGGAAAACCATCTGCAGGCGTATCTTTGGAACAAGCCGAGGCTGCTGTCCGGAAAGAGTTGGAAGAGTTGAAATCCGGGTTTGTTGGAGAACAAGAATTGGAGAAAGTAAAGAACAAGTTTGAGTCTACACAGATATTCGGCAACATCAATTATCTGAATGTTGCCACGAATCTTGCCTGGTTTGAACTGACCGGGCAGGCGGAAGACATAGACCGTGAAGTGGACAATTACCGCTCTGTGACGGCAGAACAGCTTCATAGGGTCGCCCAACAGACCTTCCGCGATGAAAACGGGATTGTGCTTTATTACCAAAAAGAAAACCTTTAGTATGAAAAAATTATTTGATACGTATAAGCAGCACTATAAAGCATTGCTTCTCCTGGGGCTACCCATTGTGGTGGGGCAGTTGGGAGTCATTGTGCTTGGTTTTGCCGATACGCTGATGATTGGGCATCACAGCACGGAGGAACTGGGTGCCGCTTCTTTCGTAAACAATCTGTTTACTCTCTGTATTATTTTCAGTACGGGGTTCAGCTACGGGCTGACTCCGGTTGTGGGAGGCTTCTACGGTAACCGCCGTTTTGCCGAGGCAGGGCAGGCGTTGCGGTGTAGCCTGGTTGCCAATGTGCTGGTGGCTTTGTTGCTGACTCTTGTCATGGCTGTTCTCTATTTCAATGTGGAGCGGCTGGGACAGCCCGAAGAATTACTGCCTCTGATTAAGCCTTATTATCTAGTGCTGCTTGCTTCACTGGTTTTTGTCATGTTGTTCAACGGCTTTAAACAGTTTACGGATGGCATCACCGACACCAAGACGGCCATGTGGATTCTGCTTGGAGGGAATGCGCTTAACATCGTAGGAAACTATATTCTGATCAATGGAAAATTGGGTTTCCCGGAGATGGGATTGCTTGGTGCGGGTGTAAGTACCTTGTTCTCTCGCATTGTGATGGTCGTGGTCTTTGCGGTGATTGTGCTTCGTAGTCGCCGTTTTATCCGTTATAGACTCGGATTTATGAGGCTGGGATGGTCGACACCGATGTTCAGGAAACTCAATGCTTTGGGCTGGCCTGTCGGTATGCAGATGGGAATGGAGACCGCTTCCTTCAGCCTCAGTGTTGTCATGGTGGGGTGGCTGGGGACACTTGCTCTGGCATCACATCAGATAATGCTCACTATCTCTCAGTTCACCTTCATGATGTATTATGGCATGGGTGCTGCAGTTGCTGTGCGTGTCAGTAACTTTAAGGGGCAGGGCGACGGGCAAAATGTGCGCCGTTCGGCGTATGCTGGCCTTCACGTCATCTTATGCATGGAAGTGGTGCTGTTGAGTATTGTCTTTGCACTTCGCGGTCAGGTCGGAGGATGGTTTACAGATAATATGGAAGTGTCCGGTATGGTAGCCGCTCTCTTCTTTCCGTTCCTGATTTACCAGTTCGGTGACGGATTGCAGATTAATTTTGCCAATGCCCTGCGTGGTATCTCGGATGTGAAACCGATGATGATTATTGCATTTATATCCTATTTTGTTATATCTTTGCCCGTAGGGTACCTCTGCGGTTTCATCTTCGGCTGGGGACTGACGGGGGTCTGGATGGCTTTCCCGTTCGGACTGACCAGTGCGGGAGTGATGCTGTGGTTGAGGTTCCGTAAACAGACCAGGGAAAGGATTTGATAGTATGAATAATGTCTCCAAAGTAAAGATTGCCGTAGGCTACACTTTGTTGCTGGCGGTATTGTTCTTTTCCTTGTTTTTCGTACACCGGGAAATGGAGAACCTTATTCTTACTGATGACCGCGATGTACAATGGACAGACAGCGTGCTTGCCTTGATACGCGAGAAGGATACCAATACGATAAAAATGCTGCGCACGCTGAGTGAGGCGAATGACAGCATGGTATCCACCAGTGACATTGAGCAGATAATTGCCCAGCAGGACTCGGTAGTGACCCAGCAGCGTGTGCAGCACCGTATCATTACACATCGGGATACCGTCGTGACACGCCCTCGGAAGAAGGGGTTTTTCCGTCGTTTGGGTGAAGTGTTTGTCCCCCCAAAGAAAGATACGGCTATCCAGGTAAAGACCTCCCTTGAATTTGCAACGGATACGGTGATTGAACCCTATAATCCGGCCGATTCTTTGCATGAGAAACTGCGTGCCGTGGCCCAGCAGAAAAAAGCTGTAAACACTGTTATACAGCGACGTAAACGCTATCTGCAACGCTTGGACCATATGCTGACCGCTCGTATTGACAGCTTGCTGAAAGATTACGAGACGGAAACTCTGCTGCGTGCACGGACGGAAGCCGAGTATCAACAAGCGGTCCGACGCCGTTCGGCCAAGATTATCAGTGGCATTGCCGTAGGTGCGGTGTTGCTTTCCGCTTTTTTTCTTATTATCATCGGCCGCGACATAACCCGAAGCAACCGTTACCGTCGTGAGTTGGAAGAGGCCCGTCGTCGTGCCGAGGATTTACTCGCTGTCCGTGAAAAACTGATGCTTGCCATTACCCATGATTTCAAAGCCCCGCTCGGTTCTATTATGGGCTATGCCGACTTGCTTTCCCGTCTGACGGTGGATGAGCGTCAGCGGTTCTATCTGGACAATATGAAAACCTCATCGGAACATCTGCTGAAGCTGGTCGTTGATTTGCTCGACTTCCATCGTCTTGATTTGAACAAGGCCGAAATCAACCGGGTCACCTTTCATCCTTCCCGCCTGCTTGAAGAGATACACGTCAGTTTTGAACCACTTACGGCTGCCAAAGGACTGGCGCTTCATTGCGACATTGCCCCGGAGCTGGGCGGTACCTATATTTGCGACCCCTTGCGTCTGCGCCAGATTATCAACAATTTGCTGTCCAATGCCGTGAAGTTTACGGACCAAGGCAGTGTTACCATGACTGCCCGTTACGAGGACCGTCGACTGGTAGTTGCCATTGCTGATACCGGTAAAGGTATGGAACCTGCCGACCGGGAACGTATCTTCCAGGAGTTTACCCGCTTACCGGGTGCTCAGGGTAAAGAGGGGTTTGGACTTGGACTTTCCATTGTCCGTATGCTGGTACAGTTGCTTGAAGGCACGATTGATGTAGACAGTGTGCCAGGCAAGGGAAGCACTTTCACCATATATATTCCTATCTATCCCGTAAGGAGTGAAGGACGGAGAATGAAGGATGAAGAATCGGGATGTGCTGCCACGCCGAATGGCAATTCTTCATTCCCCGTTCCTCATTCTTCACTGAAGAATGTCCTCCTTATCGATGATGACCGTATTCAGCTTACCCTTACTGCCGCCATGCTTCAGCAGAGTGGTATAAATTCTGTCTCTTGTTTACAACTGGATGAACTGCTGGATGCCTTGCGCACTGCAACCTTTGATGTTCTGCTTACTGATGTGCAGATGCCTGCTATTAATGGTTTTGATTTACTGAAACTGCTTCGTGCTTCGAACATACCGCAGGCACAGTCTGTTCCGGTGATTGCTGTCACTGCCCGCAGTGACATGCAGCGTGAGGAATTTACGGTGCATGGATTTGCCGGATGCCTGCATAAGCCGTTTACCGTCAGTGAATTGCTACATGAATTGAATATGGAGGACAAAGGGATGGAGGTTATGGAAGTTTCGGAAACTTCGGCTTGCCCGGGGTATAAATTCTTTTCGCTCACTGCTTTTTCGGTCGATGACCCCGAGGCGGCAAAGTCCATTCTGGAAAGTTTTGTGGCTGAAACCCGCCTCAATGCGGAGCGTTTGCAGAAGGCTGTGGAGAATGAGGATGTGGACGAGATGGCTGCTGTCTCCCACAAAATGATTCCCCTCTTTACTTTAATTGGAGCAGCGGAACTGGTTGCATTGCTGAAACTGTTGGAAACTTCTCATGGAGTGCCTTTTACCGGAGAGTTGAAAGAACACGCCCTTGCCGCCCTCGTTTTGATAGAGGATGTCATTACTCAGGCAACAGCTTTTCCGTAATGGGGGAACAGAGAAGAATACGTGATTTTTTTCTGTCGGGAACCAAATGTCGAAAGAAATTGTTTACTTTGTAGGACTTTTAAATACGATGAAAGATTGACGTTCCGATGAGAAGAAAATGGTTGAGAACAGCACTGTGGGTGTTGCTTACTCCTATTATACTGTTTATAATATTGATGATATTGCTTTATGTGCCTCCCGTACAGAATTTGATACGGAAGCAGGCTACGGCAATTGCATCAGGTGCTACGGGTATGGACATATCCGTGGAGCGGATTGACCTTCGCTTTCCTTTGAATTTGTTGGTCCGCGGTGTATTGGTGGTACAGCCTGCCGACAGTGCTGTTGATGTGCAGCATCCCGATACCTTGCTGAATCTTGGAAGTTTGAACGTACGGGTACAGGCATGGCCTTTACTCAAAGGGAAAGTGGAGGTGGATGACATTACCTTGAAACAAGTTGCTGTCAACTCCTCCAATTTAATGGAAGGTATGTGCATCAAAGGAGTACTGGGGCATTTCTTTTTCGAAAGCCATGGCATAGACCTTACAAAAGAAGATGCCATCCTCAATAATATAGAATTGAGCGATACCCATGTGCAGGTGATGCTTGCAGATACCACTGAGACTCCCAAGGACACTACTGACACTGCGTTAAACTGGAAAGTCACACTCCATACTCTGAAGTTGAAGAACGTCTCGGTCGATTTACAGATGCCATTGGACTCCATGGGGCTGAAAGCCCATATAGGAGATGCTGAGATTGCGGACGCTGCTGCCGACCTGAAACACCAGTTCTATGGCTGGAGAAAATTCCTGCTGACTGGAACTTCTGTCAATTATGATACCGGTGGCCCGGGGAGTGCGATAGGCTTCGACCCCTCGCACATTGCT
Organism: Bacteroides sp. D20; assembly: GCF_003436255.1. NCBI lineage: Bacteria > Pseudomonadati > Bacteroidota > Bacteroidia > Bacteroidales > Bacteroidaceae > Bacteroides > Bacteroides sp. D20. Next base: position 81,635 of record NZ_QSOO01000016.1, on the reverse strand, counting down.
CTTCGCGACATTCGCCTGGGCATTGATTCTGTGATGTACTACGGCAGAGATATGAATGCCGTTATCCGGGAATTTTCCATGTATGAGCGTTCCGGTTTGAGTGTAACTTCCCTGACCGGGCGGTTGTTTGCCGATTCTACCGTTATCCGTATCCCTTCTTTGAAGTTGCTGACACCTCATAGTGAGATGAACCTTACGGCACAGACTTACTGGGAACTGATAAATATACCTACCACCGGCCGTCTGACAGCCCGTTTCAATGCCCGTATCGGCAAACAGGATGTACTGCTTTTTGCCGGTGGCTTGCCGGAAGCTTTCAAGGAAGCCTATCCGTTCCGTCCGTTGGTGATTCATGCCGGTACGGAAGGAAACCTGAAGCAGATGCAGATTTCCCGTTTTACGGCTGAGCTGCCCGGAGCCTTTTCGTTGAGTGGGGGAGGAGAATTCTGGAGCTTGACCGACAGTGTGAAACGTAATGGAAGCATGGACTTCGAAATGCATACGCAGAACTTGAACTTCCTGACCGGACTAGCTGACATTGCTCCCGATGGCTCCATCATTGTGCCGGACAGTATGCACCTTGCGGCACGTCTCGGTATGGAGGGGGCGCAGTGCACTGCCGCCCTGAAACTGAAGGAGAAGGAAGGCGCCTTGAATTTGGACGCCGCCTATAATCTTGCTACGGAAGCCTACCATGCCGACCTTGCCATCAACAACTTGCAGGTGCATCACTTCCTGCCCAAGGACTCTATCTATACTCTTACGGCAAAGATGTCCGCTAAGGGGCAAGGGGTGGATGTGGCATCACGAAAAACTGTGGCCGCTTTGAATGCCTCCTTGGAAAAACTACAGTATGGCCATTGGGACATTTCCGGTGTAGATGTGCATGCCGGACTCAAGTCATCCGTTGCTACCGTCCGTCTTGCCAGCGATAATGTCCTTCTCAAGATGCAGGGAAATGCGGATATGCGTCTTGACCGCAGCTATCTGGATGGCGCTTTGGATTTAAATGTGGAAGAGGTGAATCTGCATAAGCTGGGTTTGGTGCCCCGACCATTGAAACACCCGTTTGCCTTTACAATGGGAGCGGAGGCACGTCATGATTCTCTCAAGTTGAGGCTTGATGCCGGTGACTTGAATCTGCGTTTCCGCGCTCACAGCACGTTGAAGAAGTTGATGGAACAGTCGGATAAATTTGTCTCTATCCTGACAAAGCAGATTGATGAACGGCGTTTGGACCATGCCGCTTTGCGCCAAGTCCTTCCTTCAGCGGGCATGCATCTGGAAGCCGGTAACCAGAATCCCGTCAGCTATTTCCTGGCTGCAAAGGGTATTTCCTATAATGATTTCAAACTGAGCTTCGGATTTACTCCGCAAGTCGGCATCAATGGACGTACAGCTGTTCACGGATTGCGCATGGACTCCTTGCAGCTCGATACGATATTTTTTACAGTAAAGCAGGATACTGCCCGCATGAAGTTGCAAGGTGGTGTCATAAACGGTCCCAAGAACCCGCAGTTTGTGTTCCGTAGCACACTGACGGGTGAAGTCCGTAATGAAGATGCGGAACTGACTGTGGATTATGTGAATGGAAAAGGGCAGACCGGTGTTCTATTCGGTATTAATGCCCGTCCGTTGACCGAAGGACACGGTCGCGGTAATGGTGTGCTGCTGAACCTTATTCCTGCCGAGCCGATTATCGCTTTCCGTAAATTCCACTTTGCGGACAATAGTAACTGGATTTATCTGCATAAGAATATGCGCGTCTATGCCAATATTGATATGGACAGCGACGATGGTCTGTGTTTCCGTATGCAATCCGACAAGAATGATACCCTTTCCTTGCAGAATATAAACGTAGAACTGAGCCGATTGCGCTTGGATGAACTTACGGAGGTACTTCCTTATATGCCCCGGCTTACGGGATTGTTCTCCGCCGAAGCAAATTATATACAGACTGCCACTTCCCTGCAGGTGTCCGCCGAAGCCAATGTAGAGAAACTGACCTACGAACGCCAACCGGTTGGAGACATCGGCCTGGGGGCTACCTGGTTGCCGGGCGACAAGAATACGCACTATCTGAATACCTATTTTACATATGATAATGAAGAAGTGATGACCGCCGACGGTATCTTGACGCAGAAGAACGGAAAGGATACCCTGGAAGTGTCCACCCGTTTCGAGCATTTTCCATTGAAGATGGCCAATGCATTCATCCCTGACCAAACGGTGGCCTTTACCGGAGATATTGATGGAGGGCTTTATATTTATGGTTCGCTGGACAAGCCTCAAATGCATGGTGATATTGTTTTGGACAGTGTGTCTGTCTATGCACGCCAGGCGGGAGCACGTTACTGGTTCGACAACCGTCCGGTACAGATAAAGGACAATCAGTTGATATTTGATAAGTTTGCCATTTATACCACCAGCAAGAATCCGTTTACGATTGACGGTAAGGTTGATTTCCGGAATATGGAGCGTCCTACTGCCAACCTCAATCTGCTGGCAGAGAACTATACGTTGCTGGATGCACCGCGTACCCGCGAAAGTCTGGTGTATGGAAAGGTGTTCGTCGACTTGCATGCCACGGTGAAGGGGCCGCTTGACGGGCTCACGATGCGTGGAAACATGAATTTGCTGGGCAATACCAACGTAACCTACGTGTTGACCGATTCCCCTTTAACGGTGGAAGACCGTCTCAGTGGGCTGGTTACCTTTACCTCGTTCACCGATACGACGTCGGTAAAAGCAGATGAGGTTCCTGCCATGTCTTTGGGAGGATTGGAAATGTATATGTCCGTCCATATTGACGATGCTGTCCGTCTTCGTGCTGACTTGAGTCCCGACCGCAGCAAATACATCGAACTGGAAGGTGGCGGTGATTTGAATATGCAGTATACTCCCCAAGGGGATATGAGCCTTACCGGACGCTATACCCTTTCGGGTGGCGTCATGAAATATTCGCTGCCTATCATCCCGTTGAAGGAGTTCCAGTTCAATCCCGGCAGTTATGTGGATTGGCGGGGGAATATTATGAATCCTACGCTGAGCCTGAAGGCTACGGAACGTATGCGTGCTTCTGTGGCCGATGGTGACGGGGACGGTTCGCGCATGGTGAACTTCGATGTTTCCATTTCCATCAAGAACAGGCTTGACGCTCCCGATTTGATATTCGATATTTCGGCGCCCGAAGATGCCGCAGTAGAGAATGAGCTGCAGGCAATGGGTGCAGAAGAGCGTAGCAAGCAGGCCATTGCCATGCTTGCCACGGGTATTTACCTGAACAGTGGTGCCAAAGGAGGAGGTTTGTCAATGGGAGCCGCCTTGAACTCAGTGCTTCAGAGCCAGATAAACTCCTTGGCGGGAGGTATAAAAGGGGCCAATATCAGTGTAGGTGTGGAAGACCGTACCTCTGCTGAAACGGGTGACACGCAGAAAGACTTCAGTTTTCGTTATTCCCAGCGTTTCTTCAACGACCGCGTACAGATAGTCATCGGTGGAAAAGTGTCCACCGGGGCCAATGCCACGAACGATGCGGAATCATTCATTGACAATATATCGCTGGAATACCGTCTTGATGCGTCGGGTACTCGATATGTCCGTGTATTCCATAATAAAAACTACGAAAGCATACTCGACGGTGAGATAACCGAAACGGGTGTCGGCCTTGTGCTGCGCCGGAAGATGGACCGATTGAGTGAACTCTTCATCTTCAGGAAGAAAAAGATAAAACCGGAGGCTGAAAATAGCGATATGAAAAAGTAGGAATGTGATATGAAACGACTGATATTATATATTGCAGGATTGATATTTCTGGCAGGTTGCTCCACCACGAAGCACTTGCCCGAGGGGGAGATACTCTATACCGGCCAAAAGCCGATGATTGTATTGAACCGCAGTGAAACGTCTGTTGGTGAGATTGCTATGGAAGAGGTGGAAGCCGCCCTTGCTACGGCACCGAACAATTCGTTGCTGGGAAGCTCTACTATCCGCTATCCCTTTCCTTTCGGACTGTGGATTTACAATGGTTTCCAGAAGTATGAGAAGGGATTCGGAAAGTGGATATTCAATAAATTTGCCGCCACTCCGGTGCTTATGTCTACGGTGAATCCCGATATACGCCAGAAGGCGGCGGTTAACTTGCTGCGCGATTATGGCTATTTCAACGGAAGCGTCAGCTACAAGACATTTATCGACCCGAAGGACTCGCTGAAGGCAAAGTTGCAATATACGGTGAACATGCGTAACCCCTACTTTATAGATACGGTATATTATCGTGGTTTCAGCGAGCGTACCACTCGCATTATGGAGCTGGGACGCCGACGTTCCCTTATCAGTTCGGGAGAACAATTCAATGTGGCTGATCTGGATGGGGAGCGTACCCGTATCAGTACCCTGCTGCGTAATGTGGGCTGTTATTATTTCCGTCCCGACTACCTGACCTATCAGGCCGATACCATGATGGTTCCCAATGGGCATGTCCAGATGCGCTTGATTCCCGTTCCCGGTATGCCAAAGGTAGCCGAGAAGCAGTTCCGTGTGGGGCGTAAATCCGTCTATCTTCTTGGAAAGCAGGGGCAGGAACCCAATGACAGCATGGATTACAAAGGCTTGACCATACATTACTACAACAAACCTCCGGTACGTCCCAACATGCTTTACCGTTGGTTGAACTATCAAGGTTATCGGCGGAAACGTCAGATACAGGACAGCGCAGGTATTGCCCGCCAGCGTTCTATGCAGAGTTTGTATAGTTTGTACCGTCAGACCCGTATTCAGGAGCGTCTGGCAAGCGTCGGTATTTTCCGTTATGCGGAGATGCAGTATATACCGCGTGATACGGCGTTTGTGTCTGATACATTGGATGTGAGGGTCATTGCCGCGCTCGATAAACCCTACGATGCGGAGTTGGATTTTAATGTCACCATGAAGAGCAATAACCAGACGGGACCGGGTGCCGCTTTTACGGTGACGAAGAACAATGTCTTCGGTGGCGGTGAAAGCTGGAATGTGAAGTTGAACGGTTCGTACGAATGGCAGACGGGCAAGGCAAGTTCTTCCTTGATGAACAGTTATGAACTGGGTATCTCCACTTCGCTTATCTTTCCGCGCGTGGTGTTTCCTAGGATGGGCGACCGTGAGTATGACTTCCCGGCTACAACGACTTTCCGTTTATATGCCGACCAGATGAACCGTGCCAAGTATTATAAGCTGTTGGCTTTTGGCGGTAATGTCACTTATGACTTCCAGCCCAAATCGACTTCCAGGCACAGTATAACTCCTTTCCGGTTGACATTCAATGTACTGCGCAATCCTACTGCCGCTTTCGATACGTTGCGTGCCGAGAATCCGGCACTCTACGTTAGTTTGCGCGACCAGTTCATTCCTGCCATGGAGTACACCTATACTTATGACAACGCTTCCGTGCGCGGCAAGCGTAACCCCATCTGGTGGCAGACCACCGTTGCGTCGGCCGGTAACCTGACTTCTGCCGTCTACCGTATTTTCGGCAAGCCGTTCAGTGAGGAAGGAAAGAAGCTTTTCGGGGTACCTTTTGCACAGTTCTTGAAGCTGAACTCGGAATTCAGGTACCATTACCGGATAGACAAGAACCAGATGATAGCCTCGCGTATTGCCGGAGGGGTGATATGGTCGTATGGCAACGCTACGACCGCACCTTATACGGAACAGTTCTATATCGGCGGTGCCAACAGTGTGCGCGCCTTTTCTGCACGCAGTATAGGTCCGGGCGGCTATCCTCCCGAGACGGATAGGAAATATACCTATATCAACCACGTGGGTGATATTCGCATAGAAGCCAATATCGAGTATCGCTTCCGTATGATTGCCGACTTGCATGGAGCGGTGTTTCTGGATGCCGGCAATGTATGGCTGATGCGTAAGGACGAAAATCGCCCGAACGGTGAGTTCACCTTGAAGAATTTCCCGAAACAGATTGCTTTGGGTACGGGATTCGGCTTACGCTATGACCTGGACTTCCTTGTTTTCCGTCTGGATTTGGGTATCGGGCTTCACGACCCGTATGATACCGGAAAGTCGGGATATTACAATATTCCTAAGTTCAAGGATAGTATGGCACTGCATTTTGCCATCGGTTATCCGTTCTAAATGTACGTTTTTGAACGGATAGTGGTAAAGAATGAACTAAAACTCCCTTCTGTCAGCCATAAATTTTTGTACATTTGCAACCGTTATCAACTGTGATACACTAACCTTTTTAAATAATAACTAATATGAAACCAACTTTATTCTTATTGGCAGCCGGTATGGGCAGCCGTTATGGTGGCTTGAAACAATTGGACGGATTGGGACCGAATGGCGAAACTATCATGGATTATTCTATTTACGATGCCATCAATGCCGGTTTTGGCAAGCTCGTTTTCGTAATCCGTAAAGATTTTGAACAGGACTTCCGCGACAAGATTATTTCCAAATACGAAGGCCATATTCCCTGCGAACTGGTATTCCAGTCCATAGATGACCTTCCTGAAGGCTTCACCTGCCCCGAAGGCCGTACCAAACCTTGGGGAACCAACCATGCTGTAATGATGGGTGCCGATGTAATAAAGGAACCGTTTGCTGTTATCAATTGCGACGATTTCTACGGTCGTGACTCCTTCCAGGTAATGGGCAAATTCCTTGCAGCCCTTCCCGAAGGCTCCAAAAACGTATATTCCATGGTAGGCTTCCGCATCGGCAATACGTTGAGCGAGAGCGGTACCGTATCCCGTGGATTGTGTGGAACGGATGCGAACAACCTGCTGACTTCCGTAGTGGAACGTACCAAGATTCAGCGCATGGACGGTGAGGTGAAGTACATCGACGATAACGGTGAATGGACTGCCACTCCCGAGACGACTCCGGTCAGCATGAACTTCTGGGGTTTCACTCCCGATTACTTTGCTTACAGTGCAGAGTTTTTCAAGAGCTTCCTGAGCGACCCGAAGAATATGGAGAATCTGAAAAGCGAATTCTTCATCCCGCTGATGGTGGATAAGCTGATTAACAATGGCACTGCTACCTGCGAAGTGCTCGATACAACCGGCAAGTGGTTCGGTGTGACTTATCCCGAAGACCGTCAGAGTGTAGTCGACAAGATTCAGGCTTTGGTGGATGCGGGTGAGTATCCTGCGAAGCTGTTCTAAAGTAAGACGGAAGGATAACTTGATTCGCATTAATTTATTTGGGTAAAAGAACAAAAGGACAAATATGGGGAAGGCGTTTGCCAGAGCTATATTTGTTCTTCTGTTTTCTGTTCACGAGGTGTCTGGTGCAAGCATACTGAAATGTTGGAACAGAACCCTGCATTGGGCTCACCGATATTGGAACCTTTGAAATCAGATTACTCCAAGTATGTCCGGAACAGCGTAGGGAATTGGTTAAATGATGCAAGTAAGACGCAATCCGGATTTGTAAGGAAGCTTTGCAGGCGTTGGGAAAGTGAAACGAAAGAGACCAAGTATATCGTTAAGAAAGCGCTGAGGACTGTCGGTAAATGAGTGTCTGTTCCAAGGTATGGGGTGAGTTTTGGGCTTACTGAATCGATGTGCGGGAAAAAGGGCATTATATCCTCAAACATAAATCGTTATAACCAAGTGATGAAACAATTAATTGCATGTTGCGGGTTGGATTGCGAAAATTGCGCCGCCCGTATAGCCACTGTCAATAATGACGATGAGCTGAGAGAGAAAACTGCCAAAGAGTGGAGTGTGCTGAACAATACGCCGGAAATTACGCCGGAAACCATCCATTGTATGGGGTGCCGTGCAGACGGGGTGAAGTTTGCCTATTGCAGCGATTATTGTGCTATCCGCAAATGTGTGTACGAAAAAGGTTTCAATACTTGTGGCGACTGTAAGGAACTGGATACTTGCCAGGTGGTAGGTGCGGTTCTTCAGCATGCGCCCGGTGCAAGGGAAAATCTTTATTAACCGTAAAATCTTTGATTAAATAAAATATTGCGTATCTTTGCAGTATGACAAAGACATTTAAATCGGATTTGGTTTTGTAAACAATCTGTGTTCCCTGCACAGATTGTCCCCCCTTCGTTTACTCTCGGATAACTTCTTTCGAGAGTGTTTTTTTATTGTTATAATTCAAGTTTAATCCGCATATTATGCTGAAGGTATTGTGATACTTTCCGTATATGCAAAATATAGTAAGAAAATGAGTAACGAAAATAAAACTATCCACGATTTCGAACTTAATTTAATCTGTGACTTTTTCTCCAATATGGAACGACAAGGCCCTGGCAGTCCTGAAGCGACGTTGAAGGCATTGAGCTTTGTAGACGGTCTTACCGATGAATCCTTTATTGCCGATATCGGCTGTGGAACGGGTGGCCAGACAATGGTAGTAGCTGGCCATGTGCCGGGGCGGATTACAGGAATTGACCTTTTTCCCGGCTTTATTGATATCTTCAACCGTAATGCAAGGCAGTTAGGCTTGCAGGACAGAGTAAAAGGAATTGTCGGTTCAATGGATGCCCTTCCTTTCGGTGAGGAGGAGCTGGATATGATTTGGTGTGAAGGTGCTATCTATAACATTGGCTTTGAACGTGGCTTGAAGGAGTGGCGTAAGTATCTGAAACCGGGAGGGTATATTGCCGTCTCCGAGAGTTCATGGTTTACGGACGAACGCCCTGCGGAAATCAATGACTTCTGGATGGACGCTTACTCTGAAATGGATACACTTCCCAATCAGGTGACCAAGTTGTACAAGGCGGGTTATCTCCCCGTTGCTACATTCATTCTGCCGGAGAATTGCTGGACAGAGCATTACTTTGCTTCAAAGGTTGCGGCCCAGGAGATTTTCCGTAAGAAATATGCCGGTAATAAAATTGCCGAAGAGTTCAGCTCACTCCAAATGATTGAGGATGAACTATACGGCAAATATAAGGAATTCTACGGTTATGTGTTTTTTATTGCTAAGAAGGTAGATTGATGGCAGACTTCTCTTATTGAGGAATGCGGGTATTCTCATGGCAGAATATCCGCATTTTGTGTTTTGAGTGGATTTTATTGTTTTGAGGATGTGCGGAACTTCTGAGGAGGTATTCCCGTATGACGTTTAAAGAATTTGTTGAAGAAGGCCGCATTATTAAAACCTAGACTCACGGCTATATCCTTTATCGGAGTGTTGGCGGTACAAAGTTGTGCTTTGGCATCCATGATGATAGTATTGTTGATGATTTCCATGGCTGTATGTCCTGATTCCTTTTTGACAAGGCGGCAAAGAGCTGCCGGTCTCATATTCATTTTCAATGCATAATAGGACACTTGATGCTCCCGGACATAGTCTGTGTGTACCAATCGGATAAAAATGCGGTATTGGTTGAAATGCCTGCTGCCCGGAGTCTCTTTTATTCTAGGGCGTTCCGGACAGAGTTCGGATATACCTTGTAACAGATAGGTCAGTAGAGTTTGCAATGAAACTAGACTTGAGGGGCTTTCTGTTCTTTGGTAGAGGTGTGACAAATAGGTCATGAACTCGGCATAAAGCTGGAAGTCCGTTTTCGATAGAGGAAAAATATAGTGTTTGCCTATAATGTGAAACTTATCCATCATGACCTTGCCGGCCCCTGAACTCTGGATAAGTTGTTGGGAAAATATGACGACATATATTTCAGCATCGTCTGACGTGTGTAGCAATTGTACGAAGGTCTCGGGAGGAATAACTAGGAGGGTGTTAGCTTCAACCCTGAATTGAGTATGGTTTATGATGGTTTTCAGAACTCCTTTGGTGCATAGAGCGAAGATACTGGCCTTGGTGTGGTATGGCTTTTCCACTAGCGGATTCAGTTCATTGGTTGTGATATGATTGCAGGCAATGAACTCGGCATTTATATTGAATTCGGATATATTCATGTTGGAGATTTTAAGACACAAAAATGGGGGATAATAATGTATAAATGACAGAGATAACAGTTAAAATCAATATTACGCTCAATTTGTCTCTGTTAAATAAGGTAAAGTTGTGAATAATAGAATATATACATGCTAAAACGGAATATTGATTTATAAGGGTTTGTTTGTGGCATAAGCATTTTAGCCCGAACTTTGCTCCTTGTATGATAAAACAATTCTGATGAATCCGAATGTTCCTCAAGAAGTACGTATAATAAATGCCATCTCCGAGCAGTTGTTCAACTCATGGCCCGTCAGCATTATTATGATTGATTTGGAAGATTGTATCTGGCGTCTGAATCAGCAGGTGATGAATGAACTCCATTTGAATGAGTATGTGATAGGGCGGCGTATCACTGACTTATTGGAAGTGGTATGTGATAAAAAGAATGTGTTAGAAGACCTTTTGCTGCAACTTCGGGAGAGGGATGTGCGGATTATTCCCTTAGATATCAATTGCTTTATACGTGAATTGAAGAGTGGTATCAGTTTTCTGATACAAGGTGCTATGGTGGGAATTCATGAAGATGGACAATTGGTGAGGATTGTACTCTATTTCAGGAATGTGTTGGAAGAACGGACACAGAAGCATTTGCTGAATATTGCGCTGAGCCGCACCCAGATATTTCAATGGTCTTTCGACATGGAACATAATCTGATGATTATAGAACCGCGTTATTTTGAATATTTGGGGATTCCTACGCGTGACTATACGCTGACGCCTGAGGAATTCGCATTTCTGATTCATCCGGACGACCGGAAGGGAGTGTTTGATGCTTTGGCTTTACAGTTGCATGGTAATTTGTACGAACGCCCAGTGGAATACCGTCTACGGAGGGGAGACGGCAAGTGGGAGTGGTTTGAGGCGCAATCTACCTATGTGGGGCAATTGACGGATTTGCCGTTCCGTATCATCGGTATTTGCATGAGTACGCAGAAATACAAGGATACGGAGAATAAATTGAACGAGGCTTTGCAGAAAGCGCAACGTAGCGATGAGTTGAAGAGCGTATTTCTTGCTAATATGAGCCACGAGATACGTACGCCACTAAATGCCATTGTGGGCTTCTCTACACTACTGGCTTGTGGGGATGCCGACTTGTCGCGGCAGGAGATTATGGAATTTACGTCTTTGATTGAAAAGAACAGCCAGTTGTTAATGGTGTTGATTTCAGATATTCTGGATTTGTCCAAGATAGAATCGAACACGATGGAATTCCATTTTGAGAAGGTTTCTTTAAATGGCATATTGGAAAGCATTTACAGTGCGCAGAAGATGAATCTTCGGAAAGGAGTGGAGTTACTGCTAGACCTTCCGGACCGGGCGGCAGTTATCTATACAGATCCTACGCGTTTGGGGCAAGTTGTCAACAATCTTATCAATAATGCGGTGAAGTTCACTGCTGAAGGACGCATAACCATAGGGTATAGGCTGAAGGACTTTGCTACATTGGAAGTCTTTGTGGAAGATACGGGAACCGGCATGTCGGAAGAAGTTCTGGCGCACATTTTTGAACGTTTCTATAAGGGAGATGCTTTTGTGCAGGGCACGGGATTGGGATTGGCCATTTGCAGGACTATCGTTGAAAGGTTTCATGGAAAAATAGAAGTGGCCTCAACTCTTGGCAAGGGGAGCCGCTTTGCAATTGTCCTTCCGCAGGAAATGCGGGAGTAGTGTTCTCTTTCTTGGATATTTGATGTAATTATGTGAGCGTATGATATTGTATAACGTTGAAAATCGCTACCTTTGCAGTCTTGAACGATAAATTCATTGACACTATGATATCTGTAGAAGGACTGAAGGTAGAATTTAATGCCACTCCTCTGTTCGAAGACGTCTCTTATGTTATCAATAAGAAAGACCGTATAGCTCTTGTCGGCAAGAATGGTGCCGGTAAGTCCACCATGCTCAAGATATTGGCTGGCATTCAGCAGCCCACTGCCGGCGTTGTTGCCGTTCCCCGTGAATGTACTATCGGGTATTTGCCCCAAGTGATGATACTCAGTGACAAGCGCACCGTAATGCAGGAGGCTGAACTTGCCTTCGAGCATATTTTTGAGATGCAGGCGGGCATCGAACGCATGAATCGGCAACTTGCCGAACGTACCGATTACGACAGCGAGGATTACCAGAAACTGATTGACCGCTTCACTCACGAAAACGAACGTTTTCTGATGATGGGCGGCACCAACTACCGTGCCGAAATAGAGCGCACGCTCCAAGGGCTGGGCTTCAGCCGCGAGGACTTTGACCGCTCTACAAGCGAGTTTTCCGGTGGTTGGCGTATGCGTATAGAGCTTGCCAAGCTGTTGCTTCGCCGTCCGGATGTGTTGCTGCTCGACGAGCCTACCAACCACCTTGACATCGAGAGTATCCAGTGGTTGGAGAACTTCCTTTCCACCCGTGCCAATGCGGTGGTGCTTGTCAGCCACGACCGCGCCTTTTTGAACAATGTCACTACGCGTACCATCGAAATAACTTGTGGACGCATTTACGACTATAAAGTGAAATACGATGAGTTCGTGGTGCTTCGCAAGGAGCGCCGGGAGCAGCAACTGCGTGCTTACGAGAATCAGCAGAAGCAGATACAAGATACGGAAGACTTTATCGAGCGTTTCCGGTACAAAGCTACCAAGGCTGTGCAGGTGCAAAGTCGCATCAAGCAACTTGAAAAGATAGAACGTATCGAGGTGGATGAGGAAGACAACTCCTCTTTGCGCCTGAAGTTTGTTTGCAGCAGCCGTAGCGGTAATTATCCCGTCATCTGCGAGGATATGGAGAAATCCTACGGTGAGCACATTGTTTTCCATGATGTGAATTTGACCATCAACCGAGGAGAGAAGGTTGCTTTTGTCGGTAAGAACGGCGAAGGAAAGTCTACGCTTGTAAAGTGTATTATGGGTGAGATTACGGATTATACCGGAAAACTTACACTGGGACATAATGTGCAGATTGGATATTTTGCCCAGAACCAGGCACAACTTTTGGATGAGAACCTAACTGTATTCGATACGATTGACCACGTGGCCGTAGGGGATATCCGCCTCAAAATTCGTGATATTCTGGGTGCTTTCATGTTCGGCGGTGAGGCTTCGGATAAAAGGGTGAAGGTGCTCAGCGGTGGAGAGCGTACCCGGCTTGCCATGATAAAACTGCTGTTGGAGCCGGTGAATTTCCTGATTCTCGACGAACCTACGAATCATCTTGACATGCGTTCCAAAGATGTGTTGAAGGAGGCTATCCGCGATTTTGACGGAACGGTGATAATAGTCAGCCATGACCGTGATTTTCTGGACGGACTTGCGACTAAAGTGTACGAGTTTGGTGGCGGACTGGTGAAGGAACATCTGGGAGGAATTTATGATTTCCTGCAAAAGAAGCAGATAGAGAGCCTGAATGAGTTACAGAAATCCCCTTCACTTTCCGCTTCGCCCACTGCCGGTAAGGCGGCATCAGGAAATGCTGGTGCAGAACCGGTTCAACCCTCGGCAGCCAAACTCTCTTATGAGGAGCAGAAGGAGCTTAATAAGAAGCTCAAGAAACTGGAACGTCGCGTTGCCGATTGTGAAGCGGAGATAGAGCAGACGGAGGCTGCCATTGCCATTCTTGAGGCCAGGATGGCCACACCGGAAGGTGCTTCGGACATGTCGCTTTATGAGCAGCACCAAAAACTGAAAGAGCAGCTTGACCGCGTGATGGAAGAGTGGGACGCGGCTACTGTAGAGTTGGAGAATCACTAACTATTATATTTTATATGTTTATGAAAGCAAATCATTTGTTACCCATTGCAGCATTCTGTCTGATGACGGCTTCCTGCAACACCGGCAAGCAGCAGGCTGAACTTACAGCAGGCATCCAGCTCGCCAATCTTGACACAACGGCTCTACCCGGAACTGACTTTTACCAATACGCATGTGGCGGTTGGATGAAGAACAATCCGATTCCTGCTGAATACTCACAGTACGGTTCTTTTACTATCCTTGCAGAAAACAACCGCAAGCAGATTCAAGGACTGATTGAAGAGCTTGCCGCCACCCAGCACGAAGCCGGCAGCGTGGCACAAAAAATCGGTGACTTGTACAAAATCGTGATGGACAGCGTGAAGCTGAACAAGGACGGTGTAGCCCCCATCAAGGCTGAACTCGACCAGCTGGCTGCTTTGAAGGACAAGAAGGAGCTTTATGCCTTGCTGGGCGATATGCAGAAGAAGGGTATCATCGCCTACAACGTGCTGTATGTTGGCGCTGACGAAATGAACAGTAGCATGAATGCTGTACAGACCTATCAGACCGGGCTGAGCATGGGCGAACGTGAATACTATCTGGAGAATGATGAGGCTACTGCCAAAATTCGTGATGCTTTCCGTACACATGTACAGAAGATGTATCAGTTGGCTGGTTTCGACGAGGCTACTGCCAAGAAAGGTATGGAGGTGGTGATGGATGTGGAAACACGTCTTGCCAAGGCTTTCCGCTCTCGTACGGAGTTGCGTGACCCGCATGCCAATTATAACAAGATGAGCATGGAAGAGTTGAAGAAGAATTATCCTACTTTCGATTGGGATGCTTATTTGTCTGCCATGGGCTTGAAGGATGTGAAGGAAATCATCGTAGGCCAGCCCGCTTCACTGAAAGCTGCTGCCGATATTCTGGATACGCTGCCCATTGAACAGCAGAGCCTTTATCTGCAATGGAAATTGATTGATTCTGCCGCAAGCTTGCTGAACGATGCTATGGCAGAACAGAACTTCGACTTCTACAGCCGCACCATGAGCGGTACACAAGAGATGCAGCCCCGCTGGAAGAGAGCGGTAAGCACTGTAAGCGGCGCGCTGGGCGAAGCTGTAGGTCAGATGTACGTGGAGAAATATTTCCCTGCTGCTGCCAAGGAGCGTATGGTGACTTTGGTGAAGAACTTGCAGGAAAGCCTGGGCGAACGTATCCAGAATCTTGCTTGGATGGGTGATTCCACTAAGGTGAAAGCTCTGGAGAAACTGGCTACCTTCCATGTGAAGATTGGTTATCCCGACACTTGGAAAGACTACTCCACACTGGAAATCAAAAACGACTCTTACTGGGCAAACATGGAACGTGCCAACGAGTGGAGCCATGCCGAAATGATAGCCAAGGCCGGCAAGCCGGTGGATAAGGACGAATGGCTGATGACTCCGCAGACCGTCAACGCTTACTATAACCCGACTACGAACGAAATCTGTTTCCCCGCCGGTATCCTGCAATATCCTTTCTTCGATATGAATGCGGATGATGCCTTCAACTATGGTGCCATCGGTGTGGTAATCGGTCATGAGATGACTCACGGATTCGACGACCAGGGTCGCCAGTACGACAAGGACGGTAACCTGAAAGACTGGTGGACTGCTGAAGATGCCAAGAACTTTGACGAGCGTGCTCAGGTGATGGTGAACTTCTTCGATAGCATCGAGGTTGCTCCGGGCGTATATGCCAACGGACGCATGACATTGGGTGAGAATATTGCCGACCACGGTGGTCTGCAGGTTTCTTATCAGGCATTCAAGAAAGCTACGGCTGCCAATCCGCTGCCGGTGCTGGATGGTCTTACTCCCGAACAACGTTTCTTCCTGGCATACGCAGGTGTATGGGCCAATGATATCCGTCCCGAAGAAGTGCTGAACCGCACGAAGAGTGATGTGCACTCATTGGGCGAATGGCGCGTAAACGGTGCATTGCCGCAAATCGGTGCTTGGTATGAGGCATTCAACGTGACAGAAAAAGACCCGATGTTCTTGCCGGTAGAAAAACGTGTATCTATTTGGTAAACCAACAAAATAACCCTTAAAAAAAGGCGGCAGACTGGAAACAGATGCCGCCTTTTTTAATTATACCTAATTTATTGTGTATGAATGTATGTATGAATAAACAAAATTTGTAACTTTGCGCATCAAATACTAATATACGCATACTTTAATACGCAAATCCATGTCTGAAACAAAAAGAATCAAAACAGCTCTGGTATCTGTTTACCATAAGGAAGGTTTGGACGAAATCATTACCAAACTGCATGAAGAAGGTGTAGAGTTCCTCTCAACCGGTGGAACCCGTCAGTTTATAGAATCCCTGGGTTATCCCTGCAAGGCAGTGGAAGACCTCACTACATACCCTTCCATCCTGGGCGGACGCGTGAAGACTTTGCATCCGAAGGTTTTTGGAGGTATTCTTTGCCGCCGCGGATTGGAGCAAGACATGCAACAGATTGAAAAATATGAAATCCCCGAAATAGACCTCGTCATTGTTGACCTCTATCCGTTTGAGGCTACCGTTGCCAGTGGTGCCGAAGAACCTGCCATCATCGAAAAGATTGACATAGGCGGTATCTCTCTGATTCGTGCCGCAGCCAAGAACTATAACGACGTGGTTATCATCGCTTCGCAAGCACAATATCAGCCGTTCCGCGACATGCTGATGGAACACGGAGCCACTACTACCATCGAAGAACGCCGTTGGTTTGCCAAAGAGGCTTTCGGAGTGTCTTCACACTATGATTCTGCCATCTTCAACTATTTCGATGGCGAGGAAGGTTCCGCTTTCCGTTGCTCTGCCAACAGCCAGAAGACTTTACGCTATGGCGAGAATCCGCATCAGAAAGGTTATTTCTATGGCAATATTGATGCTATGTTCGACCAGATTCACGGTAAGGAAATCTCTTATAACAACCTGCTCGACATCAATGCTGCCGTTGACTTGATTGACGAATTCAAGGATACGACTTTCGCTATCCTGAAGCATAATAATGCTTGTGGACTGGCTTCACGTCCCACTGTGCTCGAAGCATGGAACGATGCGCTTGCCGGTGACCCGGTATCCGCTTTTGGTGGTGTGCTCATCACTAATGCCGTGATTGACAAGGCTGCTGCCGAAGAAATCAATAAAATTTTCTTTGAGGTGATTATCGCTCCCGATTATGATGTGGATGCGTTGGAAATCCTCGGTCAGAAGAAGAACCGTATTATCCTGGTCCGCAAGCCGGCAGCTTTGCCTAAGAAGCAGTTCCGTTCTTTGCTGAATGGCGTATTGGTTCAGGACCGCGACCTTAAGGTGGAAACTCCAGAAGAATTGAAGACTGTAACTACGAAGGCTCCCACTGCACAGGAAATTGAGGATATGCTCTTTGCAAACAAGATTGTGAAGAACAGTAAGTCGAATGCCATTGTGCTGGCAAAAGGAAAGCAGTTGTTGGCAAGTGGTGTAGGTCAGACCAGCCGTGTGGATGCTTTGAAGCAGGCTATCGAGAAAGCCAAAAACTTCGGTTTCGACTTGAATGGCGCTGTAATGGCAAGTGACGCATTCTTCCCTTTCCCCGACTGCGTGGAAATTGCCGGCAATGAAGGCGTAACAGCCGTCATCCAGCCGGGTGGAAGCATCAAGGATGAACTCTCGTTTGAATATTGCAACGAGCATGGCATTGCCATGGTGACTACGGGATTCCGTCACTTTAAACACTAATTCGGATTTACGATTTGACGATTTACGATTTACGATTGAAGTTACATCGTAAGTCTGAATCTCAAATTGTAAACAAGAGGAATATCAATCGTAAATCGTAAATAGTTAAATCGTAAATATTAATGGGATTATTCTCCTTTACACAAGAAATAGCGATGGACCTTGGCACAGCCAATACCATCATCACCACGAATGGCAAGATTGTGGTGGATGAGCCTTCGGTGGTGGCTTTGGACCGTCGTACCGATAAGATGATTGCCGTGGGTGACAAGGCAAAGATGATGCACGAAAAGACCCACGAAAACATACGTACCATCCGTCCGTTGCGCGATGGTGTGATTGCCGACTTCTATGCCTGCGAGCAGATGATACGTGGACTTATCAAGATGGTGAACAACCGTAACCGTCTTTTCTCTCCGTCACTCCGCATGGTGATTGGTGTTCCTTCGGGCAGTACCGAAGTGGAGCTGCGTGCCGTGCGCGACTCTGCCGAGCATGCCGGCGGGCGCGACGTTTATTTGATTTTCGAGCCGATGGCTGCTGCCATCGGTATCGGTATCGATGTAGAGGCTCCCGAAGGCAACATGATTGTTGACATAGGTGGTGGTTCTACGGAAATTGCCGTAATCTCTTTGGGAGGTATCGTAAGTAACAATTCCATCCGCATTGCCGGTGACGACCTGACTGCCGATATTCAGGAATACATGAGCCGCCAGCACAACGTGAAGGTCAGCGAGCGTATGGCTGAGCGTATTAAGATTAATGTGGGTGCTGCCTTGACGGAACTCGGTGAGGATGCTCCTGAAGACTATATCGTTCATGGTCCGAACCGCATCACGGCATTGCCCATGGAAGTGCCGGTATGCTATCAGGAAGTGGCGCATTGCTTGGAGAAGTCTATCTCTAAGATTGAGACAGCCATCTTGAGCGCATTGGAAAATACGCCTCCCGAATTGTATGCCGACATCGTTCACAACGGTATCTATCTTGCCGGTGGCGGTGCATTGCTTCGTGGACTGGATAAGCGTCTGACTGATAAAATAAACATACCGTTCCACATTGCGGAAGACCCCTTGCATGCCGTTGCCAAAGGTACGGGCGTGGCATTGAAGAACGTTGACCGCTTCTCATTCTTGATGCGGTAATGCGAAATTTATTAAACTTTCTCATTAAATATAATTACTGGTTCCTCTTTCTTCTGTTAGAGGTTGCCAGTTTTATTTTATTATTTCGCTTTAATCATTACCAGCAGAGTGTGTATTTCACCTCTGCCAATGGCGTGGCGGGGAAGGTTTATGAAATATCGGGTGGCATCACTTCCTATTTCCACTTGAAGACGGCCAACGAAGACCTGCTCGACCGCAACATGTGGCTGGAGCAGCGGCTTTCGTTTCTGGAAAATGTCCTGAAGGAGAAAGGATTGGACTCCGCCAGGTTGTACAGCATGGAACGGCTTGCTCCTACGGAGTATCAGATATTCAAGGCGAATGTCATAAAGAACAGCTTGAACAAGGCTGACAATTATATCACTTTAGACCGTGGAACAACAGAAGGTATCCGTCCTGAGATGGGAGTTGTAGATGCCAATGGCGTGGTGGGTATTGTGTATAAGACCTCTCCCCATTACTCGTTGGTCATTCCGTTGCTGAACAGCAAGTCGAGCATCAGCTGTAAGATTGTGGGCAGTGATTATTTCGGTTATTTGAAGTGGGAGGGAGGTAATTCCCGTTTTGCCTATCTGAAGGATTTGCCCCGGCATGCTGAATTCAATCTGGGAGATACAGTAGTGACCAGCGGCTATTCCACCGTGTTTCCAGAAGGTGTCATGGTGGGGACGGTGGATGACATGTCTGACTCGCACGACGGGCTTTCGTATCTGTTGAAGATAAAGCTGGCTACGGACTTTGGAAAGGTGAGCAATGTGCGCGTCATTTCCCGCAACGGGCAGGATGAACAAAAGGCATTGGAGTCGAGGGCAGACGAGAAGTGACTAAGAAATTAGGGATTAGGGGTTAAGGATTAGGGATTAATCATCTTTATATCTTATAACTTATACACTCAATAACTTGTAACTCGTAACTTATAACTCATTAGCGTTGTTAATTAATTATCTGCATAAAATAGGATGGTTCATAGGCTTGGTACTGTTGCAGGTGCTGATATTGAACAATGTGCATATTGCAGGATATGCCACTCCATTTCTGTATATCTACTTGATACTGAAGTTTGAGTCGGACACTCCCCGCAATGCGTTGATGTTGTGGGCATTCTTTTTAGGGCTGGCTGTCGACGTCTTTTCCGACACACCGGGGATGAACGCTGCCGCTACGGTGTTGCTAGCTTTCTTGCGCCCCACTTTCCTGCGGCTGTTCGTGCCTCGTGACACGCTGGATACACTGGTTCCGGCCATCCGTACAATGGGGATTCTTCCTTTCCTGAAATATCTGGTTGTGAGTGTGCTGATACATCACGGCTTGTTGCTTACCCTCGAATTCTTCTCTTTTGCCCATATTGGTACGCTGTTGTTGAGAATTGCGGCAAGTACCCTGCTTACTGTGACCTGCATTATGGCTGTTGAGGGAATAAGAAAGAAAGGATAAAGGGATTAAGGATTAGGAATTGATGAAAGACTATACACTGGAAAAGCGGAAATATGTAATTGGAGCGGCGGCTATTGTCATCGTTCTTATTTACGTGTTCCGGCTGTTCGACCTGCAAATCATGACTGATGACTACAAGAAAAACGCGGACAGCAACGCTTTTCTGAACAAGATACAATATCCATCACGGGGGGCTATCTACGACCGTAACGGTAAGTTGCTCGTGTTTAACCAGCCTGCCTATGATATTACGTTTGTGCCTCGGGAGGTGACGCAGCTGGATACACTCGACCTTTGCAGTGCCTTGAACATTACCCGTGAACAGTTTGACAAACGGATGAAGGACGTCAAGAACCGCTGGATGAACCCCGGTTATTCCAAATACACCCATCAGGTGTTCATGACGCAGCTTTCTGCCGAAGAGTGCGGTGTGTTTCAGGAGAAGCTGTTCAAATTTCCAGGTTTCTATATTCAGCGGCGTACTATCCGCCAATATACCTATAACTCTGCCGGCCATTTGCTGGGAGACATCGGCGAAGTGTCCAAGAAAGACATTGAGAACGATGACTATTATATTCGCGGAGACTATATAGGCAAGCAAGGCATCGAGAAATCCTATGAAAAGTATCTGCGTGGAGAGAAGGGGGTGGAGATTCTGCTTCGTGACGCTCACGGGCGCATCCAGGGACACTACATGGACGGACAGTTGGACCGTTCCTCCGTACCCGGCAAGAACCTGACGTTGGGCATCGACATTGACCTCCAGATGTTGGGCGAACGGCTGCTTCAACACAAAATCGGTGCCATTGTGGCCATCGAACCGGCTACGGGTGAGATACTATGTATGGTTTCCTCGCCTACCTTTGACCCTCATCTGATGATAGGGCGCCAGCGGGGAAAGAACCACCGTCTGCTGCAGATGGACAAGCGGAAGCCTTTGCTGAACCGTGCCATCATGGGAGCTTATCCGCCGGGCTCCACCTTCAAGACGGCGCAGGCGCTGACCTTCCTTCAGGAAGGGATTATCCACGAAGATTATCCGACTTTCCCTTGTGCGCATGGCTTCAATCATAAAGGCCTTCATGTGGGATGTCACGGACATGGTTCGCCTCTGTCGCTGATTCCTGCCATCGCTACCTCTTGTAATTCCTATTTCTGTTGGGGATTGTATCGCATGTTCGGTGATAAAAAATACGGTTCGCCGCAGAATGCCATTACCGTATGGAAAGACCACATGGTATCGCAGGGCTTCGGCTATCGGCTCGGTACCGACCTCCCCGGCGAACAGCGTGGACTGATACCGAATGCAAAGTTCTACGACAAGCCCTATCGGGGTTCGTGGAACGGTCTGACGGTGATTAGTATCTCCATCGGGCAGGGAGAGATTCTTGCCACCCCGTTGCAGATAGCCAATCTGGGTGCCACCATTGCCAACCGGGGGCATTTCATTACTCCGCACATCGTGAAGGAGATAGAAGACAATGAACTGGACAGCATCTATCGCAATCCCCGTTATCCCACCATCGACCGCGAATATTATGAAATGGTGGTGAAAGGCATGCGTGCCGCTGTAGACGGAAGTACGGGTAGCGCCACTTGCCGCATGGCGGGAGCCATCCTGCCGGGTGTGGAGGTCTGCGGAAAGACGGGCACGGCACAGAACCGCGGCAAGGACCATTCTGTCTTTATGGGCTTTGCCCCGATGGACAACCCTAAGATAGCCATTGCCGTCTATGTGGAGAACGGTGGTTTCGGTGCCACGTATGGCGTACCTATCGGTGCCATGATGATGGACCAGTATCTGCATGGAAA
Organism: Bacteroides sp. D20; assembly: GCF_003436255.1. NCBI lineage: Bacteria > Pseudomonadati > Bacteroidota > Bacteroidia > Bacteroidales > Bacteroidaceae > Bacteroides > Bacteroides sp. D20. The sequence goes on along the minus strand of NZ_QSOO01000016.1, from coordinate 59,815 downwards.
GCTGTCGCCCGAGAATGAGATACGGGCGGAAGAATTCAGTAACCGGGTGATACTTTACGGAGATGAGGAGAGATGATGATGAGGGGTTGGGGATTAAGGATTAGGGGTTAGGGATGAACGGTGAGTGACTTCAATAGTAAATAGTAAATCGTAAAATCGTAAATAAATTGGTGACAAGGAGAGATAGCATATGGAAATCATTGGACTGGGTGACGATTGTCGTTTACCTGCTGCTGATTGTATTCGGCTGGTTCAGTGTCTGTGGGGCGAGTTATGATTATGGTGACCGTGACTTTCTGGACTTCTCTACGCGTGCCGGCAAGCAGTTTGTCTGGATTATATGTTCCTTCGGGCTGGGGTTTGTGCTGCTGATGCTGGATGATTCCCTCTATGACATGTTCTCCTACCTTATATATATAGGGCTGATGCTGTTGCTGATTGTCACGATATTCATTGCGCCCGACACGAAAGGGTCGCGGTCGTGGCTCATCCTGGGGCCGGTCAGTTTGCAGCCGGCGGAGTTTGCCAAGTTTGCCACGGCGCTGGCGCTTGCCAAGTATATGAGCGCCTACTCGTTTACGATGAAGAATTGGAAAAGCTCCCTTATGTTGGCTTTCCTGATTCTCTTCCCCATGTTGCTGATTATCCTACAGCGGGAGACGGGTTCGGCATTGGTGTACTCTGCATTTTTCCTGATGCTTTATCGGGAGGGAATGCCGGGCGTGGTACTGTTCTCGGGTATATGTGCAGTGGCCTACTTTGTGGTGGGCATCCGTTTTGATGCGGTGATGATTGCCGATACACCGACGCCTATCGGAGAATTTGCCGTACTGCTGATGGTACTGCTCTTTGCCGGAGGTATGGTGTGGGTTTATAAAAAGCGCTGGGAACCCACACGGAATATTATCGGCGGTTCGCTGGGAGTGCTGCTCGTGGCTTATCTGATTTCGGAATACGTGGTACCCTTCAACTTGGTGTGGGTGCAGTGGGGGCTTTGTGCACTTGTTGTCGGGTATCTTGTCTTTCTTTCTTTAAGCGAGCGCCATTTATCTTATTTTCTGATTGGGCTGTTTGCTTTGGGTTCGATAGGTTTCCTCTACTCCAGCGACTACTTCTTCAATAAAGTGCTGGAGCCCCATCAACAGATACGTATCAAGGTGGTGCTTGGTATGGAAGAGGACCTTGCTGGTGCCGGCTATAACGTGAACCAGTCGAAGATAGCCATCGGCTCCGGGGGGCTGACCGGCAAAGGTTTCTTGAATGGTACGCAGACAAAGCTGAAGTATGTGCCGGAGCAAGATACGGACTTCATTTTTTGCACCGTGGGTGAGGAGGAAGGATTCGTAGGGTCTACGGCTGTACTGTTACTGTTCCTTATTCTTATTTTACGGCTGATTGTCGTGGCCGAGCGGCAGCAATCTCCCTTTGGCCGGGTGTATGGTTATTCTGTGCTTAGTATATTCTTGTTCCATCTATTCATCAATATAGGCATGGTGCTGGGGCTGACCCCCGTCATCGGTATCCCGTTGCCTTTCTTCAGTTACGGAGGTTCTTCTCTCTGGGGATTCACAATCCTGCTGTTTATCTTTCTGCGGATTGATGCGGGACGTAATCGTCGAATTTAGTTATGACCGTTTCCTTGTGGGACATACGAATGGACTTGATTATCATTACATTGCATTTACACATTGTTTACATCGTAATGTAACGGCCGTTACACCGCATTGTAACGTCCTTTACGCTGTATCGTAACGACTTTTACGCTATATTGTAACGCCCTTTACATGCTGGTGTAACGGTCGTTACATCCTGGCGTAAAAGACGTTACGCTATGAGGTAAGAGGGCAAGTTATGATACCCCGCCCGTTTCCGCTTCAAGGAGACGTGAGTGGGAGACTGAGGTGGTTGTTAGAAGAAGGTAATAAAGAACAATAGGGAGTTCCTATCTCTTCAGTTTGATGCCGATGTCATTGATTCCTTGCAGCCTTTCGTCCGGTAGCGTATAGGCCACTTTAAAGAGGTAGGTGCCGGGTTTGCCGATTCGAACGCTTCCTGCGGAGACGGCAGTCTGATAGAGACCTCCCCAGCCGTCACCTTTCCAGATTCCTTCTTTGTCCGCGAGGATTAGCTGTATGGTGTCCGTGGGTGACGGAATGGAATCTGCGGTGGTGTAGCAGATGGATAGAGGTAGATTCTGATAGGGGTAGTTGCTTCGGTTACGAACTTCCAAAGACAGTTTGTAGTAGGTCAGTGAGTCGGTGACCTTCACGTCGAAAGAGAGCGTGTCTTCGCGCAGCCAGCCTTCGGTGGGAAGGGATTGGAAGGAATGGTATACAGTCTGTTTGTCGCAAGCGCTCAGCAGGCTTGCGACAAACAGTAGTATGATACCTTTCAGGCAGAGATTCCTATTCTTGAGCCGGTTTGTCATTTTGGGCAGGTCTTTCACCTTGAGGTTTGGGCTTATTGTTACGGGGCGGACGACGGTTGTTATTGTTCCGTTGTTGACGTTCGCCTTGTTGCTGTTCACCTTGTTTGGGTGCTTGCCGGTCTTGTTTCTGTCTCGGTTGCCGGTCTTGCCTGGATTGTTCTCTCTGGTTGTTGGATTGCGGAGCACCCTGCTGCTCACCTCCTTGCGGACGACCGTTTCCACTCTTTTTCTTTCTCTTGTTACGGCTGTTGTTGCTGTTCTCGCCACCGTTGCCGTCACTGCCACTCTTGCCTTTCCGGTTGCGGTCAAAGCGAGTGAGACTCTCTTGTTCCAGCAAGTCCACCGGCTTTTTGGGTTCGGAACGATGGGTTTCTTCTATCAGGCTGTCGGGCTTGATGCCACGTCTGTTCAAACCGATAATCTCGAAGGCGCGTCTGCCGCTGATGGTCACCAGGTTGGCGGGGATGTTCTTGTCGCTTGAGTAGGTTATCTGGTTGCTCAGAATGTCGGCTTTGAAGAAGAAGAACTCACCGTCTTTGGTCTCTAAGGTAATCTCGCGTGAGGGCAGGCGTTTCTGTGCTTCCACGTAGCAGTCTACTTCGTAGTTGAGGCAGCACTTCAGTTTGGCGCATTGTCCGGCAAGCTTCTGCGGATTCAGTGAAATGTCCTGGAAGCGCGCCGCGCTGGTGGATACCGATACGAAGGAGGTCATCCAGGTGGCGCAGCACAGCTCGCGTCCGCAGGGACCGATACCGCCGATGCGTCCGGCTTCCTGGCGGGCACCAATCTGTTTCATCTCGATACGCACGCGGAAAGCGTCGGCAAGTACCTTGATGAGCTGGCGGAAGTCCACCCGTTCGTCGGCTATGTAGTAGAAGATGGCCTTGTTGCCGTCTCCCTGATATTCCACGTCTCCAATCTTCATGTTGAGGTTGAGGTCCAGGGCTATCTGACGCGAGCGTATCATGGTGGAGTGTTCACGGGCTTTTGCCTCGTTGTACTTCTCCATATCCACAGGCTTCGCCTTGCGGTAGATGCGTTTGATGTCTGCCTCAGACTTGATATTGGCTTTCTTCATTTGCAGCGGCACGAGACGTCCGGTCAGGGTCACCACACCGATATCATGTCCGGGGGTGGCTTCTACGGCTACGATGTCGCCTTTCTCCAGAGGTATCTTGTTGCTGTTGCGGAAATATCCCTTGCGGGTATTCTTGAACTGAACCTCTACCAGCTCGCTCTCATCGGCATTGCCCGGAATGTCTGCCAGCCAGTCGTAGGTGTTCAGTTGCTTGTCCTGCCTGCCGCAACTCTTGCAGCAGAGACCTCCGCTTCCGTTATGTAGTTTAAATTCCATCATCTATTTATTTACTATTTACTATTTACGATTTGATACTTTGCATTTCATTATTTTGCCACTTTTCATTGTTTCAATAAAACAATCATTTTGAGAGAGAAGTCGAAAAACACCATGCGGGCGTTTACGTTCTGCTCGATGTGGCGTTGCGCTTCACTTAGTTCGTCCATGATACCCATGACGTTCCGTTCGTTGACAAAGGGGGCGAAACGGGTGGCGAAGTTCTGTTCGGGCAGCGTCATGTAGTTCATCTCCTTGCGGTGCAGGTTGTAGATGAAGTTCTCGCGGGTCATGCGCTGGCAGTAGTCCAGGAAGTTCTTCTGCCGTTCGCGTCCCATGGCAGCAAGCTGCTCGCTCCATTGTTTCATTTCCCGTATCTTGCGCTGGTAGGAGAGTCGCATCAGGCTGACAAAGAGGTTGAAGAACAGTTCGTTCTCTTCGTTCAGATGGATGGTCTCCAATGCTTTGATGAAGTCTCCGTTTGCCAGGTGGGCTATCGTCTCGCTGTCGCGGGGCTGCACTCCGTACTTCTGCTGCAGGGCTTCGGCTATGTCGGCTTCTTCAATCTTGGGAATGTTGAAGCGCTGCGTGCGGCTGAGGATGGTGGGCAGTATCATTTCCGGAGCTTCGGAGATGAGGAGGAATATCGTTTTCTCGGGTGGCTCTTCCAGCAGTTTCAGCAGCTTGTTGGCGCATACTTCATGCAGCTTTTCGGGTAGCCATACGATGGTGACTTTGTAACCTCCTTCACTGGATTTCAGACTCAGCTTGCGGGTTATCTCGTCGCTTTCCTTGGCATAGATGATGGCTTGTCCGTTTTCGGCATCCATCTCGTTCAGCCAATGGTTCAGTCCGAAGTAGGGGCTGTTCTGCAGCAGGTGCCGCCAGTTGGCGATATAGTCGTCGCAGACTTCCTTTTTCCCTTTGGCACTCTTGACGATAGGGTATACGAAGTGTACGTCCGGGTGCACCAGCTTGTTCCATTTCACGCAGGAGGGACAAGTACCGCAGGCATCGGTTTCCGTCCGGTTGGGACAGCAGATGTAGCGGGCATAGGCAAGTGCCAATGGGAGTTTTCCTACTCCGGCAGGGCCACAGAAAAGTTGTGCGTGGGGAATACGTCCTTCCTGCACTTCTTGTATCAGCCTTTGTTTGGCTGCCTCTTGGCCTATTATGTCCTTGAAACTGAACACGGGTTAATTAGTTATAAGTTATTACTTGTGACACTGCCAGTTGTCAATTGTCAACTGTTGATTGTCCATTGTTTAGTAGATTTGTTTGGCTACTTCCTTGATGCTGTCTGTAGCTCCTACCGAGTAGAAGTGGAGGCTTGGGACGCCATGGGCTATCAGCTCTTTGCACTGCTGCACGCACCATTCGATACCCACTTGCTGAGCTTCCGCATCGGTGTTGCACTTCAGAACCTCTTGGGTCAGTTCCTCGGGCAAATCTACTTTGAACGTCTTGGGTATCATGCTGAGTTGTGACAACTTCTTGAAGGGCTTGATGCCCGGGATAATCGGGATGGTGACACCGGCTTGACGGGCACGTTCCACGAAGTCGAAATATTTCCGGTTGTCGTAGAAGAGCTGGGTCACGGCATACTCTGCACCCATTTCCATTTTCTTCTTTAGCCAGTAGATGTCTGTATCCATGTTGGGGGCTTCTTCATGCTTTTCCGGATAGCACGCCACACCGTATGAAAACGGGGTATTGGTAACTTTCATCTCGGAGCCGTCCACAAAAATACCTTTATTGAAGTTGTTGATTTGCTCTTGTAGTTCGACGGCGTGGTGGTAACCGTTGCCCACGGGGATAAAAGAGGATTCGTGCTTTGCCTTGTCGCCACGAAGCACCAGCAGGTCGGTGATGCCGAGGAATTGCAGGTCGAGCAGCACGTACTCCGTCTCCTCGCGGGTGAAGCCGCTGCAAAGGATGTGCGGCACCATGGTGATGTTGTACTTGTTCTGGATGGCAGCAGCTACGGCTACGGTGCCGGGGCGGCGGCGCAGGCGGTTTCGCTGGAACAATCCGTTGCCGAGGTCTTTGTACACGTACTCGCTGCGGTGCGTGGTGATGTTGATGTATTTGGGGTCGAATTCCCGTAACGTATCTATGGTTTGATACAGCTTTTCGATGCCCGTACCTTTCAGTGGTGGCAATATTTCAAAGGAAAAAGCTGTTTTTTCGTTACTGTTTATCAGGTCGATTACTCTCATTTCTCTTTCGTTATCTTTGTCCGATTGGCAAAAATCTTGCACATTGGGAACAAAAATACAAAAAAGAAATGAGAAATGCCGAAATTGCCGGCTATTCTTTTATACAGCGGATGGAAAGAGCTTTATAGTAGGGCTTACCGGTGACATGGGCAGCGCTTGATACAAACTCGTCGCTTTCGCCGAGAAAATAAATGGTGCTTTCCGAAAGGGTATGCTTTGTATGATCCCAACTCCAAAAGGCGGTCATTTTATTGGGGCTGTTGTGTCCTTTGTTGTACCACATTCCTACCGGGAAAGCATTGAACCGGGTATGGTTGTTGACGGGGGCAACTTCACCGGATACCATTGCCTGCCATTCTCCTGCTTTTAGTATGGAGGCATCGTTGCCGGTGTAGTTTTTCAGCTGTTCCCAGTCTGCATCCGATGGAATTTTCCAGCCCTCGGGAGCCAGCTCTCCTGCCAGTATGGATTCTCCATTGTAAAAATAAATGTCATATTTGTCCGGCTTGTAATATCCGGCTTTGTCTGTTCCCAAGTCACTCTGTTTTTTCAAGGGAGCTCCGTCACGGTAGGTGGTGGCATGGAGCTCTTTACCCATCCAGTATTGGGCTCCAATCTTGACAATGGGGTATTCGGTAGACACTCCTTTTCTGATGTCTCGAAGGGTGTAGCATGCCACATTCACTTTGATGGCGTTTTCCGGTTTATCCAGAAGTAGCTTATGGTTATTGTCTATATAGAGCTTGTCTATGCCGGTATATTCCCCTTTAGTGTAGGTAAATCCATAGTCGTCTGTATTCCAGCTTATTCTTCCTCCGCAGATGGTGTCTTTACGGTCTGCAAGCTGTAGGATGACTCCATTGCTCAGGTCGGTCTTTTCATTTTCGCCTATGGGATAGGCTATAACGGCTCTGGAAGTCAATGACGCTGATTTGAGATATTCCTTGCAGACTTCTGCAATGGGTATCCCTTCGTGATAAATTCTGTACACATTTGAAAGAGAAAAGGAGAGAGCGGAGATATGTATGGCAGTGTAATCTTCCATATTGTCGGTGTCGATGGGAGGGAGGCTGCTCCATTCCTTGATTTTTCCGGCAAAACTGCTCAGTACGTTGCTGTTGCTCTGCATGGCTGATATGTTAATGATACATTGCGTGCTGCTACTCATTTCCACTTCGGGTATTGCACAACTGTATATACGTCCGCTCCACTCCATAATGAAGGATTGCTTGCCATCATTTATCGTTTGGGGTATGATGATGAATTCCTTGCCGGTAAGTTTGTTGTCTTTGACGCTCCATTCGCCGGAGGCTATGATGTCTTGTGTCCCCGTAAGATTACTGAAAGTCCCGTCTTCCAGATTATAATCGGCCGAGGTCTTGAGCCCGGTTGCGATGATACGCGGATTGGCTTTCAGCAAATCATTGGTGGAGTTGCTTGCGTCGGGTGTCAGAGAGATTGCCAGTTTGGACAGCTTGTGTTGGAACTCCAGGGTTACAGATTTGGTTTTACTGGTGATTCCCTGCGCTTTAGCTACCAAGAAGTCACTTTGTGCGCGGTTTTTCTCATTGCTCTGGTCTATCTGCACAGATACGGGAAGAACGGGTGTACCGGCAGCTACCCCTTCGGTTTGGTAAGGGTGGTAACTGATAAAGTCCAGTGACACATCTCCTTCCGGATAGAATACTGTCTTTTTGGGAACCAGTGTGGAGCCTTCCGTATATTCCAGGGCCAGATTGTCAATATACCGTTTTCCCTTGATGGAGCCGGAGGAAGTGGTTGCAAACAAGCCCATTCTGTCTCCTTTTTCAAAGGCGGTGTTTGTGACCTTGGTACTGGCCTTTTCCATTTTGATAGAGAACGTGATAGGTGTCGTCCCTTCCTCGATTTCCGCTTCTGATTCTTCGTCAATCCGGTTCACACAAGCTGTATTCCCTAAGGACATGCAGCAGAATAAAGAGGCAGCCAAGACTCCTCTTGCAAGAATAAGTTTCTTCATTATATTATTATTGTGGGGCAACGGTTTTTCCGCTTTCCCAATTATACTCAATGAACCTTGTCTTAAAAATGTGGATTTAGCAGAGCTATAACCGGTATGGAAAAGTCTTTTACGCTTTTGGATGCTAATTATCAGTATCACGCTTGATGCCGCAGTGCTTTTTAATCTTATTTTTAATAACTTTTAATAGGTTTCGGGTACAAATGTAATTAAACGTGTTAAATGAAGAGGGATAAATCGATAAAACTTTTATAATTTATTTATCACACTCTGATTTTTTGCCTAACTTTACACGCTAAAATCGTAGACAGTAATAAGTTAAACCATAGATATAAACTCATGCCTTTAAATTTACCCGATAAACTACCCGCTATCGAGTTGCTGAAAGAGGAGAATATATTTGTCATTGACAATTCCCGGGCAACCCAGCAGGATATCCGTCCGCTGCGTATCGTGATTCTGAACTTGATGCCGCTAAAGATTACAACGGAAACGGACCTGGTGCGTCTGCTTTCCAATACTCCGCTTCAGGTGGAAATCTCGTTCATGAAGATAAAAAGCCATACTTCCAAGAACACTCCGATAGAACACATGAAAACATTCTATACGGATTTCGACAAGATGCGCGGTGAAAAGTACGATGGCATGATTATCACCGGTGCTCCAGTAGAGCAGATGGATTTTGAGGAGGTGACTTATTGGGATGAGATTACTGAAATCTTCGACTGGGCGCGTACGCATGTCACCTCTACGCTCTACATCTGCTGGGCGGCGCAGGCAGGGCTCTATCATCATTATGGAGTGCCGAAGTATGCACTGGATAAGAAGATGTTCGGTATCTTTGAACATCGTACCTTGCAACCGTTGCATCCCATTTTCCGTGGATTTGATGATATGTTCTATGTGCCGCATAGCCGCCACACGGAAGTGCGCCGGGAAGATATACAGAAGGTTCCGGAATTGACGCTGCTTTCCGAGTCGGAGGATGCTGGTGTATATATGGCGGTGGCCCGTGGAGGGCGTGAGTTCTTCGTGACCGGCCATTCGGAATACTCCCCGCTGACATTGGATACAGAGTATCGCCGTGACTTGAATAAGGGCCTGCCCATTGAGATACCCCGTAACTACTATGTGGACGATGACCCGGACAAAGGAGTGCTGGTGCGTTGGCGTGCCCATGCCAATCTGTTGTTCTCCAATTGGCTGAATTATTTTGTATATCAGGAGACGCCGTATAATATTAATGAAATAGGGTGAGTTACTCGTAACTAAACGATGATAAAGCAACGTAAAATAGAGCTGCTGGCTCCTGCCAAGAATTTGGAGTGTGGCATAGAAGCAGTGAATCATGGGGCAGATGCGGTATACATCGGTGCACCCAAGTTCGGTGCGCGTGCGGCTGCTGTCAACTCTTTGGAGGATATTGCCGCTTTGGTGGAGCATGCCCATCTGTATAATGCCCGTATCTATGTGACGGTCAATACCATTCTGAAAGAAGAAGAGCTGAAAGAGACGGAGAGGATGATTTGGGAGCTGTACCGCATCGGTGTGGATGCACTGATTGTACAGGATATGGGGATTACGCGGTTGAATTTGCCGCCCATTCCGTTGCATGGCAGTACGCAGATGGATAACCGTACGCCGGAGAAAGTACGTTTCCTTGCCGATGCCGGTTTCCGTCAGGTGGTGTTGGCACGCGAACTTTCTTTGCAGGAGATACGCGGTATCCATGAGGCGTGTCCCGACGTGCCGCTCGAAGTCTTTGTACACGGGGCTCTTTGCGTCAGTTATAGCGGGCAGTGCTATGTCAGCCAGGCTTGTTTCGGACGGAGTGCCAACCGGGGGGAATGTGCGCAATTCTGCCGTTTACCCTTCAGTCTGGTAGATGCCGATGGCAAGACCATTGTGCGTAATAAGCATCTGCTTTCTTTGAAGGACCTCAACCAAAGCGAGGTGTTGGAAGAACTGCTGGATGCCGGAGCCACTTCGCTGAAGATAGAAGGCCGCTTGAAGGATGTGACCTATGTGAAGAATGTGACGGCGGCTTACCGTAGGAAGCTCGATGCCATTTTTGCCCGTCGCAAGGAATATACCCGTGCTTCTTCGGGTACTTGCCATTTCGACTTCCAACCGCAGCTTGACAAGAGCTTCAGCCGTGGTTTCACGCATTACTTCCTACAAGGCAGGGGAGGGGAAATCACTTCATTCGATACGCCCAAATCTTTAGGAGAGGAGATGGGCACTTTGAAGGAACAGCGCGGTGGATATATTACGGTGGCAGGCGTGAAGCCTTTCCACAACGGAGACGGCGTCTGTTTTTTGGACGAGCAAGGACGTTTGCAGGGTTTCCGTATCAACCGGGTGGATGGTAACAAACTCTATCCGGCAGGGGAAGTGCCTCGCATCAAACCTCGTACACGGCTTTATCGCAATTTCGACCAGGAGTTTGAACGTATCCTTACCCGTAAATCCTCCGAACGCAAAATCGGTGTTTGTTGGGAGTTGGCAGATACTTCTTTCGGGTTTAGCCTGACGGCTGCGGACGAGAATGATAACCGCGTGACACTTTCTTTCCCTTATCCGAAAGAACCGGCACGCACGCCACAGGCGGATAATCTGCGCAGCCAACTGGCTAAGTTGGGGAATACCCCTTTCGAGGTAGCCGGGCATTTATCAGAAGAGGCGTCGGGTATCAGGCTCAATCTCTCTGAAAACTGGTTTCTTCCTGCTTCCGTGGTGGCAGACTGGCGTCGGCAGGTGATAGATAGGCTGATTGTGGCTCGGCGTGTTACTTATCGTCGTGAGTTGGCTGTCTGGAAACCGACAAGCCATGCTTTCCCTGCTACTTCACTGACCTATCTGGGCAATGTGATGAACAGTGCTGCCCGGAGTTTTTACCGTGAGCATGGACTTTCGTCTATAGCACCTGCCTACGAGGCACAAGCGGTTCCGGATGCTGTACTCATGTTCTGCAAACATTGCCTGCGTTTCAGTATGGGATGGTGTCCCACCTATCAGAAAGGACATTCTCCTTATAGGGAACCTTATTATTTGGTTGGGACGGACGGCAAGCGTTTCCGCTTGTCTTTTGATTGCAAGAATTGCCAGATGAAAGTCATTGCTCATGAAGAGCCGCTTTAATGAAGGACGAAGAATGAGGAATTACTAATAAAGACTTGAAAATGAGGAGTGAGGAACGGGCACATAATGAAAGGCTGGCAAATGACCGGTACCGGGAAGCGGGCAGGGACAAACATCCTTTGCGTTCACTGCGTTCCCTCCTATTCTGCATTCTTTATTTTTCATGCTTCATTGCTTTAGTTTCCTGCCATTATTCCCGTCCTAATCTTGAAGATGAACATCTGTCTAAGGAGACGCGTGATTCGCTGGCCTATCTTTTTGAGCGGCATTATACTTGGAATACCAATCTGGAAGTGCTGGCAGATTCTGTGAATTTGGCTTGTCTGCCCGTGAAGGACTGCTATAATATGCTTTATCGGGGAGACCGCGTGGTGGTTGCCGAGTTCGCCATCCATCCTGCCGACAGTGTGGATAGTGTATGGGTGAAGCTTGCCCATTCGCAGGAAGTGCAGGGTTGGTTGCGGGAGTCCGAAATGATGCATGCCTTTGTTCCTACAGACAGCATTTCGCAGGCCATCTACTTGTTCAGTGATACCCATGCCTCTTATTTTATCATTATTTTTGCCTTGTTTGTGGCAGTCTGGCTGTTCCGGGCTTTTCGGCGCAAACAGTTGAGGATGGTGTACTTTAATGATATAGACAGTCTCTATCCGTTGTTGCTATGTCTGCTGATGGCGTTCTGTGCCACTATTTACGAATCTATACAAGTGTTTGCGCCGGAGACGTGGCAACACTTCTATTTTAATCCTACCTTGTCGCCGTTCAAGGTACCGCTTGTGCTTTCTGCTTTTCTGATGGGTATCTGGCTGTTTATAGTGGTGTTGCTGGCGGTACTCGACGATTTGTTTCGCCAGTTAAGTCCGGCGGCGGCCGTATTCTATCTGTTGGGGCTGGCCTCCTGCTGCATCTTCTGTTATTTCTTCTTTATCCTGACTACATCTATCTACGTCGGATACTTGTTTTTGACCGCTTTTGTATGGGTATTCCTCAAAAGGCTTCGCATTTCGCTGCTGGCTTCACGCTATCGTTGCGGCAGATGCGGGCAGAAACTGAGGGAGAAGGGAGTCTGCCCACATTGCGGAGCTATCAATGAATAAAAAAGCTTTGTAACTTTTCCATATTCAGTAGGAAAATGTAACTTTGTAGTTGAACTTTTAAAAGGAGGAATTGATTATGAGTAGTTTGGAGTTGGAAGCCGGAAAATTGGAGTTGATTCGTGAGATAGTCAATATCAATAGCAGTACTGCATTGGAGAGCCTCAGAAAATATATGAAGGAGGTTTTGAATAAGAATAGTCATTCCATTCCGACAGCGGCAGATAGCAAATTGCTGACTAAGCGTATGCTTGCAAAGTATGCCGGTAGTTGGAAGGACAATCGTGATTCTGATGAAATCAATGATGATATATATGCATCACGCCTTTCTCGAAAAGAAGAAAACTTTAGCCCCTTTGACGAATGAAACGATATTTGCTTGATACTAATATTTGTGTTCGCTTCATGCGTCAGAAATTTGGAGTAGACGAACATATTGAAAAGGTGGGCTGGGAACATTGTTGCATTTCGGAGGTTACGGTAGCAGAGTTGTTGTTCGGTGCAGAGCGAAGTAATAATGTGGAGAGAAACTTGCAGCTTGTTACTGATTTCTGCCAAGATATCAAGGTAATACCTTTGTCCTCGGCTTTATGTTGTTATGCCCGGAGTAAGGCTGCCTTATAGTCAAGGAACTCCCATTGAGGATTTGGACTTATTTATAGGATGTACAGCGGTGGCTAACCAAATGATAATGGTTACTGAAAACAAGAAACATCTGGAAAGAATACCTAATATTGAAATTGAAAACTGGGTACATAGAGGATAACTTCTCCTCTGTCAGATAGAAACATAGAAACGGTCGTTCGGGTATGCAATGTGTAAGTACCCGAACGACCGTTTCTATTTTCCTTTACTTTCGGAGGGACAAAGCTCTCCAATCAGAACCTGCACCTCAACTCTATTCCCGCCTGCACAGGCCGTCCTTTCTGCATAAATCCGTTCCCCATACTCTCAAAATAGAACGAAGCATACTCTTTGTCCAGTGCATTGCGCACCCAGAAATCAATCTGTCCATGTCCTTTCTGGAAGCTGATACGTCCGTTCAGCGTGCCGTAGAAGGCTTGGCTCACGGTATTCTTCTCGGTCCAGTAGATGCGCCCGGCACCGGTGTAGTTAGCGTTCAGCTGGATGCGGTCCAGCCAGTGTCCCGGACGGATGCGGAAGATGTACTGACCGCCCACGTTCATGGTATGCTTGGGAACAAAGGGTACGTGCTTGCCGTTGTAGCTGATTTCCTGAAGCTCCCCATTCACTTTCTCGTTGGTGATGTAATCCTTAAAGGTGGCATAGGTATAACCATAACTTGCATTCAGCGTGAAGTCCGTAGCAACGGCAGCCGTCAAGGCAACCTCTGCCCCCTGGCTGCGGCTTTTGCCGGCATTTGCCGTTTCGCGTCCCAGTCCGCTTGGGGCGAAGCGTGAAATCTGCTGGTCGCGGGTTTCCAGCCAGAAGATGGCGGCGTCGGCATGCAGACGTCCGTCCAGCAGATTCAAGTGTGTTCCTATTTCGTAGTTCCAGGTCTGTTCGGGCTTGTAGACGGTGGCGGATTTTGCATCCGGATTCTCTCCCGCATCGGGGAAGTATTTGCCCACCAGCTCTTTGTAGGCATCCGGCACGTTGGGCATAATCGCCTCTTTGCTTTGCCGCATCATGTCATTCTTCAAACTGGATTGCAGCAGGTCGGAGAACATCTGCACGTTGTAACCTCCCGAACGGTAACCTTTGCTGACCGTTGCATACACATTTCCTCTGTTTCGCGCAAAGTCATACTGCAAAGCAAACTTGGGCAACAGCTGAAGATAATCCTTATCAATGTTTCCTTGGTAGCGCGACTCTACGGTCAGCGCCGTCTCCGGCATCATCTCTATTTCGCGGATGACGACGTCGCCCCGCTTCATTTCTCCCTTGATGCCCACCTTGTAGTCCAGGCTGGTGCCGGAGTTGTAATCCATCTTCATACGCTCATAATCCAGGCGTAACCCGGCAGTGAACGACACTCCTTTCAGCCCGAATAAATCTCTGAAGGTGGATTGATGGAAGAGTGCCCCATTCAGCAGCGGAGTGTTGAAACTGCCCCCGATGGGCATGGTCCGGCTGCTGATGCCCAGTGAGGGCAGGATATTCATACTCATGGATGGTCCCATCTCTACTTGTATTTGCGATGGGATGACACTGCCCAACATCTGGTTCAGCATCCCCATTCCGGCTTCCCTGAAAGTGACGGGAGCTTCCGTATTCAGCCATTGGTAGAAGCCGAAGGCGCCGGTGGTCCATTGCCAGCGGCTGCCGCTTTTACTCTTCAAGATGATTTCCTCGCTCAGTGCGTGGGAGCGTTGTTTCTGTTGCAGGGTATAGATGTCGTTGGCGGTGAAGTCTTGGTCTATGTCCATGCAGTCCTTTAGAAACTGGTAGCCGGTGACCATGCTCAACGTGAAGTGCTGTGCCTGGTATTCCAGGTTCAGACCCGTGTTCAGCAGGTTGCGGTAGTAGTTGCTACGGGCGTTATTGGAGATTTTTCCGATGTAGGGCTTCAGCGGCTCGCTCTGTGCTTCGGGGGCCAGGCTGCCTTGGTAGAAATACGGGTAGCCACCCTGGTCGCTGTATTCGTAGTTGATGTTTAGGTCCACCTTCCAGTTGTCCGAGGGGAGGTAGATGGCGCGGATGCGTCCACCTGCCGATTGCCCCTTGTCCGCTTTCTCGTCCCTCACCGTGTTGCGGAAGAATCCTCCTTGATAATCGTAAAAACCTCCGGTGGAAAAGGCGAACCGTTCCGAAAGGCGGTGATAGTGGGTCAGCGAGGTATTATAGGCATTGTACGTACCTGCCCCCATGCGGAAGTCCGTCCCCTGGTAGGAGAAGGGCGATTTGGTGTGCACCTTAATCAATCCACCCATGGCATTGCGCCCGTAGAGCGTGCCCTGCGGACCGCGTAGCACGTCGATGCGCTCTACGTCGGCATAGCTGAAGTCGAAGGCTGACTTGTCTATATAAGGTATATTGTCTACATAAAGTCCTACGGAGGGAGTGTTGATGCGCGAGCCGATGCCGCGGATATAGACTGCCGAAGTCAGTCGCGAGCCGTAGTCGGGGATAAACATATTGGGCACTACGGATGTCAGATTCTTGATGGAGTTCACCTGTGCGTTCTGCATGTCCTGCTGCGAAAGCAGGGTGACGGCGGCGGGCTGCTCGCGCAGTTTCCGGTTTTCTTTGGGGGCGGCGATGACGGTTATTTCCTCTACATCCACCACTTTCAAGGTGTCTGCCTCTTCGGCAAGTACGTTGCCGGTTGCCAGGAGGCAGAAGATACCGGTCAAAATTCTATATCTATTCATAAACTGGTTTTTTAGCGCCTGCAAAGTAAAGGGATTCTTGCGGAAGGGACAATCCTCATTTATTAGGATTTCGTTCCTGGAGTGCTAATCTTAAATCGTTCCATCATGCGGAAAATATCGTTCCTCCGTGGGGTAAAAATCGTTCCACCATGGTGGAACGATTTTTACCCCACGGAGGAACGATTAGATGTTAGCACATTAGCACACTAATTGGGGCGAAGTTTTTCTGAAAAGACTTCGCTTCTGATGTATCCGGTTGTAGGATTATATTCTGTCCGCTTCCACATATCCGTGCATCACGGCATAGATAGTCAGCCCGGACACGGACTTGATACCCAGCTTCTCGGTGATATTCTTGCGGTGTGAGATGACGGTGGTCAGGCTGATGTTCAGTTTGTCGGCAATCTCCTTGTTGATGAGACCTTTGGTAATCAGCACCAGCACTTCTATTTCGCGGGCGGAAAGGTCGTGCCCGGCGGCTGTATTTATTGCCATATCCGAGTGTCTGGCGGGTGCCGGCTTTCCGTGGTTTTGTCTGTATTGGTTTCCGTATTGGCGCAGCTGCAGAATGTTTTTTGCCAGATTTTGTTCGTCCTGATAGATGTTTAGCGTCGGCATGCCCGACAGTTGGGGGACGGTTTCACCATTGACCAGCACAATGGTTTTGGGCTTGCGCTCCAGAAAGAAAGCGGTATGCTCGAAGTAAATCTGTGAAGAGATGAAATAATGCACATACATGTCAGGCGTATCATCCATCAGTTCGCCAAAGGAACGGAAAGAGCGGATGATGGCTGTCGGGATGATTTCCTCCAGCAAGTTCTGCAGTCCCAGACAGGAGAGGGTGTTGGAGTCGACGATTGCTATTTCAGGAGTCATTCTCGTTTTTTTGTTTCTGCAAAAATACGGATTATTTTTTAGGGTTTGTCTGTGCGGGGCTGCAAAATGAAAAATTCTCCTATGCAGAACTATTCTCCCTCTCCTTTTGGGGAACGGGGAGTGTCTCCTTTCGCATATTGGCTGGGGCTGACATTGAAATATTTCTTAAAGACTTCCCGGAAGTATTTCCCATCGCAGAAACCGGTTCTTTCTGCTACTTCAGTCACGGAATATTTCCCTTCTTTCAATAGCTCGGCAGCATGTTTCAAACGGATATTCCGTACGAAATCTGCCGGTGCCTGGCCGGTCAGCGCTTTCAGTTTACTGTAGAAACTGGTACGGCTCATATTCAGGAGCGAGCACAATACGTCCACTGTGAAATCGGGATTATCCATGTTCTCCTCGATATGTCTCTTTACATTCGACATGAATTTCCAGTCGAGACTGTTGGAGCAAGTGGTAGTTGTGGAGGGCTCTTCTTCTGTATTGATTTCCAAATTCGCATATCTCTTGCGCAGCAATGCGCGGTTGGCAAGCAGATTGGCAATGCTGGCTTTCAGTATGTTTATGCTGAAAGGTTTTACAATATATTCGTCCGCACCGATATGGAGTCCTTCGAGAATGTTCTTTTCATCTCCCAGTGCCGTCAGCAGTACTACCGGGATGTGGGATGTTTCAATATCGTTCTTGATGGCGATGCATAATTCGTCGCCTCGCATTTCCGGCATCATGATGTCGGAAAGAATCAGTCCCGGCCAGAATTGTTTTACAATGGTCAGCGCTTCCTTGCCGTTGTTGCATACTTGTACATTGTAAATCGGAGAGAACGACTGGAAGAGATAGTTGCGCAGCTCGTCATTGTCTTCTACAATCAAGATGCGATGCAGTTTGTCATTGTCTTCAGTCCGGAGTTCTCCGGCAAGTTTCAAAGGAACGGTGGGGACATCCGGTTCATAGAAGGTCTTCTTATCCTTAACGGACAGAGTGAAGTTCTTGAACTGTTCTTTCTCTTTGGGAAGGATGATTCTGACAGTACTGCCTTGGCATTCGGTGCTCTCAATGTATATTTTTCCATTGTGCAGGCTTACCAGCTTCCGCACCAGCATCAGACCGATACCGCTTCCCGTTATTTTGGAGTTGATGGCATTTGTTCCACGGAAGTGCATCTTGAACAGTTTTCTTTGTTCTTTGGCGGGAATTCCTATTCCATTATCTTTGACTTCTAGTCTCCAGGAGCTTTTCATGTCATAAACAGAAATGAGTATATCGCCATTTTTGGGAGTATACTTCAGAGCATTGGATATGACATTTTCCAGGATAGAGTCCATCTTCTCTTTGTCGAACCATACATTCATGTAGCTGAAATTGCTTTCGTATCTGAAAGTGATATGTTTTATGGTGGCATAGGTCTGGAAATTGTTGTATATCTCCTTGATGTAAGTATTCAGTTCATATTCTGCTATGTACAGATGAGGGGAATATACTTCTGCCCGTTCAAAGTTTATCAGATTGGTAGTCATGCGCAGGAGGGAGTTGACATTTCTCAGTGCCATGTGCATATTGTTGGTCTCGGCTTCGTTCAGTGTCTTGTTTTCAAGCATTTCTTCCAGAGGTGCCTTTATCAGTGTCAATGGCGTGCGGATATCATGCGCGGTATTGACAAAGAAACGGGTTTTCTCATCGGATATCTTTTTCTGTTTTCTCAGTGCCATGACACGGAAACCGACAACGGACATCAGTACTGTCAGCAGGACATAGCAGGCTATGGCCCAAAAACTGAACCAGACGGGGCGCGCAATGCTGATGTCGATGCTTCGCTCTTCAAAATAAAGATAAGGCTCTTCCTTGGATACCGCCCGTATGTAAAGTTTGTAATCGCCCGAGGCAAGGTTGGTGAAGCGGAGATGCCCTTCTTCACCCAGGCGGTTCCAGTCATCGTAAAAGCCTTTCAGCTTCCAGTAGAAAGTGACATTGTCCGGCGCGTCATAATTGATGGATGAAATGCTGAGGGAAAAAGTGTTCTGGTTGTATTTCAGCTTTAACCGGTCTGTCTGGTTGATATTTTCCTTCAAGGGGGAATTCGTACTGCCGGGAACGACAGTCTGATAGAGTATCTGAAAATCGCTGAGTATCATAGGAGAGTAGACATAGTCCGGCAACTTTGTCCCTTCGGGGAATTCGATGGCTCCGTCTGTGCTGCCAAAGACAAAACCCTTGTTCTTGCGTAACGTTCCGGAAGAGGCACTGAAGCAGGAGGACATCAGCCCTTGCTCTTTGGTCCAGTTGTGGAATGTCTTCTCCGTAGGGTGGAAACAGCTGATTCCGTTTTCGGTACTCATCAGGATATGCCCGTCCGACTCGGGGAGTATGGTGTAGATGTTGTTTGAAATCAAGGCACAATTGTCCTTGTGATAATGCTTGAACGTATTGTCCTTTGCGTTGTAGACAACCACTCCGGAGCCGTTTGTTCCTATATATAGAGAGAGGTCTTCCGCTTGGTAAAGTGTGTTGATGTAGGTCGTCTCTTCCTGCAAGGCGACATATTGGAATCTACCCGACTCTTTGTCCAGCAGATACAGTCCGGCACTTGTCCCAATCCACATGTGTCCGTCGTCCTTTTCTGTAATGGCGGTGACGGAATTTATTCCGGGATACAGACGGACAGAATTCAGAGACAAATCGAAGCATTTCAGATTATAGAATCCTCCGGACCAGATATATCCTTTGGAGTCTTTAACAATGTCTCGGATATACTTGTCAGGACGTATGTTATCCGGACTGAGCAGGTAAGGGGAGAAATATTCTACCGAGAGTGTCCTTTTATTTATTTTGTATACTCCCGAAGTATATCCTCCTGCCCAAATAATGCCGGGTGATACCTCGCATAGCGTAATGAATATGTGGTTCTTGTCTTTCAGTTGATGGTCGAAGGAACTTAGGAATGAGTGCCACTGCCCGGTTTTCGATTGATAAAGGCTGATTCCGTTGCTTGTTCCGAACCATAGGTCTCCGTCACTGTCTTCAATGACAGAGTGTACCTGATCGTTGACCAGCGATTGTCTGTTTCCGATGGAATGCTTTATCCAGTTATAGTTTTTGTACCGGTTGTCTATAATGGTAATCCCTTCCGGGTAGTTGGCTATCCATATCCGCTTTTCTTCATCAATATAAATGTCATTGATGTTATTGCTGTTCATCTCATTGTAACTTTTGTAGCTGGAGGTGATGTACGGTTCCGAGATGCACGAGTTCACATTGATTTTGTGTATGCCCATACCTTCTGTCGCTATCAATAGCTCTGTCCGGTTCAGAGGTCTGATTCGGGCAATGTTTACATCGCTCAAATCCGTATTGGAGTGTATAATCCGTTGTTGCCGTATGTCGTAGGCAAAAACTCCTTTTTCAAAAGTACCGATGAAAAGTCTTTGTGATTCTTGATGGAAATGGAGTGCACTGATTTGTGCCTGGATTTTGTCAAGAGGTTCAAGAGGGACAATCTGCAATGCTTCGTTTTCGAGTTTGACGTATCGCACTCCCTTGTTGGTGGCCATGAAGAAGTGGTCGTTGTCCACTTGTTCGATACTTGTAATGCTACTTTTCAGTTCATTGGGCATTTGATGGGTCTCTCCGGTTTGTGTGTCGTAAAGAGCGATACTGTATCTGCTGCACAGCCAAATCCTATGATTGTGGTCCATATAGCCGTAGCTGATATTGACCGGTGTCTTGGGCAGTTTATATACTTTATTGAACACATCGTGTTCTTGGTTGTATTGAAAAATGCGGCCGGCTTTACCTATGACCCATAACTTCCCCTTCTCTTCAAAATACAACCAGCCGAGATGGATGGGGGAACTCGATTCTTTGTTTTCTCCTATTAATTTATAATGTTTGATGTCTTTTCCATTGTACCGGTCTATGCCTTCGTTGGTGAGGAACCACATGTAACCTATCGAATCCTTTTGAATGTCGAAGATTCTGCGGTTACTCAATCCGTTTTCTACTCCTATGTATTTATAAGTTTGCGCCGTGGCAATGAGGGGTAAAAGGAATAGAAAGCATACAATGTTTATGATGAATCTCATATAAATATTTATCTATAAATACAATATAACAACATGCGTGTGATAATAGTTTACAAATTAAACGAGAAAAAGTGAGATTTCAAAATTTAAATGTCAATATTGCAGCTTAATCAAGGAATGCCTTTGCAGCTTCTGCACACCGTTCGCCGTCAATCCCGGCAGAAACGATGCCTCCGGCATATCCGGCGCCTTCTCCGCAAGGGAACAATCCTTTTATACGTACATGTTGCAGTGTTTCCTTGTCTCTTGTTATGCGTACCGGTGCCGATGTGCGGGTTTCCACTCCAATCATTGTCGCCTCGTTCGTCAATAACCCCCGGCTGTATTTCCCGAATAGCTGGAAACCTTTGCTCAGGCGTTCTGCAATGAAAGAGGGCATCCAGAAGTGGAGAGGTGAGGATACCAAGCCTGGTGCGTATGAGGTTTCCGGCAGGTCGTAGCTTAGTTTCTTCTTGGTGAAGTCCACCATTCTCTGTGCCGGTGCTGTCTGCTTCATATTGCCTTGTTGCCAGCAGAGGTACTCTAGATACTCTTGAAAATGCATCATACTCAATGGAGAATTGGCAGTTGACAATTGACAATTGGCTGCGCTGTCGTGCTGCATAGCAATTGTAAATTGTAAATTGTCAATAGTAAATTGCTCCAAGTCTTCCGGGCGTAGCTCTACCACCATTCCCGAATTGCTCCAACGGGAACCGCGGTTGCTGGGACTCATCCCGTTGACTACAATCTGCTCGGGACCGCTGGCGGCGGGCACAACGAAGCCGCCGGGACACATGCAAAAGCTATATACTCCTCGTCCGTCCACTTGGTTTACAAAACTATATTCGGCGGCAGGCAGATATTTTCCCCGTCCGTTCCGGTTGTGATATTGTATTTGGTCTATCAAGGTGGCAGGGTGTTCCAGTCGTACGCCTACGGCAATGCCTTTAGCTTCAATCTCTACATTGTTGGCGGCAAGCCAGCGGTATACGTCCCGGGCAGAGTGACCGGTGGCAAGTATCACCGGGCCAAGGAAAGTCTTGCCGGTATTTGTTTCAATGCCTTTGACTTCATCCTTCTCTATGAGCAGGGCGTCCATGCGTGTTTCAAAGTGGACTTCGCCACCGCACTGGATGATAGTGTTCCGCATGTTTTCAATAACACGCGGCAGTTTGTCCGTACCTATGTGCGGATGTGCATCTACCAGTATGGAAGTGGAGGCTCCATGTTGGCAGAAGACATTCAGAATCTTGTCTACATTGCCGCGCTTTTTGCTGCGTGTGTACAGCTTGCCATCCGAGTAGGCTCCGGCACCTCCCTCTCCGAAGCTGTAATTGGACTCCGGGTTAACGAGTTGCTGGCGGCTGATTTGCGCCAGGTCTTTCTTGCGTTCTCGTACGTCCTTTCCACGTTCCACAATGACGGGGCGCAGCCCCAGCTCTATCAGTCGCAGGGCGGCAAAAAGTCCTCCGGGGCCGGCACCTACCACTATCACTTGGGGCTTTCCTTCTACATTATTATATAAGGTATGTTGGTATTCATCCTCTTTTGGCATTTCGTTCAAGTAGGCACGCACGTTGAGGTTGACGTAGATGGTCCGTTGGCGGGCATCGATACTGCGCTTCAAGATGCGCGTTGCTGTTATCTCCCGTGCATTCAGTCCTTTCTCATGTACTAAGTACTCTTTCAGGCGTTGCTCGTTTGCCGCTACTTCGGGCAATACGCGCAGTTGGTATTCTTGTATCATAATGATTATCCGAATAGGGCACGGAATGCTTCTTCCACCTTCCGTACCGGTATCAATTCCATTTTAATCTTCTTCGTGTTCAGTCCTTGCATATTATACTTGGGAAGTATGAATCGCTTGAATCCAAGTTTCTCTGCTTCTCCGATGCGCTGCTCTATGCGGTTCACTGGGCGGATTTCACCTGACAGACCTATTTCTCCCGCCATGCACACCTCCGGCTCTATGGCCGTGTCCATGTTGCTGGAGAGGATAGAGCTGATGACGGCAAGGTCTATTGCCGGGTCGTTCACTTTCAATCCGCCGGCAATGTTGAGAAAGACGTCTTTCTGTGCCAGCTTGAAGCCTACACGTTTTTCCAATACGGCCAGCAGCATATTCATGCGGCGGATGTCGAACCCTGTGGCAGAGCGTTGTGGGTTACCATATACGGCACTGCTGACCAATGCCTGCGTCTCGATGAGGAACGGTCTGATACCTTCTATCGCGGAGGCGATGGCTATGCCGCTCATACCTTCATGGTCTTGGCTCAGCAGCAGTTCGGATGGGTTGCTCACCTGCCGTAATCCATCTTGCCGCATTTCGTAAATACCCAGTTCGGCAGTGCTTCCGAAGCGGTTCTTGATGCTACGCAGGATGCGGTACATGTAGTGCTGGTCGCCCTCGAACTGGAGTACGGTATCCACGATATGTTCCAGTACCTTGGGGCCGGCTATGCTTCCTTCCTTATTAATATGCCCGATGAGGATAACCGCCGTATGCGTTTCCTTGGCAAAGCGCAGGATGGAGGCGGAACATTCCCGTACCTGGGCAATACTCCCCGGCGACGATTCAAGGGTTTCGGTAGAAATCGTCTGTATGGAGTCGATGATGACGATGTCCGGGCGGATGTTCTTGATATGGACGTAAATCTGTTCCAGGGAAGTTTCGCACACGATGAGGCAATCACTGGAAGCACTTGTCAAACGGTCGGCACGCAGTTTCAACTGACGGGTACTTTCTTCGCCGGAGACGTAGAGGATACGTTTCTCCGGTATACGGAGTACGGTTTGTAGCACCAGGGTGGATTTCCCGATGCCCGGTTCGCCGCCAATCAAAACAAGAGATCCTTGTACAAGACCACCACCTAGTACCCGGTTCAGTTCGGCATCATGGAGGTCAATGCGCGGTTCGTCATCGGCTACAATTTCATGGAGGGTTATGGGTTTGGCTTTGGCGGTCTCTATGCCCGATACGGGACGCTTGTTCACCACTTCTTTCCGTACCACCTCTTCCACATACGTGTTCCACATTCCGCACGACGGACACTTGCCTACCCATTTGGGAGAGTCTTGTCCGCAGTTGCTGCATACATAAACCGTCTTCTCTTTAGCCATAGTTGTGCATTCTCTTCTAAAATGATTGCCCAAAGGTACAATTTTTCGATGCAGGGCTTGCAGACTCCCATAGAGTTTTTTTATTTTTGTGAGTAGAAAACAATAACATGTTATAAAAGCCATGATAGAAGATATTCTTGCATACAACAAGCGTTTTGTAGCCGAGAAGGGGTATGAGAAATACATCACGAATAAATACCCGGATAAGAAGATTGCCATCCTCTCTTGTATGGATACCCGTTTGACCGCTTTACTGCCGGCAGCCTTGGGCATCAAGAACGGCGATGTGAAGATGATAAAGAATGCGGGTGGAATCATTTCACATCCGTTCGGTAGTGTCATTCGTAGCCTGATGGTGGCCATTTACGAGTTGGGCGTGACGGAAGTGATGGTTATTGCCCACTCCGATTGCGGTGCGTGCCACATGAGCAGCGCCCAGATGATAGAGCATATGAAGGCCCGGGGCATCAAGCAAGAGACGATTGATATGATTCGTTTCTGCGGAGTGGATTTCGAGTCTTGGCTGTATGGATTCGAAGATACGGAGAAATCGGTAAAAGGTACGGTGGAAGCTATTATCAATCATCCGCTGATACCGAATGATATCAATGTCAGCGGTTTCATAATAGATTCTGTGACGGGAGAATTGACCCCGGTGCAGTGATAGTTGTGCTTCACACGGTAATTTCCCCTGCCAGCGGTCGTCCCATCAGTTCGCGTATTTCGGCAGGCGGATAATCGTGCCCCAGAAGGAACATCAGCTTGGTTACGGCAGATTCCGTTGTGCTGTCATATCCGCAGACAACTCCTGCCTGCATCAGTTGGTAACCGGTTTCATAGCGCTCCATTTCAACAGTGCCGGCACTGCATTGGGTGACGTTGACAATGATGATGCCTTGTTCGCAGGCATCATGCAGGCGGCGTAGAAACCATTCCTTTCGGGGAGCGTTGCCGGAACCGTAGGTTTCGAGGACTACGGCCTTCAGTCCTTTAGTGGCAAGTATGGCTGCCACGACATTTTCCTGAATACCTGGAAAAAGCTTCAGTATGGCGATGTTGGTATCAAGCAGATAATGAGGCTCCAGTTCGTGGGGAGTGCCGTGCGTATGAATTTGCACATTATTATATTTAATATGTATACCGGCGGAAGCGAGTACCGGATAATTGAAGGAACGGAAAGCATTGAAGTTCTCCGCGTTCATTTTGGTGGTACGGTTGCCGCGCATCAGGTGGTTTTCGAAGAAGATGCAGACTTCGGGTACGATGGGCTGTCCGTTGGAGTGGCGGTCGGTGGCTATTTCGATGCTGGTCAGCAGGTTTTCCTTGCCGTCTGTGCGGAGCACGCCAATGGGCAGTTGCGAGCCGGTTAGGATGACGGGCTTGTTCAGCCCTTCAAGCATGAAGCTGAGTGCAGAAGCTGTGTAGGCCATGGTGTCTGTGCCATGCAGGATGACGAAGCCTGTATATTGGTTGTAGTTGTTGCTGATGATGCGTACCAGTTTGCGCCAGGCATCGGGGTCCATGTCCGAGGAATCCATGGGCGGGTCGAATTGATAAGTGTCGATACGGAACGCAAAT
Source organism: Bacteroides sp. D20 (assembly GCF_003436255.1). Lineage (NCBI taxonomy): Bacteria > Pseudomonadati > Bacteroidota > Bacteroidia > Bacteroidales > Bacteroidaceae > Bacteroides > Bacteroides sp. D20. Next base: position 34,607 of record NZ_QSOO01000016.1, on the reverse strand, counting down.
CTCTGAAGTTCGGGAACATGTTTCTGCAACTGCTCGAAGTTGAAGCTTTCCAGGGCGCCGGTTTCTGCATTCTCTATCATTCCGATAGTTCCACCGGTGTATATTAGCAAAACGGAAGTGTTTTCTGGGTTCATGCGCACTTTTCTTTCATGTTTTCCATGCAAATATAATGATATATATTGAGAATGATAGCAAAATGTTAGAAAAGAATAAACGGATATACAGAAAAAAGGTATGGAAAGTGTGAAAGTGTAAGCCGTAAGTTGTGCATATTTCTTGCTTTTTTAGAGGCTTTCTGCATTTTTATCGCAAAAAAGTCGCAAAAAGTGATAGATTGAATGTTTTTATTGTTACTTTTGCAACACTTATCATAAATGATAGAAACAAGAGACTATGAACAAGTACTATCAACATACAGTCACATCCATGTGGACCATGACCCTTAGGGGTTAGGGATAGTATTTTGTGTTTCTACGTGTTACACCATTTTCAAGCAGTTTTTCCATTTAATTAAAGTCAATGCAAGCCGTAGCAGCTTGTTTCCGACACATTGTATCAACCATCTCAACAATATAAAGAGAAATGAAAGTAATGAAATTCGGCGGAACGTCCGTAGGTTCCGTGAACAGTATTTTGAGCGTCAAGAGAATTGTAGAAGCAGTCGATGAACCGGTTATCGTGGTGGTGTCCGCATTGGGCGGCATCACGGACAAGTTGATAAACACCTCTAGAATGGCGGCAGCCGGTGATGCTTCTTACGAGAATGAGTTCCGGGAGATTGTCTATCGTCATGTGGAAATGATTAAGGAAGTGATTCCGGCAGGCGAGGCGCAGGTTGCCTTGCAACGCCAGATTGGTGAGCTGCTCAACGAGCTGAAGGACATCTTTCAGGGCATTTATCTGATAAAGGACCTTTCGCAGAAGACGTCCGATACGATTGTGAGCTATGGCGAACGTCTTTCATCTATCATCGTTGCCCAGTTGACGGGAGCGGAGTGGTTTGACTCACGCAAGTTTATCAAGACGGAAAAGAAGCATTCCAAGCATGTGCTGGATACGGAGCTGACAAATTCGTTGGTGCGCGAGACATTCAGTAGCCTGCCCAAACGCGTATTGGTTCCGGGTTTTATCTCCACAGACAAAATGACGGGAGAGGTAACGAACCTGGGTAGAGGTGGCTCTGACTATACGGCGGCAATCATTGCTGCTGCACTGGATGCCGACAGTCTGGAAATCTGGACGGATGTAGACGGATTCATGACAGCTGACCCGCGTGTGATTTCCAGGGCATACACTATCAATGAATTGAGCTATGTGGAAGCTACGGAGCTTTGTAACTTCGGTGCGAAAGTGGTCTATCCGCCTACAATCTATCCGGTTTGCCACAAGAATATCCCCATTCTGGTGAAGAATACCTTCAATCCGGAGGGTGTGGGAACTGTCATCAAGCGAGAGGTTTCCGACCCGCAAAGCAAGGCCATCAAGGGTATTTCATCCATCAATGATACGAGCCTAATTACAGTGCAAGGCCTTGGTATGGTAGGTGTCATCGGTGTGAACTACCGTATCTTCAAGGCGCTGGCAAAGAATGGCATCAGTGTGTTCCTTGTGTCCCAGGCTTCTTCGGAGAATTCAACGTCTATCGGTGTGCGCAATGCGGATGCTGATCTGGCTTGCGAGGTGCTGAACGAGGAGTTTGCCAAAGAAATAGAGATGGGAGAAATTTCTCCTATTCAGGCAGAAAAGAACCTGGCTACCGTGGCCATCGTAGGCGAGAACATGAAGCATACGCCGGGTATTGCCGGAAAGCTGTTCGGTACGTTGGGGCGTAACGGTATCAATGTGATTGCTTGTGCGCAGGGTGCTTCGGAAACCAACATCTCGTTTGTAGTGGACAGCAAATCATTGCGCAAATCGCTGAATGTCATCCATGATTCTTTCTTCTTGTCGGAATATCAGGTACTGAATCTTTTTATCTGCGGCATAGGAACCGTAGGCGGCAGCTTGATAGAGCAAATTCACAGCCAGCGCCAGAAGCTGATGCAGGAGAACGGCCTGCAGCTGAATGTAGTGGGCATTGCCGATGCAAACAAAGCCATGTTCAGCCGCGAAGGTTTCGATTTGGGACGTTTTCGTGAAGAACTGCAGGAGAAGGGAAAGGACAGCTCTCTGGAAACGCTGCGTAATGAGATTATCGGTATGAACATCTTTAACTCTGTCTTTGTGGACTGTACGGCAAGTGCAGGCGTGGCTTCCCTTTACAAGGACTTGCTGCTGCACAATGTTTCGGTAGTGGCTGCTAACAAGATTGCTGCTTCTTCCGAATACGAGAACTACCGTGAACTGAAACAGATTGCCCGCCAACGCGGTGTGAAGTACTTGTTTGAAACCAATGTAGGCGCCGGACTCCCCATCATCAATACCATTAACGACCTTATCCATAGCGGTGATAAGATATTGAAGATTGAAGCCGTGCTGAGCGGTACGTTGAACTATATCTTCAATAAAATCAGTGCCGACATTCCTTTCAGCAAGACCATTAAGATGGCGCAGGAGGAACGTTACTCCGAGCCCGATCCGCGTATCGACCTCAGCGGAAAGGATGTTATCCGCAAACTGGTGATTCTGGCACGCGAGGCCGGTTACTGTTTGGAACAGAGCGATGTTGAGAAGAACCTCTTTGTGCCCGATGACTTCTTTGAAGGCTCCCTGGATGACTTCTGGAAGAAAGTGCCGAGCCTCGATGCCGATTTCGAAGCCCGCCGCAAGGTGTTGGAAGCCGAGAACAAGCATTGGCGTTTCGTAGCCAAACTGGAAAATGGCAAAGCATCTGTCGGTTTGCAGGAAGTCGGCGCCAACCATCCGTTCTACGGGCTGGAAGGCAGCAATAACATCATCCTGCTGACCACGGCACGCTATAAGGAATATCCGATGATGATACAAGGCTACGGAGCCGGTGCGGGTGTAACGGCTGCGGGGGTATTTGCGGATATTATGAGCATTGCAAACGTTTAATCTAAATCGTAATATAGAAAGATGAAACACATCATTATATTGGGTGATGGTATGGCCGACTGGCCCGTGAAGGCTCTGGGAGGCAAAACCTTGCTGCAGGCGGCTGCAACTCCCTATATGGACAAGCTGGCACGCATGGGACGTGTGGGAAGGCTGGTGACGGTGGCCGAGGGATTTCATCCCGGCAGTGAGGTGGCGAATATGTCCGTTCTGGGCTATAACCTGCCGAAGGTGTACGAAGGCCGCGGTCCATTGGAGGCGGCGAGTATCGGTGTGGACTTGCAGCCGGGTGAGATGGCGATGCGCTGCAACATTATCTGTATCGAGGGAGACAATATCAAGAATCATTCTGCCGGGCACATTACTACAGAGGAAGCGGATGTGTTGGTAAAATACCTTCAGGAGCATTTGGGTAATGACCGCGTGCATTTCCATACGGGCGTGCAATACCGCCATCTGCTGGTAATAAAAGGAGGGGACAAGCGCATTGACTGTACGCCGCCCCACGATGTCCCTTTGAGGCCTTTCCGTCCGTTGATGGTGAAGCCGATGGAGGGTACGGAGAATATTTCGGTCCCCGAAGGCGGTGCAGAGCTTACTCCGAAGCAGACTGCCGATTTGATTAATGATTTGATTCTCCGTTCGCAAGTGTTGCTGGAAAACCATCCGGTCAGCATGAAGCGGAAGGCCGAGGGTAAGGACCCTGCCAATAGCATCTGGCCGTGGAGTCCCGGTTATCGTCCGCAGATGGAGCGCCTTTCAGACAAGTTCCCGCAGGTGAAGCGTGGTGCTGTGATTTCTGCCGTGGATTTGATTAACGGCATCGGCTACTATGCCGGATTGCGGCGCATCACCGTAGAAGGTGCGACGGGGCTTTATGATACCAACTATGAGAATAAGGTGGCTGCCGCCCTTGATGCATTGCGGACGGATGATTTTGTCTACCTGCATATCGAGGCCAGTGATGAGGCCGGTCATGAAGGAAACGTCCCCTTGAAGATTATGACGATTGAGAATCTGGACAGCCGTGCCGTAGGTCCTATCTACGAGGCTGTGAAGGATTGGGAGGAACCCGTTGCTATCTCCGTATTGCCCGACCATCCCACTCCCTGCGAACTCCGTACGCATACGGCCGAACCTATCCCGTTCCTCATTTGGCATCCGGGTATCGAGGCTGACGAAGTACGGACATTTGATGAAGTGGCAGCCTGCGAAGGCAGTTACGGACTGATGAAAGAAGACGAGTTTATTAATGAATTTATGAGTTCCACCACAGAGTAACACAGAGTTTTACGGGGTTTTATTTATAGAGAATTCTGTGAGACTCTGTGGTGAATAAAAAAATACCGCAATGAAATATTATAGCACCAACAAACAAGCCCCCGAAGCCACTCTTGAAGAGGCCGTGGTAAAGGGGCTTGCCGCAGACAAGGGGCTTTTCATGCCCTTTACAATCAAAACTCTGCCACAAGAGTTTTACGATAGCATCGATACACTCAGCTTTCAGGAGATAGCCTATCGCGTGGCAGATGCTTTCTTTGGCGAGGATGTTCCTGCCGATACGCTGAAACAGATTGTTTATGACACACTCAGTTTCGATGTCCCTCTGGTCCGGGTGACAAAGAATATTTATTCGCTTGAGCTGTTCCATGGTCCGACGCTTGCCTTTAAGGATGTAGGCGGTCGCTTCATGGCGCGTTTGCTGGGATACTTTATCAAGAAAGAGGGCAAGAAGCAAGTCAATGTGCTTGTTGCTACCTCCGGTGATACGGGCAGTGCCGTTGCCAATGGTTTCCTCGGTGTGGAAGGCATACACGTCTATGTGCTCTACCCGAAGGGAAAAGTCAGTGAAATCCAGGAGAAACAGTTCACTACCTTAGGGCAGAATATCACGGCTATTGAGGTCGATGGTACGTTCGACGATTGCCAGGCTTTGGTTAAATCCGCTTTTATGGACCGCGAGCTCAACGAACATCTGCAACTGACCAGTGCCAATTCCATCAACGTGGCGCGTTTCTTGCCGCAGGCATTCTATTACTTTTATGCCTATGCTCAACTGAAACGTGCCGGCAAGGGAGGCAATGCCGTCGTGTGTGTACCCAGCGGTAACTTCGGTAACATCACTGCCGGCCTCTTCGGCAAGCGTATGGGACTGCCCGTGGAACGCTTTATCGCTTCCAACAACCGCAATGATATCTTCTTCCAATATTTGCAGACAGGTGTTTATACGCCGCGTCCCAGCATCGCTACCATTGCCAACGCGATGGATGTGGGCGACCCGAGTAACTTTGCCCGTGTACTCGACCTTTACGGAGGCAGCCATGCCGCCATCTCTGCCGAAATCAGCGGTGCCACTTATACCGACGAGCAGATTGCCGAAACCATGCGGGAAGTGTGGAAGAAGGACCATTACCTGCTCGACCCGCACGGAGCCTGCGGCTTCCGGGCCCTGGCCGAAGGACTGAAACCCGGCGAAACGGGCGTATTCTTGGAAACGGCCCATCCGGCGAAGTTCAAGGATACAGTGGAGAAGATTATCGGTGAAGCCGTAGAAATACCTGCCAAGCTTCAGGCCTTTATGCGCGGCGAGAAGAAGAGCCTGCCAATGTCGAAGGACTTTGCGGACTTCAAGCAATATCTGATGCATGTATAAAGAATGGGACGTCAGTAAAGAAAAACACCGGATTGCTTGACATTGCCTTTCGGATGTTGTATCTTTGTAACTGCAATCTTAGTTCAGATTCAATTTTAAATTAGCATAAAAGGAGAGGCGTCGCTTCTCCTTTTTTGTTGTGTTCTTCCGTCACTTCATTTGCCAAACCTTAGGGTCTACTCTCCTAAACCAGTGTTTTGCAGATTTAATCCTCCACTTCAGCAAGCGGAATGGTGGGCATTTGCTTGGAAAATCCCGGCGGTTTTGACGAAAAGCTCGGATGTTTTTGACGAAAAGTCCGGATGTTTCGGATGAAAAGCTCCGAGCTTTCGGATGATATGTTCAGCGCTGACAGATGGTGTGTCGAGGATAAACGGATGATATGTTCGGGACGGATACATGGTTTGTTCCGGCTATATGAACGGACGATCATGCGTCTGTTCCGTTAATCTTCCATAAATCTGCTCTTGACAAGATTGGCTGCTTTATTCTGTATCGGGTTCTTCCCGGATGATGTTTATCATGCTGCCCAACTTATGATGGTTGTTCCATAGCACAAGCACTTCAATCTTCCGGAGACTGTGCCGGTAAAGAAGCGTATAGTCGGGATGCGGAATGATGTACCGTATGTTCTCTGCTTCGGTGGGCTGTCCGATAAACGGATTCAGCGTGACACGGTACAATGCATTTTGGAACAAGGTGTACAGAGTCCCGCCACACCGTTTGTTGCCATCTCCTTCTTGCGAGGAAATCAGCAGGTCCTTCAGAGCTTCTTTGGCAAGTGGCGACCAGATTATTTGTTTAGCCATGCTTCCACCTCCTTACTGATTGTGACATCCTCTTGTCCTTCTCCCTCATCCAGTTGCCGGCAGGCTTTCTTAAGGTCATGGCGTAGCCGGGTGGAGAATGCGAGGACTTGCTTTGTTTGCTGGGACGATTGCTCTTCTTTAACTTTTGCCATAACGTTATCTCCTTTTTCCTTAAAACATTTCAAAGTAATGAATTGTTTGAGGGGAAAAATACGAAGCTGATGAAAGATAAGAAACTGGAAGCCAATCTCAGTATGGTTGCATCGCGCGTCATGGCGGGGTTGAATATGAATGGATTGAAATTTCTGCTCCCTTTGTGGCTGGGTGCATTGACGGGTGTCACGGTGCGTTGTGTCTTTGCTGCCGTGGCATTTTGGATAACAAGCTGGTTTGTAAAGGAGGCACCGGTCACAAGGCGGCAGCGGATAGGGCTGTTCTGTCTGGGAGCTTTCGGACTCTACGGGTTCATGTTCTACTATCTGCTGGGTATCAGTAAGACGACTCCGGTTTCCAGTGCCATCTTCAACTCCATGCAGCCCATTTGGGTTTTTCTGATATCTGTCTTTTTCCTGCACGAAAAGGCTACGCTGATGAAGATAATCGGCATAGCGCTGGGTTTTGGCGGTGCGTTGTTGTGCATCCTTACGCAAGGCAGTGATGACCTGGCGCACGATGCGTTTACGGGCAACATGCTCTGCATGGTGAGCTCGCTGGTCTTTGCCGTTTACCTGATTGTGAGCAAGAAACTGCTGGAAGAGGTCGGGGTAGTGACGATGATGAAGTACATCTTTGGCGGTGCGGCAGTAACGGGATTGATTGTGTCGTCCATTATAGGTTGGGATGCACCCTTGCTTACGGATGCCTTGCATGGGAAGTGGCACTGGGTGCCGTGGGCGGTGTTGGCGTTTGTGCTGGTTTTCCCTACTTACCTCAGTTACTTTCTGGTTCCGGTGGGCTTGAAGTATCTCAAGACGACGGTTGTAGCCATGTACAGCTATCTGATACTGGTGGTGACTACCGTTGTTTCCCTCACCTTGGGGCAAGACCGTTTCAGTTGGACGCAAGCCGCTGCCATTGCCATGATTTGTATCAGCGTGTACTTTGTTGAAGTGGCGGAAGCGAAGAAGTAGTGACGAATACCAGGTATTCCCCTTCCGCTTCGATGGTGAATTCTGTACTGGTGCATTCGTTGAGTGTGCCTTGCCACCAGTTGGTGAAATCGCTGAGGGGATAGACCAGTCCTTTGCCATGCAGACCGTGTGCAGTGAAGTTGATGATGGATACTTGCTGTCCGGGATGGCTTGGGAAGGTGCGGGTACTCCGGCAGGGGATGAAGATGCCGTAATCGGTATAGGTACGTACATCGGCTCCGGCACGGAGATAGTCGATGAGCAGGCTGATATTTCCCAGTGTATGGTCTTCACGTTTGCCCGTGGCACCGATGATGGCGATACGGCGTTTGCCTTTCGCCAGCAGGAAGTTGACGGCTTTAGTCTGGTCGTTGGTCTCCTGGTCGCTGATACGGTGTAGGATATGTCCGAACTTCCGGCGGTTTTCATCACTGAGGGAGTCACCGTCGCCGATGATTACGTCGGGAGTATGGCCCCGGCGGATGTATTCGTCCGCTCCACCGTCGCAACAAACCACATAAGGCGCTTCCGCCAATATCTTTAAAGGTAGGGGACTTGCAGGATATTCCCCATTTGCCAAAACTACGGCATCAATAGTTAATAATTGCTCGTTGCTCGTTGATAGTTCGTCTTTCATGTCTTTCTTAATCCCTAATCTCTAATCCTTCATCCTTGTTCATCATTTTCCTCCATTTGAAGTAGCCAAAGATAGCTATAATTGTGTAAAGGGCATATAGTCCGGCTGTAAAATCAAGTCCTTTGTAGATGTACAGTCCGGCGCTAACGGCATCTACCGCAATCCATGCCCACCATTGCTCTACATATTTCCGTGCCAGCATCCACATGCCGGCTATGCTCAGTGCGGTGGTGAAGGAGTCCAGCCAGGGCACATTGCTGTCCGTGAAGTTTATCAATATCCAGGCAATGCCAAGCAGAGCGGCGATGAATACGGCAGTAAGTGGCAGCCGATAGCGCGCCGGCATATGGGTGATAGGAAGTTCCAGTTTTTGTTCTTCTGTTCTTGTGTCCTCTCCTTTCTGTCCTGCACCTTTCCGCCGCAAGATAGTCCGGCGCAGAAATGCTCCGTACTTCCACATCATCCAGCCGTAGATGGCAGCACCCAGATAATAGATGTTGATGCCGAAATCTGCATACAACCCCGCATCATAGTAGACAAAAATATAGACGGCAGGCATAATGATGCCCGCTATCCAAAGATAAATGCTTGCCCGGTACTCCAACCAGAGATAGAGAATCCCGACCACAGTGCCTATAATCTCAAGAGTATGTTCCATCAGAAATTGATTGCTATATGTCCCAATACATTCGTTCCCGCCTGGGCAGCGTAGCCGGCATAGTTGTAACGGACTTTTCCTCCGTTGTCGTCGTGATAGTATCCGCTGCCTGCGTATCCGTTGTTTTCGTATTCTTCATTGAACAGATTGTAGATGGTGCACCCTACGGTTACCGACTTTACTTTAGGCAACTTGAAGGTATAGGACAGATTCAGGTTGCTTACGAAATAAGCATCTAGTGTGCACTCCTCTTGCTTGGCGTTACTCATGTATTGCTTGCTGATATATTGTGACTGTAACGAGGCCTCGAATCCCTTGAACGTATAGCCGAAGCGGTTGTTCAGTATGAAGTCGGGAGAGAATGCGATGGGGGTATCCCCGTGTTTGATGACCCATGCTTCCGACCCAGCCTCCTCGTTTTCAAAAAGTGTCTCGGTAAAGTTCTGCACACGGTTCTTGCTGAGTGTGGCATTGATGTCCCATTGCAAGCCGCAGTCCAGTTTGATGCCAGCCATCAGTTCAATACCCGTACGGTAGCTGTCGGGCACGTTGCTGGCCATGGCTTCGCCTATCTCGTTCAGCTCTCCCGTCAGTACCAGCTGGTCTTTATAGTCCATATAGTAGAAGTTGGCACCCGCATGGAGCCATGAGTTGGCGAAGGTATATCCCAGTTCGTAGTCGAACAAACGCTCAGCCTTGGGATGTTCGGTGAAGTAGCCGTCGGTGTAGTTGTTGCGCGTAGGTTCTTTATGGGCTACGCTGAACGAACCGTATAGGCGGTGGTTGCGGTCGATTTGCCAGGACAGTCCGGCTTTCGGGTTGAAGAAGTCGAAGTCTTCGTCGATGTCCAGCTTCTGCATTCCCGGAGTGGCGGCAGTCCAGTTGTACTTGTCGTTCAGTCCGTTTATCTTGTAGTTGATGTGGCGGTATTGCAGGTCGAGGTAGGCGCTGAGGCCGCTTACCAGTTCATAATTGGCTTTCAGATAAATATTTCCGTCATTCTTTGTGGCGTTGTTGCGGTAGTAGTCGTGGTCGGGGTTCAGATGGCCGATATAATTCTTTACCCAAAGCACCCTGCCGAAGTGGTCGCCGTCATAGCGGTTCAGTGCACCGCCTAGCGAGGCATGCAGACGGTCGGCTTTGTAGCTTACGGAGAAGATTCCACCGCCAAACCAGTTGTCCATTGCCTTCTTGCGGATAAGGTCGCTTACTTCTACCTTGCCGCCATTGTATTCGAAAGGAGACATGCCGTACTCTGCTAACGAGCGTTCACCTTTATATTCTTGATAGTATCCGTCGCCTTTGGTGTAGTGCAGGCCGATATTCAGGTTCCATTGTGGGGTGAAATTGTGGTTGAATAGCAGCTGGTAATTCTTTTGCGTATAGTTGTCGGTCTGGTCGTCATAGAAATGCAGTGCACCTCCTTCGTCCGTGAGGTAATGCTTCTCGCCGTTGTCGTCTTTATAATATTCTTTGTTGTATACATGGCCGTCCCGGTCGGTGGCGTACATGAATCCGCAGGAATTATAACGCCGTCCGTAACGTTCCATCTCTTCCTTGCTGGCATAGTTCCATGCGTGGTAAGTGCGCTCTTTGCCGGCAAAGGTTATCAGCTTGATAGAGGTGTTGTCATTGTAGTACCCTCCTTGCAGGTAATAGGAGTTCAGTCCCACAGACGCCCGGTCTATATATCCGTCTGTACTGATGTTGGAGAGCCGCGCGTCGAACGACCAATGATTGTTGATGAGTCCCGTTCCCACTTTCACCGTCTCCTTGTGCGTATGGAAGGAGCCGTAGGAACCGTTGAATTCTGCATAGGGTTTCATGGAGAAATCACCCGTCTGCATGTTGATGCTGGCACCGAAAGCTCCTGCACCGTTCGTTGAGGTACCAGCTCCGCGTTGCACCTGCATATCCTTGACGGAGGAGGCGAAATCCGGCAGGTTGACCCAGAATACCGTGTGGCTTTCCGCATCGTTGATGGGAATACCGTTAGCGGTGACGTTGATGCGTGTGCCATCTGTTCCGCGGACTCTCAGTGTGGTGTAACCCACCCCGGCACCGGCGTCGCTGGTAGTAATGGCGGAGGGTGTCATACTCAACAGATACGGCAGGTCTTGTCCGAAATTCTGTTTTTTCAGTTGTTCTTTGCCTATATTGGTGAATGCCACCGGTGTGCTGTTTGTGGCACGTGTGGAGATGACTTCCACTTCCTGCAGGTTTATCACCCGCAGACTGTCTTGCTCTTGTGTCTGCGCACAGACACCCAGTGCTGCCATAAGGAGGCAGGTCGCCATTGCATGTCTCTTCATTTGCAATTGTTTCGTTTAGATGAATACAGAAAAGGGGAACTTTTCTTCTTTTCCCTCCGCCGGCATTACCCGGATCAGGTTAATGGGTATGATCTCAGCCCGTCGTATTAGGGCACCCCTTAGTTGAAATCGGGAGCAAAGGTAGGAGTTTTCGTCGAAAGTGGCAAGTTAAGTGAACGAAAGTCAGAGTTATTTGTTAATTTTGCAGCATTAATTTTAAAAAAAGAGTATAGTTATGTTATCATCTTTATTCATGGCAGCCTTTGCTGCCCAAGTTGCTGACGATGGTTTCAGCAAACTGCAGATATTCCTTCAGCAATTGATAGATTGGGGCGTAAGTGCCGGTGGACGTATTATTGGAGCTGTCATCATCTTTGTGGTAGGACGGTTCTTGATTTCCTTTCTTAGGAAAATGCTGGCGAGGTTATTGGCAAAAAGACATGTGGATGCCAGTATCCAGAGCTTTGTGAAAAGTTTAGTCAATATCTTGCTGACCATTCTGCTGATTATTGCCGTTATCGGCAAATTGGGAGTGGAAACTACTTCTTTTGCAGCTTTGTTGGCATCTGCCGGTGTGGCTATCGGTATGGCACTTTCCGGAAACTTGCAGAATTTTGCGGGTGGATTGATTGTACTGTTGTTCCGTCCTTTCAAGGTAGGCGACTGGATTGAAAGCCAGGGAGTGTCCGGAACGGTACGTGAGATTCAAATCTTCCATACGATTCTGACCACAGCCGACAATAAGGTAATCTATATCCCTAACGGTGCGTTGAGCAGTGGTACAGTGACTAATTACAGCCGTGAGGATACGCGTCGTGTAGATTGGGTGATCGGTGTAGAATATGGTGAGAATTATGACAAGGTAGAGAGCACCGTGCGTCGTATCATCTCCGAAGACAGCCGTATCTTGAATACTCCCGAACCGTTTGTAGCTCTTCATGCCTTGGATGCCAGCAGTGTGAATGTGGTGATTCGTGTTTGGGTGAAGAGCGGAGACTACTGGGGCGTTTATTTTGATATGAACAAGAAGATTTACTCCGTATTCAATGAGGAAGGTATCGACTTCCCATTCCCGCAGTTGACGGTGCATCAGGCGAAAGACTGAGTGGGCTACAAGTTTCAATTTACTGGCTATCAGCTACTATAAGTTACGGGCTACAAGTGTACTGCATTATCATACTGCAGGACACTTGTAGCCCGTAACTTAATAGTAGTCGGTAACTCCGTAATTTATTTATAACTTAATTCTGCCTCTATTTCTTCGCAGACATCTTGCTCCAGGTTGAGCAGCTGATTGATTTCTTTTCGTTTTTCCAAATCCGTGAAATAGCTCTCCACTACTGCATAGATGTTGAAGCCGGTTGTGGAACCCGCAGCCAAATCCAATGACTCAACCATTTTCTCTACTGCTTGATGAATGCGTTTCTTACTGATAAAATGCAGTTCATTACTATGAATTAAGCTCTTTTCCATGATATTTTCTGTTTTAGTTATTGTAGTTATAACATTCTATCAAGCAAGTAAGTTCATGTAGATTGAACAGATTTGACAGTCGGTCGAATGATATTTTTCCTATATTTGCAAAAAATATAAACGCGGCAATGAAAGAACTGTTTATAAAAATACTCCGTTTTCTGATGTTTGTACTGGTCGTAGCTTTGGGCTGCATCGGATATAACATCTATGAAGATACGTTGGCTGCTGTGTGGATACCCGTAGGGGTAGGACTTGTGGTGGCAGTCGTTACACTTCCTCTATATAAAAAATGGATATGGCTGACAACGATGGAGCAAAAGGCAGTGAATATATTGTGCCATGTGGTGTGCGTGGGTGTCATCAGTTGTTCGCTTTTTCTGGTAGGGAATTATCGGATGGCGGCTCCTGCTTCGACAAAGGAGGTGACGGTTACCGTACTTGAGAAGCTGATAAAAGAACATGAAAAGAGACGTAAAGTAGGCAAGCATCGTTATGTGTCGGACGGAGTACGTAAGGAATATTACTTAAAGGTGGCTTTCGAGGATGGAGCGATAGAGACCTTGCATGTTTCCACAGCCACATACAACAAAGCACGAAAAGGCAAACCGAAAGTCCTGACTTTGCAGAAAGGAGGTTTCGGATTGCCGGTGATAACGAAGGGGCTATAGTTTTCATCCCCCCCATGCAAGACATCAGATGAGGAACTGAATGCTCTTCTTAAAGATTTCTGCGTACAAAATGTCCGTCAATCCAAATGGTGGCATGGTGTCCTTTGAATTTCAGTAATACATAATTGGGAGCTGCCGGGCCTTTATCTCCACCTTACCGGTGAGCACTACGCTGTTTCCTTCTTCCTGAAAGCACAAACCTGCTTTCGGATTGGCTGCACCTTTGTTTTAAGACTGTCTTTGCCGGTTGCCAACCATACGGTGGTGGCCCCTTCCGACTTGATATTGCTCATTGGAACGGGGCTGGGATGATATTCTTTATAGGTTGTAAAGATACAGATAAACTGATAGGGAAATCCCTATGTATAAATAGAGAGAATCACGGAAAAGGAGGTTTTTATCATACTACATTTGCTGTATGGATAAATACTAAAACTTTCTATTATGAAAAAGATGTCAGTTGTTTTAGGCTTGTTACTCGCTGTCTTGGTGATGGGCTGTGGCATTTATGAAAGCTACGGGTTTGATTATAAGCAGTTGAGCAGCATTGAACGTGGTATGAGCTTTAAAGAGGTGTGTACCATTTTAGGAGAGCCTGCATTTAGAGATTTGAATAAGGAGGGAGAGGCTTGGACATTCCGCGCTTATACTCCTGCGGGGTGGTCGGCTGTCAAGGTGTGGTTCAAAGACGGAAAAGTGGACGAAATGAAGAGCTATCTGGAGGATACTTATCCGGTTACCACTTCGCGGGACAAGAGTTTCATGAATGAGAAAAAAGAATCTTCCGACAAGAGTAGCGAAACAAAGGTAATAGTTTCGCCGGAAGGGAAACATTACATCAAAATGGGCTCGGTAGTAGTCACTCCCGAAGGCAAGCATATAATAGTACCTTGATTATACCAACATAATCGTTTCCGGATATAGTATAATGTGAATATACCTTTCTATAAAGTGTTGATATTTATAAAGTTCTATATTTTTTGCAGATTTTAGGTATATGTAGTTCAAAGAATGTTATCTGAAATGAAAAGAATGGGCAATGTTTGTCATTGCTCTGTCTTTATCTTATATTTGAGTAGATAATATAGGATATCATTTTAAGAAAGGAACTAATAATAAGATAATAATATGAAGAGTATTGAGAAGGCGACCAATAATATGAAAATGGTATATTCCATTTTGTGCAATCTTAAGAAGTGTACAATCTTTGAATTGCAGAAACTGACGAAGTTCAGGGATGTGGATTTGTGTTTGGCCTTGGGGTATCTGCTGCAGAATAACCAGATTTATCAGAAGCGTATTGATAACATGGTTTACTATGGAGTCATCGCAAAATGAAAAGAGATACAATAGGTTTACCACACATTTTGCTTACATGCTTGCATGGTGCTTTCTAATTGTTTGTTATACCGCATTTTACAGTATGTAAGCAGATGCCATGCAAGTATGTAGGCAAACTTTGCTTGCATGCTGTTTTTTCTTGTGCAAATGGCTGGTCTTCTTTCCGCAAAGAACAGCTCTTTCTCCTACTAAAAGCTTATTAATGACTATTGTGCACGGTTGTGATGCAGTTTCTTCACTATTGTGGTACGGCTTCTCCATACTTGTGGAGAAGACGTACCACAATAGTGCGCATATCTAACTGTCATTTAATCAGTAGATTAAAATCCTATGTTTGAGTAATGAAAGCCTGATAAACAGTCTTTCATTGGCTGTGTATGTACCTTCAAAAGAGTGTGATATGGTAGTGGATAATGTTCATGTCTTACAGTTTTTCAGTGAAACCAATCATTTTCATTGTGATTCTGTTTACAGAGCTTTGAAGGATATGAGGTACAAGGTTGTCCGTATCAAGGATATAAAAGAGGATTTATCCGATTTTGCCGGATATAAGAAGAAATAATCCGATTTGCCCCTAAAGTAAACTTAAAGGATTTAGAAATAAAGCAGTTCAATCCGGAACATCCTTTAAATGAATTGAACAGATTGAATAAACTGAAAAAGTCCAATCCGGAGGCTTTCCATTACTGGTATCAGATTTATAAGATTATTCAAGAGAATGAAGAGAGTAAATAAATTCAAATAAGAAAAACAGCCGCTACAACTGCCAATCACAGTGTAGCGGCTTTTCTTTTAGAGTTTAAAGCATTAAGAGGGTATATGAAGGTGCAAGTTCATTGTTAATCCTATATAACTTTACTAATAATGTTTTTTTTTGTATTTTTGAAGAATTATAAACCAAGAACTTACGTAAACACACAACCGATATGAAATATAAAACCAGTCTGATAACTATTTTATGGGGAAGCCTTTTATGTTTCACTTTACCTGTTGTAGCACAAAATAGCCTGCAACATCAAAAAGACTCTTTGCGGCAAGTGATTGAACACTCCGAAGGTATTGATAAACTGAAGTCATACAATAGATTGTACTATTTATATATGTCGGAAGTTGCCGACGACCAAAAAATGGATACATTGCTGATGCTGTTCACTCAGGTTGAAGCCGAAGCCATAAAGCAGGGAAATGTAGAAATGCAGGGAATGGTGTATGGAAATACCATCATATCTCACATAAACCGGAAGGAGTATGACGAAATCATTCAAAAAGCGCCCGGCTATCTTGACTTTTATATCCGGCACGAATTGTGGAAGTTCTATTATCAGATCAATATGCAGCTAATCACTGCCTATAATCTGAAAGGGGATTATAAACAGGCAGCCGAAGCGGCGGAACTCATGTTCGACCGCGCCAGGAAGCGGGAGGATAAAGCAGGGATGGCATTGGCGCTCTATGCTACCGGAATCACTTATAATGTCCAGAATAGATGGAAAGAGGAAGAAGAATGTTTCAGAGAGTGCGCCGGCTTATTATGGGAAGTTTCGGGATACGACAATATCCTGACGCAATCCTATGCGTTCTTATGCACTGCTCTCCGGGCACAGGCACAGTATGACAAACTATTGCAACTTGTGCCTGACTATGAAAAAGCGATTGCACGATTCGAGAAATCATCCGGAAGAACACAGCCTGAAGCGCGGGGAAATCTCTATGTAGCATTGATGAATACATACATAGATACGAAAGACTACGACAAAGCCGGGGAATATCTCTCCAAATTGGAAAGTATTGTCAATAACAATATTTCCAAATATGAGTTGGCGCGCGCAAAGGCTCTGATTTTTCAGTCACAGGGAGACTACCGCAAAGCACTTGCCGTAATAGACAGTGCAACGGCCGGGATTGATGAATCGGACTTCAGCCTCAATGATACCAGAAAAATAAAGATGGAGATACTTGCTCGGATGGGACGTGTTGACGAAGCGTTAGCACTATTGGATCAGTTCATAGCTACCAATGATACTATAAAAAACGTGGAGGTCAATGCCCGGTTCGATGAATTACGTACCCAATATGAAGTGGAAAAACATATTGCCGGGAAAGAGCGTAATTTCCATTACCTCCTTTTTGCTCTTGCCATTTGTCTGGTTCTCGCTTTGCTCTTGGCAGGTGCTTTCTATTACAACCGGACTATTGCCCTCAAGAATCGTAAGTTGTATGAACGAATTAAAGAACAAGATCGGTTAGCGGATGAACTATCCCGATTGGAGAACATTCGCCAATCGGAATCCTCCCCGGAGGATTCCGGCAAAACAGCCGGAGCTACGGAACTATTTGCACCTTCCGGCGAACAGCAGAATCTGGTTATTCGATTGCAGGAGTATCTGCTCTCCGATGATAACCTGTCCAATACTGACATTAACCGCGATGATATAATCTCCGCACTTGGCACCAATAAGAACACATTGACAGATGCCGTCAAAGCCGTTACTGGAAAATCTCCCATGGAGTATATGCGTACTCTGAAAGTGGAAGAGGCACGCCGGAAGCTCGACAGCCATCCCGAACTTACGATTGAGGCGATAGCTTTCAGTTGTGGCTTTAATATACCGAGCACTTTTTATCGTCTGTTCCGCAAACAATATGGCATTAGCCCGACAGAATACCGGAAAATGGCAACGTCCCAAGAAAAATAAAAAATACTGCTCCAAAATTCAAAAGCACGGTGAATCCGTGCTTTTTTTATGTCCGAAAGCCTGAAAAACGGCAGAAAAGGACAAAACGCCACAAACTTGGGACAAAATGCAATAGTTTTCAGCCCGTATTTCACATCCTTTGTACCAAGAAAAAGAAATATCTATGGACAATTACATTTTCCTTATCGCACTGGGACTTGTTTTCTGCTCGCTTGCAATTGTGGCTTTGGTCTTTTTGCATTGCCGGAAGATAGTTGAGAAGTGCAATTATTATATGGCGAAAGGCATCCGTGAGCAGGATTGTTTAGCTAAGCAATTGGAACGAACACGCATAGAAAAAGAAATGATGGAAAAGGTGATTAAAGCAGAACTGTCGGAAGCTGTTAAATCTTCCATGACAGGAGAAAAAAACGATGGCTGCACGACTGACTGTAAGAGACAGATATCGCGGATAGAGATAACCTATTTCATTTAATATACATATAATAAATGAACTTTATGAAACAATTACAAGAAAAACTACTGGCTTTGCTTCTGATGGCTTTATTGACCGGAACAGGAGCTTACGCGCAAGAGGCATCGGATAAACAAAAGACACCGGATTATCGGTTTGCCGTCCGCACGAATGTGCTGTATGATGCCTTCCTGCTGCCCACATTGGGTGTAGAGTGGCGTATGAATGAGAATGTCGGCATCAAGCTGGACGGCAGCCTCGCATGGTGGGGTGGCAATCACGGCAAGGTGCAGAAGATGTGGCTCGTCAACCCCGAAGTGCGGTGGTATCTGCTGCGCGAGAAACGCTTCTATGTAGGAGCATCGGGAACCTACGGCGAGTACAATATATATAAGTACCCGCTTGGCAGCATCCTCTTGAAAGACACCGGCTATCAGGGCAAGCTGTGGAACGCCGGATTGACCGTGGGCTACCGGCTTTATCTGTCTCGCGGCTTCTCCATCGACTTCAACCTCGGTCTGGGCTACACCCGTTCCGAATATGACAGTTTCGGCATGACCGATGGCATACGTGTATATAAGGAACGGAACAGAGCAAAGAACCTATGGGGGCCGACACAGGCTGGCATCAGCCTCGTGTGGACGCTTGGCAGCAAATAAGTAGAACTATAAAAATACGATATATGAAAAATTCGATTACATTACTTTGTGTCTGGGCGACAGTCCTCCTCCTTGCAGGTTGCGATGTGAAAGATCCGATTTACAACACTCCGCATCCCGACAAAGGGCAAATCACCTTGACAACAGACTGGACGCGGCGCACAACGGGCGTGGATATACCGGCAAACTACACGGTGGCATCCGGTGAATACATGGCTACCGTGAGCGATGCCACCAACACGCTCGACCGCCTTTTTGAGCCGGGTGTTTGCCACTTGCGTGTTTACAACACGCCGGAGCACATCACCGTGAGCGGCAGTGTGGCAACCGTCGCCGGGGCTTCGGGTAACGTGGACGGAGCGGGGCTATTCATACAAGAAATGCCGGGCTGGTTGTTTACGGGCGTGACGGAAACTACGATAGAAGCGGACACCGACCACACCCTTACCGTTGCGATGCAGCAGCAAGTACGCCAACTGACGCTCTTCATCGAGCCGACGGGCAGTACCACGGAAAGGATAGAGCGAATCGAGGGCTACCTTTCGGGGGTTGCCTCGACGCTGGATATGGATAACGGCACGCATGGTACGCCGCTGAACGTGGCACTGGCGTTTTCGAAAGTAACGGAAGGAGCCAATGCCGGAAAATGGGCGGCCACGGTGCGCCTGCTCGGCGTGGCGGGTGTGCAGCAGAAGCTGGATGCCAAACTCTACTTTGCAGGAGACAGTCCAAAGCCGGTCACTCTCGACAGTGATCTCACCACGGAGCTTGCCACCTTCAACGCCGACAAGCATAAGCCACTCGCCTTGGGCGGGAAAATAGTGGAAACACCTACGGAAGCGGACTTCTCTGCCACCATTACCGACTGGACGCCGGGCAATGGCGAAGACGGTGAAAACGGCTCGGCCGGAATGGAAACGAACAATTGAATCAATAATACTAAGAATGTAAGATTATGAAACTTAGAAATTTATCAATCATTGCCGCAGCAGCCCTTGCGCTTGCCGCCTGCAACAACGACAACGAAGCAACCACCGACAACTGGAACGGCGAAATCCGCCTCACCAGCGGCATCACCTCCCAGACCCGTTCCTACGGCCTCGACACACAGCTTGGCGCAGGCCTGCAAGTATCTGCCTGGGTGGACGACAACAACAACCTCCCCCTCTACCAGAACAACCTGCTCACCGCCGACGGCACCGGCGGCTTCACTTACGCCAGCGACATGTACTACATCTCGCCCGACCCCGTGAACATCTATGCCATCCATGCCAACCCTGCCCCGGTGGGAAAAGCCTTCCCCGCATCGGTGTCCCACGAAGTGAAGGCCGACCAGACCACGAAAACCGCCTACGCCGCCTCCGACCTGCTCTATTCCACCAAGCGGAACGTGGCCCCCACCGCCTCTAACGTGACCCTCACTTTCTACCATTTGCTATCTAAAGTAGAAGTAGTGCTGAAGCGCGGCAACGGCGCCCCCGACCTCTCCGGTGCCATCGTGACCCTGGAGAACACCGCCCTGAAGGCCACCTTCACCCCCAAGAAAGCCGCTGACATGAGTAACAAGACCGAACGCCAGGCGATGATAGCCCTCGCTGCCAACCCCAACCCCGCCACTCCGATTACCATCCCCACGGTGGTGACGACAGACTTTAACGCCACCAATCTCCAGTACGCTGAAGCCATCGTGGTGCCCCAGGAACTAACCGCAGGCACCGTCTTTATCCGCGTGAAGCTGGCGGACAATACGAACTTCGTCTACAAAATCCCCGCCGGAGATGCCTTGGAGCTGCAAAGCGGCAAGCGGTACATCTATAAGATAACCGTGGACTATTACGGCCTGACGCTGGAAACCGACATCAAGAACTGGGAAACCATAGGCGCACCCGTAGAAGGCTCTGCATTTCAGGAGTAATCCGTAAACAATAAATATAAAGAAAAAAATGAAGAAGACGAACATACCAATATATATAATGTACCTGTGGGCAGCCTTGGTTTTGGCTGCCTGCACAGGCGATGACGATGCGGCATGGCCCGAAGGCGGCGTGCCGCTGGAACTCTACGCAGCCGTAGAGGGATATTCCTCCGCCAACGCCCAGACACGGGCTACCACTGAAAACAGGTGGGAAGGGGGAGAAAGGGTGAGGCTGTGGATTAGCTCTAGCTTCTCCGGGCCGGCTCAGGATGTATACTCCTCCGTCGATTCCGATGGAAAGCTGATTATGAATGGAGCCCTATCCAACTGGGTAAGCCCGGATGAGGAAAAGGGGATTCAAGGGTTATATCCGTTGTCGAGGAATATTGTTTCATTCTCTGTACAGGCCGACCAGAGAGATGAAGGATATCAGGATAGCGACTGCATGGCTGCTCCCTACCTCCGCATCGCCGTAACGTCCCCCGATAAGACCCTCGTTTTCCGCCACGTCATAGCCAAAGTGGTGGTACACCTCAAAGCGGGCAACGGCGTGACCGACGATGAACTGCAGCGCGCCACTGTAACCTTTGAAAACCTCACGTGCACGGGAGGGAGTATCGATTTCAGCAATGGAACCGCAGGGCAAGTGACCCCCGACATCGACCGCATCACCCCCAACGAAGTGACCCCTGCCGCCGACGGATACGTACGCACCGTGCGCGCCCTGCTTCCTCCCCAGAACAAGTCGGGACAGAAGTTCGTGAAAATAGTCATCGGAGGAAAGACCTTTTACTACACCCCCGCCGCAGGCGAAGCGGACTTCTTCAGTGGCAAGATGTACGAGTACCGCCTCACCGTGACCTCGGAAGGTATCGAAAATATCGACGTGGAAGGAGAAGGAGGAGGTACGTGGCATCCGGTCGAGTAGAACAGTAACAACTAAATTCATCAATAAAAAAAGAAACCGTATGAAACAACATCATTCCATATTTCCCCCGGCAGCATCCCTGGCCTGCGCCCTCATCCTGATGCTGGCGGCATGCACGTCCGACGCACTGGACGAACTGCCCCCTGCCGGCACCGACCCCGATGCCCGCCCCCTCACCATCACCGTGAGCGACGGCGGCATGTACGCCACCGGACAAACCCGCGCCCAGGAACGCGGTTACAGCACCGTCTTCACCGAAGGCGACCGCATCGGCCTCTACGTGGTGAAGGACAAAACCCTGGAGGTGGAGAACCTCTGCCTTACCCTACAGGGAGGCAAGTGGACGCTGCCTGCCGGCACTTCCCAGCTCTTATACTCACCCGACAGGAGTTATCATGCCTATTATCCCTACCAGGACAATAGCTATATGAGCGGCAGGGTATCGCCCGGCGATGAAGACTTCTTTAAGTCTGTAGTCTATGATTGGCCTGTTAAAATCAACCAGAGTACCTACGCCCAATACACCGCCTCCGACCTGATGACGGCCCGTGGTGTGTATAGCAACCACACGCTCAGCTTCGCGATGGAGCACCGCATGTCTCTGTTCATCCTTCAGGTGCCAGCTACGAAATATACCTATACCGAAAAGATAGACGGCCAAGAGATTTCTAAGAGCTATTACCGCTACACGGCGGTGATCAATAAAAATGTATATTGGCAGGAGAATCCCTGCACGGCCCGCCTGCTGGTGAATACTAACACCCCTACGGCCTCGGATCCGGGACCGTATGAGTATTACTACAAGGGAAATCGGAAGACTTTCTATTTTGACTATTCCCAATTAAATCTTCAGCCCGGAAAATATACCGTCCACGAGATTGACGGCGATGAGGCGATAGAAGAGCGGCCGTTAGCGGCGGGTGACTACTATATGCAGGACGGCAGCATCCTGCCCGGGAATGAAGATGGCAGTCTGTCCCGTGATGAACAGGAGAGTTGTCTCGGCGTAGTCTTCTGGGTGGGTGAGAAGCCTAATCGTCTACTCTACTCCTATCATTGGACGCATACCGCCAATAAGCGGGGCGACCACCTGCTGATGCACGACCATCCCGGCTGCGTGCACGGCATTGTGGTGGCGCTCACGAATGCTGGTAAGACAGAATGGTCTTCTACAAGTATGGGCAATACGTACACATGGCTCGTGAGTTATGCGGCTACCGGACAGGAAGCGGAAAAGAAATTGATGCTTGAGTCTACCCACACTTTTGGTTACAATACTAGCCGCTGTATCCAATGGTATCGGGATTACGGAGGACAACGCACCGAAGCCTATGATGCCATAGAAGTTTTTGCAAGAACCAATCCTACACCGGTCGGTTGCAGCGGTTGGTACTTCCCCAGTGATTATGAGATGTACATCATGACCCGCGGAACGCTCGATCTCGATGAAGACTACCACATGGACACCCTCCTCGATGCCCAATTCGAGAAAGCCGGAGGCAGTAAATTTAATACAGATGACTTCTATTGGAGCGGTACTGATTATAAACACGAGAGCCATTGTATGACATTTGGCTATCATTCTAATTCTTTGGCAGACAAACGGAATAAGTACTACGTCCGTGCCGTGCTGGCCTTTTAGCGGCCTGCGTGCGGAAGCTGCGAAATAAAACGATTTATTAACCCCCGTCCTGCTAAAGAAAGGAGGTTATTGATTGAGTGGATTTAACAAGAACAAACCCTAAACACAAGTGAATTTCTTCGCTTGCATCTAAGGCTCGTTCTATGTCTTTCCCTAAATATTCAATCAAAGGAACTTCGGAGCATTGGTGGGTAATTGGTCGGCTACGGGAATAGAGTTATGAACATATACGCTGCCAACAGAATATGTCTTTTTAATTGACGATGTGAGGTGATAGTACAATTATTAAAGCATTCTTTTTCTCAGTAGGCATAAGGGGGACTAAAAGAGGGGGGCAGTCAGACGGCACGAAGTGCCGGATGGCTGCGCCATCCGTCGCTTCGTTTACTCTTGGTCTAATAGTTCATTTTTGAACCTATCCAATTTGACTTTAGCGCCGTCCTTATTGCTACGCTTCGTATCAAAATAGTCTTTGATGATGGGTTCGGACAACTTGCACATTGTGCCTTTCTTGCCGTCTCCATATCGGGAGTAAGTTATCCCGTGGCACTCCAACAGGTAAGAAATTCTATCAAGCACATCATTTACGGGGATATATAAATCGCTACCCGTTTCAGCTTCAAATTCACTTCTCATATTCAATAAGAACTTCTGGCTTCTTTAACTGAACCATGTAAACCAGTGCGATTTAGGCATAAAAAAAGAGAGCTACTTTGATGTAACTCTCTGAATTTTTGGTGATCCGCCTGGGGCTCGAACCAAACGTTATTTCTTCCTCAATATCAGTACTTTCAGAAATTTAGGCTTTGTGTCCGTCACGCTTTAGTCCTTAAAAACTGTCTGCTGTTGTCCAGTGTCTGTCTGCCAACATCTTGGGTTCAAATGTACGCATTATTTTGGGATTATGCAAACCGTTGAAAATAAACATTCTAAGGTTAGTGCAAGGTGCAAGCTATATATAGATATATACTTACACCTTGCACTAAATGTAACTGTTGTTCGTACCGCCCCCGCAAGGTAGCTACCTTGCGGGGGAGACGGGGTAAATGTAGGGAGGATTTGCGGAAATGCGATCAGGCGGGGCATATTTATCGAAAACGGTGGATTGTCGGGAGGTAAGGGCGGGGATGTTGAAGGAAATGGTTATTTTTGCAACCGGATAAATCGGCTATGCTATGGATATTTGGAGCAAGAAGAAGCGTTCTGCCGTCATGGCGAAGATACGGAGCAAAGACACGAAACCGGAGTGGATTGTGCGTCGTTACCTCTTTTCGCGCGGCTACCATTACCGCAAGAATGTAAAAGGGCTGCCGGGCACGCCGGACATCGTGTTGTGCAAGTATGGCATCGTGATTTTCATACACGGTTGTTTTTGGCACGGGCACGAGGTGGATGGTCATATTCCCCATTCCAACAGTGAGTTTTGGCGCAAGAAGATTGAACGCAACAGGCAACGTGATGAACGGAACAAGGGGGAATTGAAGAAGTTGGGCTGGCGGGTGATGACGGTCTGGGAGTGCCAATTGAAGCCGGTGGTGAGGCAGCAGACGTTGTTGGAGATTGAATATCATATTAATCATACGTACTTGGAGCGTTTTAAATCGGAAAAGGTAAAACCTTATGAGATAGAGGAGAAGGAAGCCACCGGCATGGTGGCTGAGGAAAGAGTAGAATATAGAAAATAGATATTGGTAGATACTGGATTTTTGTAGAGTTGTTATTTCTGTTTTTCACTTTTGTGTGATGAAAGGGGGGATTCTGCAAGATTTAGAGTAACTTCGCAAAATGAAATTAGAATAAGTATCCTATGAGTGATAAAAGTAACAACCAAGGTAGAGCCTATGAATTTGTTTGCCTATTGAGCCTTGGCGAAGAGATTGGCAAATTTCGTCCTGTAAATATTGTCCAAAACAGTAGTTATTTGGCAGCAGAATATGCTTGGAATACCTTGTCTCCTGAAATGAAAAATATATACAAGGTGAGTTCTTATGCTGCTGTCATTCAAATTTTTGAATTGGAACCCCGTATAATGGAAAAAGGAGGTGACGTGTTGGAATTGCGAATACAATCAGATACTAAGGGGAAAGAAGGAGATGTACGAGACATTTTGATTGTCCGTCATAATATTCAATGGGAAATCGGATTGAGCCTTAAACATAATCATTTTGCAGTAAAACATAGCCGCCTTAGCCAAAAGCTGGATTTTGGGGCAAAATGGTATGGAATCCCTTGTTCTCAAAAATACTGGGAAGATGTAAGACCTGTATTTACTTATCTTGTTCAAGAAAAAAACAAAAATACATTGTTTGACAATTTGCCTGATAAAGAAAATGATGTTTATATACCATTATTGCAAGCTTTTATTGCTGAAATAAATCTCCAAAATCAGATACATCCAGATATACCAAGTAGATTAGTTGAATACCTTTTAGGAAAACATGATTTTTATAAGGTTATTAGTATTGACAAACAGCGGACAACGCAAATCCAATCTTACAATTTGCATGGTACTCTTAATCGAAATGGCACATATCGAAAAGCATCTATGGAGATACCTATTGCATCATTGCCTACCCGCATTGTTAGTTTGGATTTTGTCCCTAATAAAGCGAATACGGTTGAGCTTTATATGGATGGAGGTTGGCAATTCTCTTTTCGCATACACAATGCAGAGAAGAAAGTTGTCCCAAGTTTAAAATTTGACATTCAAATAGTAGGCATGCCTACTACTATAATAACTATAAATTGTCTTTGGAAATAAAATAGAAATATAATGGAATTAATTAGTCTTTTCTCCGGTGCAGGAGGTTTAGATTTAGGTTTTCATAAAGCGGGTTTCAGAACTGTTACGGCAAATGAGTTTGACGCTAAGATTTGTCCGACTTTCCGTGCAAACTTTCCGGAAGTGAATCTAATCGAAGGGGATATCCGGGATATTCCTTCTTGTGAATTCCCTGATAATATTACTGGTATAATAGGAGGTCCTCCTTGCCAATCATGGAGTGAAGCAGGTTCGTTAAAGGGAATAGAAGATGCCCGTGGTCAGTTGTTTTATGAGTATATCCGTATTTTACGAGATAAACAACCTTTGTTTTTTGTTGCAGAGAACGTATCTGGAATGCTTGCCAAACGCCATTCGGATGCCGTTAGTGGTTTTATGAAATTGTTTGATGAAGCGGGCTATGATGTGAATTTGAAAATGCTTAATGCCAATGATTACGATGTACCGGAAGACCGTGACCGGGTATTTTACATCGGATTCCGTAAAGATTTGGATATACATGATTTTGAATATCCTACCCCTTTAAAGCATAAACCTACTTTGCGTGAAAGCATTTGGGATTTGCAAGATTCTGCGATTCCGGCACTTGAAAAGAACAAAACTAATGGGAATGCTTGTAAAGTCCCTAATAACGAATATTTTATAGGGGCATATTCACCTATATTCATGTCACGCAACAGAGTACGTTCATGGGATGAACCGGGTTTTACAGTTCAAGCTAGTGGTCGCCAATGCCAGCTACATCCACAGGCACCTAAGATGATAAAAGTTGAAAAGAATCTGCAAAAGTTTGTAGAAGGGAGTGAGCATCTTTATCGCAGGATGACTGTACGTGAAGTTGCACGGGTACAAAGTTTCCCGGATGAGTTCAAATTTGTATACGAAGACGTAAACTATGCCTATAAAATGATAGGCAATGCAGTTCCCGTTAATTTGGCTTACCATGTGGCTATGCAAATAAGGAAAACATTGGTGGAAAAAGGAATTGTCATTGCTTAAAGGAATGAAAGTCGCATCTTTCTTTGCAGGATGTGGCGGATTAGACCTTGGCTTTGAGCAAGCAGGCTATGAAGTTGTTTGGGCGAATGAATTTGATGAAGCAATACATAAAACTTATCAATTCAATCACCCAAATACTTATTTGTGTAAGTCAGACATTCGAAAATTAAAAGGAGAAGATATACCCGATTGCGATGGGTTTATCGGAGGACCTCCTTGCCAATCGTGGAGCGAGGGAGGAAGACAATTAGGATTGGATGATGAACGGGGGCGATTATTTTTTGATTATGTCCGATTGATAAAAGAAAAGCATCCAAAGTTCTTTCTCATCGAAAATGTACAAGGGATTATAAACGACAAACATTTTAGTACATTCCTATCATTCCTTTCTACTCTTGAAGGAGCTGGATATGTAGTAAACTATTCTTTATTGAATGCAGCAGACTATTATATTCCCCAAGACCGTTATCGTGTGTTTGTTGTCGGTTTCTTAAAAGAGTTGAACTGTACGTTCAATTTTCCAAAGCCATTCGGAAAACCTTATGTCACATTAAGAAAGGCAATTGGAGATATAATGGAGAATCCTCACCCATATACAAATGAAGGTGTGGACCAAGAATATAGGAAGTGGCTTAACCATGACATTTTTGCAGGTCCATGGGATGCAAAATTCATGGCACGTAATCGTGTTCGCTCCTGGGATGAAACTTCATTTACAATACAAGCGCAGGCAAAGAACTGCCCCCTTCACCCACAAGCTCCCAAAATGAAATATATATCACAAACCCAACGTGTTTTTCAGCAAGGAGCAGAACATTTATATCGCAGGCTAAGTGTTCGGGAATGTGCAAGAATCCAAACTTTCCCGGATAAATTCCGCTTTTTCTATGAAGATATAAAAGACGGCTATAAAATGGTTGGCAATGCTGTACCACCTCGTTTGGCTAAATTCTTAGCTTTGTCAATAAAGAAAGCATTGGTCTCTGTTGAAGAAAGAAAAGCAGAAACCATTAATGTGTTAGTTGCTTATTACAAGGATAATAATCAACTTCGACAAACTTTGAAAAACAAACTTTATTATGTGCGTGCCGGATTGCGCCGTGGAGCGTTACAAATCCCCATAGGCATGTCCTATCCCATTTATTTACTATTACATAATCATAATAACAAGTTTTTGTTTCGTATCATTCCTGACTACCCAAAACTAATATCTGCATCCGACTTGATTAAATTAGGTTTTATGCCCTCAGGTAAGGAATATTTTGCTTTTCGGTTGGAAAGTGCCCAAAGCATAAACATTGTAGGTGTAGATTTGTCAAAAGTGCAGATTAAAGGAAAAAACCACAATAAAGCTATACCATATATTACTCCTATTCAAGATTTTATTTATAGAATAAATGCCTAATTGCATAAAATCTCGTATTCTTAATACTTTCCCTTCTTTGTTTCTGTTCTGAAGCAAATAGAGTTATTGTAATTTTCTTTAAAAGAATCACTTAGAAATCCATTGTAGACAATAGTCCGTTGTGTGATTGTCTACACCCTCATAATTTTGCACCGCTATGGATATAAATGAAGTTTTTGGAAAGAAAGTGTTGGAGAGAAGACTATCTCTCAAAATATCACAGGAGACATTAGCCAATATGGCTGATATTGATAGAACCTATTTACCTGATATTGAAAAAGGTAAAAGGAACGTGTCTCTAAGAGTTGCGGACAAAATCGCAAAAGCATTGAATGTTTCACTTAAAGACTTATTATAATTATGCCTGATTTTATCAATACAGAACATTGTGTAGAAAAACTATTCCCTGTAGGAACGACCTTTTCTTTTGAGGGGAAAAAATATCAAGTTGCACTTTGTGGGAAACCTCGTCCTGCGCGTGGTGAATGTAAAACAGATGTTTATATTAAAGGGATAGCTTCTGATGGAGAAGCCAGGGAAATAAAAATATCTGTTAAACAAAAAAATGCAGATTTTTTAGAAAATAAGATGTCTTTTGACAGGGCTTGTGAAATATTTGGGAAAGACGCTTCAGGCATCATTAAGCAATGTTTACTTTCTATACAGGATTCTTTTGTTGCCGATAATTTGGTCTATTTTGAGAAAAAAGGTAAAACAGGAGCACATACAATGAAATTAGGCTGGAAGTTTGAACTACTGAATAAATTAAGCGGTGAAAAATCTGGTGCTTTAAAACTTACTGAAGAACAAAAATACGATATTTTTGCAGGAATTAACCTGTCAGAAAATAAGAAAAATAGTTCTGTAAATGGTCAAATTATTAAGAATTCAGGAGTGGCGAATTATATTTTGAATATTGATGATGAGAATCTAACTCAAGATACATGTTTGAAAATGTTACAACCAATAGAAGAATATGCAAAATTCCAAACTATCTATTTTGCTTGTAAAGCTTTAAACTACAGATTTGATAGAAATAAATGGGATGGACCAAGACCTTTGTCTGTATATGTAGATTGGTTTGTTGATAATGGAAAATTGGACGCACACTTGGCTTTCGACAATCCTTTGGAACATAATGGAAATGAAGTTGGCGAGAAATTAAGAAATATTTTGAACGAATTGAAAATTAAAAAATTTGATGATTTGAGGGGTGTATTATCTCCTAATGTAAAATGTTATTTTGGTAAGTAGCCATTCTTATAGAGTGCTGCCGTTCACCGTGCCGGACAGGTCGAAAAAGACAATATCCGGCACGTGTCCGGCTGTGGCTACATACTCGTCAGCCGTGACTATCGCCTTTTCGGGCGAACTGCACGGCACCGGGTAGGCTTTCTTCCCCAGCCGGGTAAACTGTTCATACGCCATGCGCTTGTAATCTTCATCTGCCCCGACCTGCTCGGCATCCCGATTGCGCATCCCGGCAATGGAGTGTTGGGGGTAGTCGCAATCCACCACCGCCACATCGTAGCCTTTGAGGTAGTAGAGGTAACTCGCCGCCAGCACGGTAAAGGTGGTTTTGCCGACCCCGCCCTTTTGGGTGGAAAAGGCGACATAAAGGGGTGTTTTCTCGTTTTCCATATTGCTTTCTTTCATTATTGGTTGATAGATTTGTTCAATCCAGCCATATTGAAATCTTGCTTTCAATCAATCAAGCTATCAATATTTCAATAAAACAAGATTGCAGAATTACAAAAATAAACTCATCGGTCGGGGAACGCCCAGCGGCAAGGGGCGGGACCACCCGTCCCGACGAGCGAAAAAATCTTTAGTTAGGGAATGTCTTTCTTTCATTGGCAACACGACTTCGGAGTGAATTTGCCCAAGGTGTTTTGCGGCACGGAAAACAGATTTGTGTGCCACAAATCACACCTTGCTGTTATCTGACGATAACATGATTTCATCGGCTGGCAATCCTGTGTGCAGCGTCCAGCTTTTGAGCCAACATTTCCATGTCGTTACTTACCTTCAAATTGGTAATCCTCGCATAAATTTGAGTAGTCCGGATATTGGTATGACCTAAAATCTTAGATACCGTTTCAATGGGAACACCATTGGCAAGCAGTACCGAAGTCGCACAAGAATGCCTTGCGACATGATAGGTTAAGGTCTTTTCAATTCCGCAAATGGCTGCGATTTCTTTTAAGTAATCATTCATTTTCTGATTGCTGATAACTGGTAAAATCTTACCGTTTGGCAATTTGTCTTTGTACTTTTCCAATATGGCTTTTGGTATATCCAGCAATCGGACGGTAGATGTAACATTTGTTTTGTGTCTTTTCCGTATAATCCACAAATTACCGTCAAATCCGGTGCGAATGTCCTCCTGCTTTAACTCGCATACGTCAATGTAGGAAAGTGCCGTGTAACAACTGAAAATGAACAAATCACGTACCTGCTCCAACCGTTTAGAGCTAAACTCGTGGTTGTAAATGGTGGTAATTTCTTCCATAGTCAGGTAATCCCTATCGGTACGTTCAAACCTTACCCGATAACTCCCGAAAGGGTCGGCAGTCACTAAACCCGTATTCTTGGCAAAGTTTACTACCGTGCGAAAACGTTGTACGAACTTCATAGCCGTATTATGGCTGCACCCATAGTTATTCTTGATATACAACAGGAAATCTTCAATGAATACCACATTTATATCTTTAATGAGCATATCGGAAACGGAGTATTTAAACTTCATAAACTCCATAAGCCGTTTCTTTGTCAGTTCATAACGTGAATAGGTCTTGTCTGCGGTATTCATTTTGACCTTTTGCAAATACTGTTCGTTGTGCTGTTTGAAGAACTCTATCAAAGTCCGTTCCCTTGCTATCTTGCCTAAAAAAGCGTTCTTTACCAGTTCTGCGGTTACATATCCGTCTTGCGCCATTAACGCATGGTAATGTTGATGAACTGTGCTACGAATACTTTCCAGCATGGAATTGATGTGTACGGCTTCTGCGGTTCTGCCGGAAGCCTTGCCTAATTCCACGCTCCAGTGAGCCGGATTTATTTCCAGTTTGGTGTTAAACTGGGCTACAACTTGGTCGATAGTGATACGTGCGATAATCGGTGCATTACCGTTCTTCTTTACTGCATTTCGTTTGACGAAATAGAGTAGCTTAAAAGTACTTCTCATAATCTCTTTTTTTTAGTTACAAACTTAAATTGATAAACTGAAAATGAGATATTTGCAGTACGGACAAATCAAGACAACAAACCGCCAATTTGGGACATTCCGTGACCTAAAATCTTAGAGGGTGGACAGGTCACGAATTGGTCACGAAAGTGTGTCTTTTTGTGACCTTTTCGTGTCTTAGGTCACAGACATTATATAAAGAAAAACTCCTACAATACCTTGATATTGTAGGAGTTGTACATTTACTGTCCATTTCTGTCCAGCGTTTCTGTGATCCGCCTGGGATTCTCCTAAGAGAGTTACCACGCTGATATTTAAAACTTTATATTTCTTGCTTCAAGCATATCCCATGAATTATCCCACTAAATTTCTACGTGCTTTTGCGGTAGTTTGCTCATGGAGAATACTGGGGGCAAAGTTATTTGTTTTTATTGTATTAGCAAATAAAAATATAAAATCTATTCTTCATCTCTAAAGAAAAGCTTATAGAAATTTAATTTGCGATGTTCATCGAAACCTTTCTCTAAATATCTAATATCACCATCTATTGTTATTTTGAAGTTTTTATCTAATTTGATTATGTTTTTAATGCTTCTTGATTGTTTCTTAGTCGCATTTTCTGAAATTGTAAAATCATCCGCAATTACAACTTCTCTTTCTTCTTCAAATGTTTTCTTGTAGCTTTGAAATTCATCTCTAAGACTTTGTTCCTGAATTATTTGGTTAGAGAACTCGTCTATATCAAAGAAATCGTTTTTTGAGAAAAACGATACAGCTTTATTAAGTATATCTGCTTTTTGTACATTATCTATATTTTTGTTTTTAGACACAAAATTTTTGCATAATGAAATAATATTGTTAGTATAATAATATTCATCATTTCTCTGCTTTACATGCAAAAATTCATCTTTCCAATAACGAGCTTCTGAACCTTTACTGGAATTATCAACGATACCAACTAAAAAACCTTTCTCTCTCTCTAAATTAAAGATCAAACATCCCTTGTCCAATTTATTAATATTAATACCAAAATCACTATTAATTTCAAAATCATCCCCTGTAGAAAAAACTCTTAGATAGGTTTCTTTGGTTTCAGATTTAAAAATTCCAACTCCATCTGTTAATTGACCATCTATTACACAGTCTTTAAAATATGCAATATAAAGCTCTCCTCCATTAATTTTAGGATGCATAGACTTATTATATAGGTGCTTTGCTATATTTTTAGATTGTTGTAGAATAGAATCTTTGTTGTCAAATATATTGCTTGCATATACGAAAATCTCATTTAAATTGAGATCAGAATCATGAAATAGGTTATAATACTCATTGCTCTTGAAATTAGCAAAAAAATAATTAACAAGCAACTTACTGATATTCTCATTTACACACAATGGTGATTTTGAAAAGATTACGCCTTCCTCTTCTACTTTATTACCTACTTTATGTAAGCATATCTTGTCTAAAATAACATTATCTATATGTATCATACTATTTTTTTGTAATTACAAAATAAAAATCCAAAATCAATCTCAAAGTCATTAATATACAATGAATCAATAAAAATACATTAAATGAGAATAATATTTTCCCGACTAAGAAAGTAGTTGAGAAAAATATTGGATAAATCATGCCAATCAACAGTAAAAAGCCTTCTACTACAACTATATAAGTGAAATTAATAGTAATAGCTCTATATAATGAAACAGGTTCAGAACCTAACTTTACTTTTTCTATATAACTATTTCGAGCTTTTTCTATATTTGCTCCTTCGGAAGTTAGGAATATAGCAAATACAGAAATTGTAAAACCTAATAGAATGCCAATGACTGAAAGAATATCACTCTGAATAGCATCAACAACGCTATAGAAGCGGCATGAATCCGAATACAAAAAAACAATAATACTTACAATCAGTGGAATAATAACATTCACTAAGAAAATCCTTTTTTCACGTGTCCTTAGAAAATCTATAAAAAGTAATATATACTCCATAATTTACAAAGGCAGAATTAAAGATTTAAGAAAACGATATATTTCCATAGTTTGCACTTGACCTGTTGATTCATTTATAGACACCTTAATAGGTTCTATTTTTTCCATAAAAGTTGTATCAATAAATGTATCTTTGTCATTTTCGTTTTTTCCATAAATTCTTATTTTGGAAACCTCTTGTGCATTATTCTTCTTTTGTCTATTCAAGCGATTAAAAATATCAATACCTACTTCTTTTGCACTTTTATTTCTTTCCGCTTTTAAAGTCAATTTAACTTGGTCTTGTATAGCTGACGTTCTTTCTGAAAACTGAAGAGCGCGACTTCCTAATAATGATTTATTGAAGAAGACATCAATAGATGTTGCTCGTTTTAACTTTTCAAGCTCTGATATAAAATTATCACGAGCTATTTTTGTATATTCTACCGTAAAATTCTTCGTTTTTTTCTTTTTCTTCAAATATTCCCGTGTAAATTGATTTAAATAGCTTATGATATTATTGACTGATACACCATTTCCATTAACTTCTACCAATAAGAAAACCTCATCATTTGTTATTTTTATTGCAAAATGTGTTTTTTCTTTTTCTCCTTCTGTTTGTTTTTTAGGACTCTCTCGTTCTTCGTCTGTTTCCGTATCCCAATAGGGGGGACGATATTTATATGCAGCACTTTTAAATAGCCCTGTTATCAAGATAGAAGAATCTTTAGAATCTTGCTTCATACTAAATGACTCCAAAGAACAAGCTTTGTTACTTTTCAACTTTAAAGATCTTCTTTTGCGCCCATCAATGTAATTAAATACTTCTTTTATTTCATAAAAAGGAATTAATCCTTCTAATCCGTCAGCATTATTAGCCCACATATCTTTTACTAAAGTGTAAAAAGCAATTTTTCGTTCTTTGTCCATTGTGTATCAGTTTTAAGTATGCACAAAAATAACAAAAAAACTATTACGTTATGCGATGATCCAAAGAATTTTGTATAAAGTGAGGTTGAAAATATTAAAATTTGCAGAGGTATGCAAAAATGTAGCTTTTGCAGGATACAAAAGCAGTTTATAATTTGCGATATTTCTTCTTTCTCTTTTGGGATATAGGTATTTGTTCTTCTGGAACATTTGAATTAATTAATAAGTTAGCCCCAAATGGAACTAAGGAGACGAGAGAATCAGGAGAAAAATAGTTTTCTTGAGAGGATGTAAATTAAACTGTGTCAGCAAGGAATAAAGTATTAACTTTGCTAAC
>NZ_QSOO01000015.1:0-124668 GCF_003436255.1 Bacteroides sp. D20 | reverse complement strand
GAGGACGTTTAGACGCAAGAAGGACGCTGAAGAGCTTAGTTGCGGATTTGAGGGTGAAATAGAACTTGCGGACTACGTACAGTATACTGCTTCGGAAAATCAGCCGGATTTTGCCAGTGACGAGTTTAGGGATCGGGATTATTATGTCGGTTCGTACCAGGCAGAAAGTGAAATTGGAGGTTTGGTCAATGACATTAAAGACACTTTCAAAGCATGGATTAACTCTCTGTCAAAGGCGGATGGAAGTAAAAAGATAAAGTTGACCAGAGGAGATGACCACTTCATTAATTTTAATTACACTTCCACCTTACAGTATTTATACGGTATTCCTGATTCAGAAATTCTTCATATTCATGGTAAGGCTTCCGATGAAGTGCTGGTACTTGGTCACAATAAGACTTATGAAGAGCTGACCAAAGCTGCAGAAGTCATCCAACCGGAGCCTCCGGCAGATTTGTCGGAAGAGGAGCTCGCCGAGTGGTACGATGGGGAAGACTACATAACTCAAACAGTTCGTGATGCCGCAGTCAACGAAATATATAGTATTCGCAAAAATGTAGAGCAAATTATCCAAGATAACCGGAGCATATTCTCTTCAATGAATGAAATCGAGCATATTTATATTTACGGCTTTTCTTTTTCTCCGGTTGACGAACCCTATATTGACAAAATAATCAGCCACATAGACAAAGAGAAAGTTCATTGGACAATTAGTTATTACAGCGATGAAGACCAACAGAAAATACAAGCCTATATGCAGTCCCGCAAAATATCACCGGATTTGTGGGAACTTATAAAATTGGAAGATATCCAAATGTACAAGCAACAACGATTGTTCTAAGCTTATTGGCAAGTCACCTGCATTTCCGTTTGTATTCAGGAAGCGGATATGCAGGTGTCAATATCATTATAATTTATGTACACCATATAAAATAGGTCTTTTTCCGTAATCATCAGATCCCCTTGATTACAAAAAATATTCCAAACTATTTGGATGTTTTGAGGATTTCTGTTACATTTGCTTTAGTTGATATTCTTTTCTTTTTTCGAAAGCGGGACCTCTGCTTTAATCAAGAATTATTGTCTTGATTCATAACCATTAAAACAGTATTGCTATGGGAGCATTCAGAGTGACCGTGCAAATTCGGAACAAAGAAATAGATATACTCTACTCACATATAGAGTTTAGTCGTAAGACAGACGCCAAAGGGCGTCCGGTGACAACTGTTATTGGCGGACGGGTTACGTTCAGCATTGAATCGACTCAAGATACGGACATACTTGAGATTATGGTGAACGGGCAATTTAAGCCCATTAGCGGAAGGTTTACTTTTTACAAGATTGAAGATAACTCTGTATTTCGGATTATTGAGTTTAGATGTGCCTATATTGTTTTTTACAAGGAAGTTTTTAATGTAGATAAAAGACGTCCATTATTTACCACAATAACTCTTTCTTCCGATGTTCTTGTTGTTGGAAATGCCTTTTTGACAAATAGTTGGTAGCTGGTTTTGTGATGTGGTTTTATATTTTGATCTCTTGCGGCATATATTCGGTGGAGCGGTAAAAGCATTAATCAAAGAACGATTAGTTGTGTATGAACTAACAAAATCCGGTCTGAATCGTATATTTATGGCTTAGCTGTTCGTGAACAATAAAGAGGAATGTGTAAATATTAGATAATGATTCTTTTGGTTTATACTTGCTTGACGTTTTGGAGGGCAATGGCAAAGATAATGCAACAAATTTATACTCTATTGCAAAAATACACTTTTGTGTCAGGCTTAATCGAAAGAACCTCTGTATCTTTGTTTCATTAAAACATGTTTATATGAAAAGATACAGCAGGAATCGCATTTATATCAGCGAAGAAGAACAGGAGAAAATCAAACAAGTCCGTATTCTATTGGGTGGTGCCGGAATTGGCAGCATCATTGCAGAATGCGCCTTGCGGTTTGGTTTTGAAAATATGACCATTGTTGACGGTGATAAAGTGGAAGAGAGTAATCTCAACAGGCAGAATTATGTAAAAGCGGATATTGGAAAATATAAAGCAGAAACACTTTGCAAACGCTTGCAGAAAATTAATTCCAACGCAGAAATAAAATTCCATAATACATTTATAGACAAAGGTAATATAGAGAGTATTATCTCAGGGCATCATATAGCTATTAATGCTTTGGATTTCAAGGATGGAACCCCTTTTGAATTTGACCGCATCTGTTCCGAAAAGATGATTCCCGTTCTCCATCCGTACAATTTCGGATGGGCGGGATTCCTCACTATTGTAAAGCCGAAAGGTTATCAGTTGTCTGAAATCTCCCAAGAACCTAACGGCTTTGAACTGAAAGTGGCGGAGTATGTATCGAGGTATGGAACGTTTTGGAATATGCCAGTTTCATGGTTGGAGAAGGTGATAGAAGAATATCGTGCGGAAGGAGGCATCTTGCCCCCTCCCCAGCTTTCTGTTGCCTCGTGGATTGTTGCGGGACACTGCGTGAATGCCATGTTCAATCTGGCGACCGGACGTGAAGTCAAGTTCTTTCCTAAATTTTACCTCTCATCACTGATGTGTGAGAGCAATTCCCTATAGTAACCTATAATTGGTTGCATAAGACAGCGCTTCCGCAATGTTTTTTACTCCCAATTTGGAGAACAGTGCCCTTTTGCATGCCTTTATGGTATCAACGGACTTGCATAGTTTATCGGCTATGTCATTCATGGTATAGCCTTGGGCTGAAAGGATCAGTACATCACGTTCCATTTCGCTCAAGGTTATGCCTTCTTTCTTTATCCATTTATGCTTGTCCAAAGAATATTCATAATAAGATTTCGAACCGGATTTCTTCATGATGATGTAACCGGGAGTACTTCTTGCCGACATGGATATGGTACATAACGCCAGCCATATACGTCCATCTTTAGTCAATATCATTGGAGTGAGGTGGTGATTCACCAATCTTAGTTTCCTTCCATGTATAATATGGAAGTCATATGAAATGGTATAGTCAAGACGTTCCGCTAAGGGTATTTCGTTGAACAGATCGAATCCTTTCTTGTTTACTTCCAATAACATCTGTTGTTCTTTTTCAGGCACGTAATCCAGATAAAACCTGTACCCGAAATCCTTAATCTTGTCAGAAGTCTGACCACACCAATATCCCAGATTTTCTGATACGTACAGGAAGTTCTGTTTGAAATAATCTATGATATACACGCACTGGTGCGTGCTTCTTGCAAATGCTTTGGCTGTATTTACAAGAAGATT
This sequence comes from Bacteroides sp. D20, assembly GCF_003436255.1. Lineage (NCBI taxonomy): Bacteria > Pseudomonadati > Bacteroidota > Bacteroidia > Bacteroidales > Bacteroidaceae > Bacteroides > Bacteroides sp. D20. Next base: position 121,400 of record NZ_QSOO01000015.1, on the reverse strand, counting down.
GATTTTCTGATAGTCCTCGTCCGTAATATTGTATACGGAATTAGACATTATAAAGAAGTCTCCTATATTTGTTGCCATAACAATTCTTTTTATAGATTCGCCGCAAATTTACTGATTATTCTTGAATATGTAACTTTTTAACACACAATTGTGTGAATATAATAGTGTATTTGTCTAAAATACACTTTTGTGTTAAATAAAGGCAGCCGTTCGTTTTTAGTTTTGTATCAGAAAAACAAAAAGAAATGGAAAAACTGATTTATACAAACGGACAATACAATATCTGGCAATTGGTGGGGAAGGAAAACCTGAATGAATTGGCAGAATTTGTGGTAAGGGAGAATTACAAACATCATGTGGGTGATTTTTCCTCCGAATCTATCAAGAATGAGATATATTCTGTTTATCAAGAAGAACTCCAGTATATTGATAACTCCACGATATTTGTAGTCCGCAATGATGCAGGCAAAATTATCGGTTCAATCAGGGTGTTCAAGTGGGACAGGAAGAAAACTCTCCCGTTACAAAAGATTTTCGGTATCAATCCGTTAACAGCTATACATTCTGAAACAGATTATAACTATTGGCATATAGGCCGATTTGCCATAGACTCCCTGGCAGGAATCCCGACAGTCACTCTGTTTAAGCAACTCATGGTATATGCGGTACATCCTATTATATGCGATAGCAAAAGCTATATGATAGCAGAAACAGACAGCAAGTTACTCAAAGTGATGAATACACTTGGTATTGAGACTGTTCGATTGGGGCATTCCATTAATTATCTTGCCTCAGAAACCATACCGGTGTACTCCAGTAAGAATGGACTTCTCCTATTCTACAATCATTATGAAAATTTATATATAGCTTCATGATATACACTTTTGTGTATTTCTCCATGAAGGTCTATAACGAATACACTTTTGTGTCAAAATATACTTTCATGACTATTTAACTTTGCAAATAAATAATTGGATGGCCAGACAATCAGCAACAGACCTAACTGTACAAAGGAGTGGATACCGAAAAACTGAAAGAGTAGGTTGGTTTAAGTGATACACAAATGAAAAAGAAAAAGATCGGACAAGAAAAGAATCTTGTCCTGCTTGATCGCTTAACTCAAAAAGAGCAATCAATTATCTCAGGTGGTGCGAAAAGAATCAGTGGTGAAATAACAGGCACCATCAGGGTTTACTTTTAATGTTTAATTTAAAATTTTACAATTATGAAAAAGAAAGAACTTAAAAAAATGAATGACATGACTCTTATGGACCGATTGACTCATGCAGAAGTCAACAAAATTAAGGGTGGAAAAGCGAAAATTGAAGGTAATTTGAACATCAAAATCTCAAACTACAAGTAATGAAAAAGAGAAATCTAACAAAAGCTTCCCGCCTTGCCAATATAGACCGGCTTACCAATCTAAATGCTGGTGCTATAAAAGGCGGTAAAAGTTCACCTCAAGATTCTATTTTCGTGGACGTTCCTAAAATTGATATTCCGGAAATAGTAATAAGAATCTAAAAAAAATGAGGGCATGTAGTAGCAAGCAAGCCTTGCTACTACTACTTAAAATGTACGACAATGAAAAAAACAATCTTATTAGGATGGCTTCCGCCTGCAATGGAGAATGTCCCATCTCCATGCCTGTCAGTCTTAAAACCTGCATTAAATCAGGTTGGGTACAATGTTTCTTTGAAGTATTGGAATGTATCATTGAACCCTCTGCTGAAAAGTTTCTTCAACATGGAGAACTTGATATATGATACCGAACTTAATAAACTGATGCCTTTTTTACTAAATCTTGGCATCAGTTTAAACGATACAAAAATTGTGGACAAGATTAAATATTATATCTACTCCATAAAGCCACAGCTGCACAGTAAAGGGAATGAGTATATTTATGAATACTTCCATTCATTCAATCAAAAACTGAATTGCTGGTTTGAAAATGAAATCAGTCAAATAAAGTTTGATGACTACCTGTTTGTAGGATTTTCAGCCCAGTTCTATCAATGGCTTGTTGCAAACCTGTTTATTGACAAGATAAAGACTGCTTATCCGAATACCCATATACTTGTGGGTGGTTTTGGAACAAAGGAAGAAGCGGTTACATTTTTGAAAAACTTTCCACATGTCGATTATACATCTTGGGGAGAAGGTGAATATTCAATACAACAACTGGCATTGTATCTGGACGGTGAAAAAGCAGCATTGTCTTCCATTCCTAATACCGTATATCGTATAGGAGATGAAATAAAAGTGAATTTGTTAAGAAATGTTTATGTGGACTTAAACAAGTCCAAGATGGATTTTTCCGATTATTTCAAATCCATACAGGGCTTTTCTCTGGATCAGGAACTGTCCTTGCCTATAGAAGGCGGCAGAGGATGCAGCTGGAAACAATGCAAATTTTGTTTCTTGAATACCGGCTATAAATATAGGACTAAAACCAATGAACAGATAATAAGAGAAATAAAGGAGCAAGTGGAGCGATATGAGGTAAATCGTGTCTTATTCTTGGACAACGATATCATAGGAGCCGATATGGATAACTTTATTGAGCTGTTGGACATGTTGATCGAATATAGGAAAGAAAATAATGACTTCTCTATATTACTGGCGGAAATAGTTACAAAAGGGGTTCCGTTCAATGTCATAAAAAAGATGGCCCTCGCAGGATTTGAATCCGTCCAAATAGGATATGAATCACCCAGTAATAACCTTTTGGAAAAGATCCATAAGAAAAATACGTTTGCCAGTAACCTGTTCTTCATTAAATGGGCAAATGAATTAGGTATTCGTATTAACGGGGCAAATGTACTAAGAAATTTATTGGAAGAAACAACAGATGATATAAAGGAAAGTATTGACAACTTATATTTTTTGAGGTTTTATTTCCAAAAGAGACTGGTATGCCACAGCTATTCCTTCCTTAGTGTCGCAAAATCATCACCTTACTACCGGACTTTATTAAAAACAAACCGGTTGACAGAATGGGGACAATCGCACCTGGCACAATTTACCCCAGAAAATTATATGTCATTAGAAGATAAATTCATCCTCTTTTTTGATTTTATAAAACCGGAGTATAATCATTTGTGGGACACTTTCCAACAAATAGAGCAACATTATATAAACAATATTTATGATTATCAATTGATAATTGAAAGCAATAGTGTGTTCTACAGGGAATTCTATAATAACACATTGATTAAGGAAATCGAGTTCGAAACGGATGATATTTATTGGGAAGTGTTGCAGTTATGTGATTCCGAAGTGTTATCTATTGAACAGATAACAAGGAAGTTGGGTAATAAAAAATCAAAAGAAGGAGAAACATTGCCGGAAGTAATTCTCAACTTAGAAAAAGAAGGGTTGTTGTATTGCAATGATAATAAGACAGAGATTGTAACTGTTTTGGACATTCATAAGACTATCAACCTACGGCAATACGGAGTAAATACAAATTCTTCCATGCGGATAGATAATAAATGCCATGAGGCTTTATTGGTTAGTTAAATGTATAATTATTAAAAATATAGAGACATGTTAATGAGAAGAGGATTGATAGCATTGGCGTTTGTCTTGTTTTTAGGTGTGGCAGCAAATGCACAGACCATCACAGGCAAAATCGTTGATTCAAGAAATGAGCCGATAGAGGCCGTTACTGTTGTTGCGCAGACGATAGATTCAGTTTTTGTTGATGCCGCTATTACAGATTCTACAGGTCAGTTTTTAATCAAAAACGCACCTGAAAAATATCGTCTGATCTTGCAACACCTGTTATTTGTTACACAACAAGTTAACGGATATACCCCTAATATTGGAACTCTCACAATGAAAGAACAGGATTATACATTGAACGAGGTCGTCATAAAGGGGGAACGTCCACAAGTTAAGGTTGAAGATGGGGCTTTAAGCTATGATATGAATAGAATGGCAGAAAAAAAGGTAATCAGCAATGCTTATGAATCCATTCTGCAACTTCCAGGAGTAGTGGAACAAAATGGTTCAATAACCTTGGCCGGTGCCAATGGAGTATCTATAATACTCGACGGTAAACCGACAACCATGAGCAATGCACAACTTTATGAGTTGCTGAAAAGCACTCCGGTTTCAAATATTGAAAAAATACAGGTTATGTATAGCGCTCCTGCAAAATACCATGTCAGAGGTGCCGCAATCAATATTGTCACCCAAAAGAAAAAAACGGAGAATCCATTTCTACAGGGAGAAATTAACGGTTCGTATATTCAAAGGCATTTTACAAACGGTCAGGGAGGGATCAATCTGTCGTACTCTTCCCCCAAATTATCCGTGGACTTTCTGTATTCACTGTCAGCAACTAAAAGTAAGACACAACTTGATTTGGCGACTTTACATAAGTTGGATAATAAGGTTTATGAAATAGAACAGTACAATAGAGGAACAAAAAAGGATCTTGCGCATAACATACGTTTGGGAGGAGAGTACACTTTCAATAACGAGGACAAACTTAGCCTGGCTTACACAGCAGTTTTAAGCCCTGATGGAAAAAGCACAGAGAATTCTGTTGGCAGCTTTTCCAATTCTACCAATAACAAGGATTTCGAAAATTCCATGCACAATATGAGTCTGAATTATTCTTCACATAATAATTTCAATGCGGGAGTGGACTATACACATTATAATTCACTTTTCTATCAGGATTTCCAAGATAGCAGAACAGACGGAATGATCAACGATTTCACTTCAGATTCAAAACAAAAGATTGACCGGATAAAAGTATATGCGGACAAAAGCCATGAGTTTGCCAAGGATTGGTCATTTAATTATGGAGCGGAATTCACGTATGCAACAGATTATAATATGCAGAAATATAATTCAAGAACTGAAACCGACATGACGGGGTCGAACACAGACAGCAACATTAAAGAATATACATATAATGCCTATGCCGGATTCGATAAAAGTTTCACGGAGACTTTTTCCATGTCATTCTCTGTTATTGGAGAGTATTATAAGCTGGCCAAGTATGACAACTGGGCTGTTTATCCTACACTTGACCTTACGTATGTGCCTTCTCCCTCACATATCCTCCAGTTTTCATTCTCTACAGATAAATCCTATCCGGATTATTGGGATATGCAGGAATCGGTCGGATATTTGAACGGATATACGGAGATTCATGGTAACCCATATCTGAAGCCATCAAAAGACTATTCAGCCCAGTTGATATATGTCTTAAAAAGCAAGTATCAATTTCTTTTATACTATGACTATGAACCTGACCATTTCGAACAGTTAGGTTACCTGTCATCAGATAGGCTGGCCCTGATATATAAGACACTTAATTGGAACTATAAGCAAATGATAGGATTAAACATCGTGGTTCCTTTTAATATTGGAAATATTTTTGATTCAAGAATAGTCCTGAACGGCTATAACAATTCGTCAAAATGCAAGGACTTTTATGACTTATCCTTCAAACGGAACAAGTGGACGCTATATTCACGTCTGGATAACGCTATCAATATTTCCTCCAAGCCGAATATTAAATTAGAATTGGCAGCCATGTATATGACCCCTTCTATCCAAGGCATTTACGATTTAGGTAGAATCTGGAGTCTGGACGCAGGTCTGAAGTGGAGCTTTGCAAAAGACAAGGCGGAAATTCGTGTAAAGGGTACAGATTTGTTCAATAGCGCCATGCCTGATGTGAAAACCAGATATAAAAGCCAGCACATGGATATGCTCCTGAGACCGGACAGCCGTACTTTAACAGTTTCTTTCAGATATAAATTCGGAGGTTACAAAGAGAAGAAGTTTAAGGAAGTGGATACATCAAGATTTGGTCAAAAGTAATTGCAGTTTAAACTTTAAACAACAGTATATCAAAATTAGAAATATGTCTCAATTTCCACTATATTTCCAGCATGATGCCATGCAATGCGGCATAGCCTGCCTGCAAATGGTATGTAAATATTATGGTAAGGAATATACCCTTGCCCAGCTTTCCGATATATGCTTTGCCACCAATGAAGGCATATCTTTGCTTGGCATAAGTCAGGCTGCCGAAAAACTGGGATTACATACCGTTTGCGGGCGTGCAACAGTGGAGCAGCTGGAACAAGTGGACCTGCCGTCCATCATCTTTTGGAATCAGAATCATTTTGTAGTACTTTACAAAATAAATAAAAGGAAGAAAGGAAATATCTATTATGTGGCAGATCCCGGCAAAGGGAAAATTGTATATACTGAAGGAGAATTTAAAAAAGGATGGTTGAATACACAATCGCAAAGGGAGGAAAAAGGCATAGCAATGTTTTTCGAACCGACAGGGAATTTTTGGGAAATAAATTCTTCCGAGAAGGAAAAGCATTCTTTCCGTTTTTTATATGGTTATCTGAGACAATACAGAAAGCATCTCATTCAAATCTTATTAGGGCTGCTGGTAGGTTGCATATTGCAATTGATCATGCCTTTCCTTACACAATCCATTGTTGATATCGGCATAACTAACAGGGACATCGGATTTATTTGGTTAGTTCTGTTGGGTGAGCTTCTGATTGTCATTGGACGGACAGCGACTGATTTTATCAGACGTTGGTTGCTGTTACATATCTCTATGCGCATTAATATCTCACTTGTAAGTGATTTCTTCATTAAATTATTAAAGTTGCCAATGTCCTTTTTTGATACCAAATTAATGGGGGATTTGCTTCAACGCATGAACGACCATAACCGGGTACAATCATTCCTTACTTCACAGTTACTTAGTACATTGTTTAGTCTATTGAGTTTTGTTGTTTTCGGAATGGTACTCTTTATTTATAACAGGATAATCTTTGGAGTATTCCTTTTAGGCAGTTTTCTTTATGGAGCATGGATCGCCACGTTCCTAAAACGGCGTAAGGTGATCGATTATGAACTTTTTGAGCAGCAGGCAATAAGCCAAAGCAAAACCTATCAGTTCATTACAACAATGCAAGAAATAAAGTTACAAGATTGCGAACGCAGACGCCGCTGGGAATGGGAGGATGTACAGGCCGACCTGTTCAAAGTGCAGATGAAATCCCTTAAATTGCAACAGATGCAGGAAGCGGGAAGCATTTTTATCAATGAGGTAAAGAACATCCTTATAACAGTAATGGCTGCGACATCCGTAATTAATGGCAATATCACATTAGGGGCAATGCTTGCGGTACAATATATTGTAGGACAACTCAATTCACCGGTGGAGCAGCTGATGTCATTCATTTATTCACTACAGGATGTGAGAATCTCGTTGGAACGCATTAATGAAATTCATGAAAGAAAAAGTGAAGAAACATGCGAACGTCAACATATTGGATTTGCAGACAGAACTGACAAATCGATAGTCATTGATAATGTGGATTTTAAATATGACCCGCATGCTCTGAAAAAAACGGTTGAAGGTATATCTTTCATAATTCCTGAAGGAAAAGTGACCGCTATTGTAGGAGCAAGTGGGAGTGGAAAAACTACATTGATAAAACTTATATTAGGTTATTATCCAGTGATGGCAGGTAATATTCTCATAGCCGGAAGAAATCTTGATAATTATAATTTAAAATGGTGGCGTAGGCAATGTGGCGTAGTCATGCAGGACGGAATAATTTTCTCAGAAACAATAGCAAGAAACATTGCAGTGGATGATGGTGATATAGATGTGGAGCGTCTGGAACAGGCTGCACGAATAGCCAATATTCATGATTATATAATGGGACTTCCTCTAAAATACAACACTCAAATCGGTAGGGATGGTATGGGATTGAGTCAGGGGCAAAAACAACGTATTCTTATTGCGCGTGCGGTTTATAAAAAAACTGATTTTATCTTTCTTGATGAAGCGACCAATGCTCTTGATGCCAAAAACGAGAAAGCTATTGTAGAAAACCTGAACGGGTTTTATAAAGGACGCACAGTCATCGTTGTTGCCCACCGGCTTTCAACAGTAAAAAACGCCGATCAGATAATCGTACTTGACAATGGTAAAGTGGTGGAAATAGGAAATCATGCCTCACTTATAGAAAGGCAGGGCATATATTATAATTTAGTGAAAAACCAACTTGAATTAGGCAATTAACATGGAAATAGAGAGAAACAATGGTTCCGATCAGGTTGAACTCCGGTCAGAAAAGGTACGTAACATTATCGGTACGATTCCCCCCGCTTTAGTACGTTGGGGCATAGCTGTTATCACGATTATTTTTGTGATATTAATGTTAGTGTTTTTGGGGGTTCCTTACCCATATGGGAAAGGTGAGAGCATTTTTCAACACTTGTTCTTTTCTTGAAGAAGGGTGTTTTGCAAATCCCTAAATAAACTTTGTATTTCACACTTATCTGTTGTCATGCTTTATCAGATAGGGTGGGTTGTCTCTCTTTTGGGCAGAGAGACTATTTCTCAATTTGGATATATTCCGAATATTTTATTTCTGCATAAGGATTGTCACTTGAGATCATCTGGTGGATGGCTTTGGCCCGTTTCCAGAACCACCACCCTTTGTATTCTATCCAAATGGCCTGATTAAGCGTTACGGGCATTCTGATATCCCCTGTGAGACGGTTCTTCTCAATAAAACCTGTCAACTTTATATACGGTGTTGTCATTTCAATTTTTTGCCGTAACAAAGGAATTGTATCACGGACAATGAAAGTGTCACGGATAACGGCATCTATCGGAGCCTGTACCTCGACCTCATGCCGTGCCGCCGCTTCAAGATGTTTGATTCTCATTCCGAGTTCCTTGATTTTCTCAGTATCTTTGGTACGGAATTTCTTATACTCGTCCATGGTCAACCTCAGTACTTTGACATCGAGCGCCATTGTCGCGGAGTCGGATTGTATCCGCTTTATATCAGAAAGCAGTGCGGTATTGTTCATGCTAAAACGGTCACGCTCTTTCGTAAGACGCTCCATGCGGCGGTACTGTAGCCAGACAATGCTTACGAGTAACAGCATGACACTCAAAAATACTTTGTTCAGTCTATTCATAAGATATGGATTCTTCGGGGATGAACCACAGGAATTCATCCAGATAACTTTCTTCCAGCAACACAAGGCCGCCCCGGTTCGTTTCCCGGTTCTGTGACAGGTCTTCCACGAGCAGTCCACGGCGGCCGATCACCTCGTCCAATCTTATTTGTGAGAGTTTGGGCGAGGCGATGATAATAACATATGAGTTCTTAATCATGACGGTTATGTTCTATGATCCTATTTGTGCGTTCCCTGGCATTTGAGAAGCTCACGAATGTCCGCACGAATTTCGTGCAGGTCGTTCTGTACCGTATTGAGTTGCATCATGGTGGCCTCAAAAACAGACTTGTCCAGTTTCATGGCGTTAATACGGTCATACTGGTTTTTGATTTCGGTCTCCATACCGGCACATTTCGTTTCCAACTTGGCAATCTGCGCCGTGTTGTTGATATGTTGTATGTACAGTGTCAGTGAAAACGATAGTACCACTACAATAATCTTGAAGTACTTTATTACAAATTCCTTGAATTGTTCCATATAATTATTCCATTAAAAGAGTGTATGCGTCCTTGATAGCCCTGAGCAGGAGTTCTGCCGCCGCACTATCCCAAAATCCATAGACAATCAATGCGACCATGATTGCCAGATAAGTCCACCAGGCTATCTCCTGTTTGTCAATCTTATGCTTCCCTCTGGTCATCTTCTGTCGTTTTTTGGGGTACAATTACATTAAAAATCACATTGCCGTCATTACCCTCAATGCGCAGGCGGCTCTCTTCCTTGTGCCTGATGGGGAAAATTTCCATCAGCGCCTTGGCGGCATTGACCGACACGGCCCTAAGTGCCGCAGGAGAGAGGGGGACTCCGAAACGGTCCGTATAGTCCGAAGTGGCCGCCTCGTCCATGACGGCTTTGAGGGTTTCGGTCACTTGCAGTTTCACGGCCATTGTTTCCATTTCAAAGCGCTCCGAAGACAGCAATGTCCTGATGTGTGCCAATACATGGGGCTTGTTCATCAGGTAGTTGGCGGAAGCATTAGGATTCTTTACCGCATTCTCCCCAAACACTTCCACGAAACATTTCTTCGGTCGTCCCGCATATTCCAGGCCGCCATTCACATAGAGGTTGCAAAATTGCAGTTCCTGTTCTGTAAGCGGCTTTCCTTCCGGTTTATCCAGCATGTCCATTATCTTGTCTGATTTCATTTCCTTCTTTTTCTGAAAGAGTAGCGGGTTTCCAGTGATGAGGTTTTACAAAATCCGCTTTCTCATTAATTAATTGTTCCATCAGTGCCTCATAAAACACTTGTGCCAGCGCGTCGGCACATGCCTCGGCATCCGCCAGTGAATTTATAATCCGCAAATTGAACTTAATTTCAAGGTCATAGCCCGATATAAACGCCATAAGTTCATTGCCGTCATAGCCTAATGCCCCATATGTCATACGGTCTGCAGTATGAAACGTGATGGTTTCCGGAATCGGGCCCTGCTGAATGTCTTCCGCATCTTTTTTATTGATATCCGTCATCATATTTTAAAGTGTTTACGGGTTTTCTCTTTTGCCTGTATTGTGATTGCTTCCCCGCCCGCATGACGTAACCGGGAGGTATAGATACCAAGTATGTCAAGTGTGGCCGTTACATCGGCAGCCGCATCATGTGCATCATTCAATTCCACTCCCAATCGGGAGGCGATCAGCTCCAATTTGTAAGAAGTCACTTCCGGATCGGCTGCAAATGCCAGCCTCCCTACTGTAAGCGTATCGATATAGTGGGGCTGGAAATTACCGTAATAGTCCTTCGTTCCGGCAAAAGTTTTTTCAAACTCGGCAACCAGTCCGGCATAGTTCATCAATTGTTGTAAGAAACCGATATCAAAAGTGACATTCTGTCCGATCAGTATGGGTTTACACTGGTTGCCTTTCGACAAGGCGCTACGTTTGGCGAAGGCGATGATTTCTCCGGCCGCCGTCTTCATATCCACCCCTTGTGTACGTAACATTTCCATAGTGATGGCGGAATAGTCCAATGCCGTCTGCTCATATTTCATAGGGACAACCCCGGCTTCCTTCGCCTGTTCGTGGCGGGTTCGTAACACTTTGCGACGGGGCAGTCCGGCATCCGCCTTGCCATAGGGGGCGATATACGCCTGACAATGGTCGAACACCTGCCAGGTGTCGAAACGGACGGCTTGCAGGGCGATCTGGGTACAGGCGCATTCACGGCAGTCCAGACCGCCGGTTTCAAAATCCATCCCGATCCCCACGTATACTTTCTGTTCTGTTTTTGGTGTCATGTCTTAGGATTGAATGAATAACATTGAGTTCTTATAGGTTTGGAGCATATTGCATCCGTTATAATCACTGTAACGGACGACAGCCGTGAGAATGACCACCCGGCCCTTGAGGGCCTGTATCTCGGTGCGATGTTCCATGTAGTAGTCGTTCCAGCAGACACATTCCGTAATGCGGTTGTTCTGCGAGAGCGTGAGCTTGGCGAAACGTTTCCGGCTTCCCGTTTCTCTGTCCTTATAAGTATGCTCCGCAACCTCCACAACCGTGACGCAGACCGTTACCTTCCGGCCGTCGTTCTCATCCAGTGCCACCTCGTCCAGTGGCAGGTAAGAGGCTTTTCCCCTGACCTGCCTGCGGGCTTCCGAGTTGTCGAAGATGCGCCAGTAATCAATATTGCCGATGCCCGATACGGCAATCTGCTGTTGAGACCAGAAGAAATGCCTCTCACGCATATCCAGGGGGAAGTCTTTTTCGGAAAGAGAAAATCCCAGTTCCCTGGCGGCACGTTCGAGCAGGGCGCAGCGTTCGGTAACCGCCCCGACATTTTCCACGCGGTCAAAACATCCGGCAAGGACCATGTGCTTGACATGACGGGCATTCACGGGCACTTTCACCGCCTCCTCCGGGTTGTCCGGGTCATCCCAATAGCTGTACTTTTTGAGCTTGTAACGGAAAATGCGGTGTATGAAGTTCTCAATGCCGGTATACGCCCCGCCTCGGTCACGTTCCGTAACGATGTGTTCCACCGTCTTGACACCCACCTGTTTGATACGGGTAAGCGACCAGAATATTTCATCGGTGGCGTAGTCGGTAAAGAACTCCGTTCCCGAGCGGTTGATGTCCGGCGGCACGATCTTGGCTGACGAGCAGCGTTCCATCTCCGCCATCAGCGGGGGAATTTCCTTGTCATCCGCCCATTGCAATGCTACGGTATAGAATGCCGACGGGTAATTGGCCTTGAGCCAAGCCCCGCAGTAGGCGGTCAGGGCATAGGCTGCGGCATGGGAACGGTTGAACGAATATTTTCCGGCCACCTCTATCTTGTGCCAGATTTCTTCCGCTTCATAGTCCGGGCAGCCATTGCGGACAGCCCCCGCGATGAAATCGGCCTTGAGCGTAGCCATCAGATCCGCCTTCTTCTTGCCGATGGCTTTTCTCAACAGGTCGGTTTTGCCGAGGTCAAAGCCGCCGAGTGTGTGGGCTATGGACATGAACTGCTCCTGATAGCACATTATTCCGAACGTGTTCTTCGTCGCTTCGTAACAGCCGTAGTCATAGACCGGCGCCACTTCCCCCCGCCGGAAACGGATATAATCCTCCGTGGCCCCGATGTCGAGCGTGGCGGGACGGTACAGGGCGTTGATGGCGATCAGGTCCTCTATGCACTTTGGCCGCACATCCTGAATGAAGCGGGTGATGCCGGGTGAAGAGAACTGGAAAACATTCTGTGTGTTGCCTTCAGCGAGCAGCCGGTACGTCTTGTCATCTTCCAGCATCTCCTGTGTGATACGTTCTATGGACAGTTCCTGTCCGAAATGACTGTTGGCCAATGCGATGACGGCGCTGAGCTTGGCGAGCTCCTTTGTCGCCAGCACATCCTCCTTCAGCAGCCCGATCTCATCGACCGAGTAGCCGTCGAATTCCGACACCAATGCACCGTCCATCTTTCGGACAGGCAGGTAATCGAAGCACTCGGCCTGCCTGCCGTCCCGGGCATCAGGTGTCACTATAATTGCGGAAGCATGTATGGATGCGGCCTTGGGCTGTCCGAGCAGCCCGCGCACATCTTCAATGACTTCCGGATAGGTCTGGATAAACTCACGCAGTTTCCTGTTTGTCGTCGCCTGCATGAACAGCCCCGTCCAGTCCGTACCGTCATCTATCATGGCTGTGATATAGTTCACGATGGCATGCGGCACGCGGTGCACACGCGCCACATCCTTCAATGCTGCCTTGAGCTTCATGGTTGTAAAGGTTCCAGCCGAGAACACACGCTGGCGGCCATCCACATTGTAACGTTCTTCCAGATAGTCCTTGATCTCCTGCCGTCGGTCGGAAGCGTAATCGACATCGATATCGGGCAAGGACGCGTGTCCGCCTTCCGTCAGCCCTCTGTCAACGAACGAATCCATGACAGTCAAAGGGGTATCCGCTTTCCTGATTTTAATGTGAGTCACTTTCATCTTATATACTTCTTATATCGAACAATGGCGCTTACCGTCTGGCGGCTGACGCCGTACTGTTTTGCCAAGGTATTCTGTGAGACTTTGCCGGAGAAATACTTCACCCGTACCTCTTCCGCCTGTGCGTTCGTCAGTTTGGCGTTCACACTTTTCTCTCCATAATCCTGTTTGAGCCCGCCCGCAATGGCGTGTTCCATATTCTGTTGGTGCGTACACATTTCCAAATTGTCCGCGGTGTTGTTGTATCGGTCACCGTCAATATGGTTCACTTCCAACTTTGGATTCCATTCCGGAAGGAAGTGCTGTGCCACGAGACGGTGTACGGAGAATTTTGTCCCGACGCCTCCCTTATAAAGCCGCACACAGTCGTAATATGAGGTGGTCCCGCACCAATGGCTCATGATCCGTTCAGGCTGTGTCCAGGTGATACCGCCATGCGATACCTGCCGTTCCAGACTCTTGATGCGCCCCTTGTTGCTGATTCTATACTTCCCTTCATAATTTTTGATATCCACCCAGATTTCCCGGGTGTCAGTCATTGGCTATTCTGTTATATGCTGTTTGAAAAATATCCCGGTCTATCTCCACGCCTATGAAGCGCCGTCCCATGTTCCTGCAGGCGACAGCAGTACTGCCGCTGCCCATCGCAAAATCAAGGACGAGGTCCTCCTCGTCGGTATAGGTGCGTATCAGATATTCCAGCAAGGCAACCGGTTTCTGTGTTGCGTGCAGGCAGGACCTCTGCTTGTCCGTCTTGAATCTCAATACACTGCGCGGATAGCGTTCCGTGGAGATGTAGTCCCGGTAATTGTCATGCTTCCGATATATCTCCCCGCTGTCACACTTGCGCCGGTGGTCGGCCATTACGATCTTGCACCGGTGCCCGTCCGTTTTGACGGGGTTGTATTTGGGCAGCCTGTCATAGAACACGAGAATGTCCTCGTGCGCTTTCATCGGCATACGCCCGGCATTGAGAAAACCTGTCGCCTGTGTCTTCTCCCAGATCCATTCATAACGCAGCTTTTCAAGATTGGAACAGCCTAATATGCTGGTAAAAGGATGCTGGCAGAACAGCAGTATGGGAGTTCCGGGGGCAGAAACGCCTTGTATGGCATTCCACATCCCCCGAATATCTATCACGGCGTCCCAGCGGCAGTGTGTCGTACCATATGGCGGGTCTGACAATACCATGTCGGCAACGATGCCCTGCCCTGCCAATAGGGGCAGCACCTCGAGGGCGTCACCCCGGTAAAGGTCGCAGCCGTCATAGGGACGGCGGTGTTCGTAAGTCGGATTCATGGGTTTCGAGTTCCTTTAAGTTCCACAAACAATCTCGGCGGTCAAAAAGAATTTCGTCACCGCAAATCAATTCATCGGCATATATTGTTTTTTCTTCCCCGCCGCGGAGAATCCTCAAACGGGCATCCGCACAGAGACGATAAGTCTTATTTTCAGATTGTATCTCCACATATTGTTCGCCTTTGTTAAGCGTAATGTCCGGAGCCAGTACCGTTATCTCGTTTTTCCAAACCAGTCCGCAGCGTTCCGGAACAAGAAAACGTGAGAAAATCAGGTCGTATTTCAGCGGGTCGATGGAGGTAATGCCCAACAGGTAGGAGACCAACGATCCGCCGGCGGAGCCACGCCCGATACCGGTTGCAATGCCCCGGCGGTGCGCCTCACGCACCATGTCCCACTGTACAAGAAAATAATCCACGTTGTCGGTTGACTCGATGATATAGACTTCCTCGTCCAGCCGTTCCCGGTAGCGTTCCATATCCGGAACTTTTCGTTTCAACCCTTCATCAAGCAGCCGGAGGAACATCGTGCGGCGATTGCCGTACCGTTCCACTTCTTCGGGACGCATACGGTATTCGGGCATGAACATCCGTCCGGTCTCGAACACGGCTTCCGCCCGTTCTGCAATCTCCACCGTAGGGCGGCACATACGCCCGAACAGGGCATCGAAGTCCCATTTCTCGGAAAAAAGCGGACGGAGCGTGTCATACAGTTCATCCGCCGTTTTGAAATATTGCTCCCCGCTCTGTTCGTGTGCGGCTCCTGCAGCAATTTTATTCACTATAATTTTGGAAGCGGCATCATCTTTGTCCATATAATAGCAATCCGGCAGGAGGATCGGTTCTACTGTAAACAGATCCCTTTCGGTATCATAGCAATTACAGAAATAATATTTAAGGGCTTCCAGCTGCTCCCGGTCAATACGGTCCGCCTTATATTCGTTGGCGTCTATCTGGTAATAAACCGCTTCGGCCCCTTTCCGGATCCGTTCCACCTGCTTAGGGTGTCCGGCCATCCAATAGACAGAGCGGGTGGCAAAGACCGGCACACACCCTGCGGCATACATCAGCAGCTGTTCATAACGGATTGTATTGTTTTCCGAAACCACCATCACGGCGGACTGGATACGCAGCAGGTTGTGGAGCCCCTCATTGTTCAAGGCATATATTTTCAGGTTTACGGCTTCTTCTTCATGAATCATTGTCAGCGAGTAGCCGAAGATGTGTTTCAGCCCGTTTTTGGCACATTCTTTTTGGAAATTGAGTGTGGCGGCCATTGTATTACGGTCACAAATGCCGACCGCCGTATGTCCTGACCATTTTGCCTTGCGGCATAAATCCTCCAGGGAACCACAGGCGTTCAGCAGTTCGTAAGAAGTATGGACACCAAGATTCACAAACGGAATGTCATGTACCGGAGGCCCGGGACGGCCGATGTATTTCAACAGATTGAAACGGAATTCTTCCCGAAGGTCGTAATAGTACCAGTTATATCCGAACGGAAAAGCCACATGGTAGATTCCCTCCTCCATCAATACTGCCGGATTCTCCATCAGATTGAAGACAAGTTTATCGCCGTCACTGCGGAAAATGGATTCCACACCTGACAGGTCAGCCGTGAACAGCCGTCCGAACCCGGGTATGTCCACCACCTCCGTGTCAACCGGTATATAAGAAATCCGTTGTGTGTCAAGCCATGCGAGCAGTTCCTGTATCATCTTTCCTGTACTTTTTTGAGTTTGTATTCAAGGACAGACAGCAGACGGTAGGCAAAGATGCCGTAGACCTCCGTTTCCGCCAGTTCATCCCAGTCTTTATCGGCATCCGCTATATCTGCGATGAACACCTCGAAGTAGGGCCTCAGCCGTTCCGCAGCCCGTTTGACCGCCTCGACGGCATCACCGTCATATCCAATAACCACGGTCCTCACGCCCTTCGATTGCAGCTTGTAAATCTGCACATCGGAAATTTTCTTTCCGAAAGTCGCTACGGCGGCAATATGCGGGTTATCGTAAAGCTCAAGTTTTCGCGTCAGCGCGATGACGTCAAAAACGCCCTCTGCAACGATGACCGTATCGGTACCGTCCTTGCGGACGGCATCATAGTTATAAAGAAGTTTGGAAAAGTCGTTCTCTGTGGAATTCCGATAACGAAGTATCTTGTATTCACCTTTGTATTTCGTTTTACGGTTGTAGGTGTCTATCTCCTCTTTTGGCCAGGTATGGCGTGAAACATATCCGACAACCATACCGCAGTCGATGACCGGGAAAATTACATAGTCGGCATACCGCGGATTGAGCCTGCCGGTTATTCCGGCAGGAAAATATTCATAGTCATCGAAGCGGAATCCGCGCTGTTTCAGATATGGGTGGCGGAAAGTCCGTTTATAGAAGTCCGGCAGTCCGGACGGGACCAGTTCATCGTCTATATCTTCCGCCTCGTCAGGTTCCAGCAGGTGCAGGTTCAGCGGTGCCGAGATATCTGTTGTTTCGGAAACCATCAGGTCCATGCGTCCGATAGCCTCCAATAACTGCGCAAGTGTACGGGTGGACGCCCCGCAGGAGAAACAGTGTGCCATGAACGGTCTGTGGCGGACGGTTTCCTTACCGATATAGATACCGAACTTACCGCCCTGCTTGCCGCAGAACGGACAGCGCGGAACGATAAGGTTCTTGCCGCTCCCGTCCCGTTTGGCCCCCGTCTCACGGGTTATCTCCGAAACCAGATATTGATATTCCTGTACAGACAGTTCCATACTAAGGTATAGTACTGCCGGTCATAATAAAGTTTGAGCATTCTATAAATTGACTAATTATAAATGATTGTTCTGCCCTTCAACGAACAATGTTATAGTGTCGACTTTGTTAATTAAGACAAATACATTAGTGATGCTAAAATTATGATAATCAAACAAATAATCTTTATAAAGTTTTGGAATTTCAAAGAAAATTCCTATCTTTGCGAACTGTTTTGTCCATTGGCACATTGGATTATTGTGTAACGACTTAAAAACCAATAAAGTATGTGCCTGCTTTGTTGGTAGTTTAAAACTATGTGTAAAGCAAATGATAAGCTATTTCTGTTTAGCTATATTTTAGGGAGGTTTGTAGAAATTCATCGAGAGATGACTGTTTCCAATGGCAATGCGATGCCTTCAAAAGAAATATTACAATCATTCTCTAATACAAGAATTATGAAATTGCTCTATTGTTTATGCTTAGAGAGTTTGACTAATTTAGAAGAACCGCAAGGAGAAAATATACGCATAAATCAGAATAATCTATTTGAGTTTTTTGGCGCTTTCAGTGCATTGCCCAACGGACCTGTACTCCTTCATATTTATAATGCATTAGACATTATTCCCGGATTTAGATATGAAGAAGGGCATTTTCAAGAACAAATGTCAGAGACCCAATGCTTGATTCCGCCCAAATACAGAGATAGATATGAAAAGATTATTCATTTGATTGACAATGCTGTTTTGGGATTACAACAAAATATGAAAAAAGAACTTTTCATGGATAGGGATAAGCTTGTGGATTTAACCCACAATCTCCCATTGTGGAAAGAAACATTCATGTATGAGGCTAATAAGGAAATGAGTACTACGCTGCAAGATCTTCAACGGGAATATGAACAATATGTTTTATTAAGATCAGCAATGTAAAATCATACTATGCCCAATATAGGTTAATAATAGGTGTCTTATGACACCTTTTTTTATAAAACACAAATATTATATGAAAAAGACTTACATAGAAGAAGCTCAGGAAGTATATAATAATATTGTTGGTTGCAAGATAGAATCATACAAATTTTTTGTATTGCAAACATTGAATGGTTATGGTATCAAAAACATAGAACAATTAAGTATACTGAAAAGGGTTTTAAGCGTAAATGAATCTTCAATATTACAATTTAGTTTTCCTGAGAATAAAGACTTTGACTTTTCCTTTAAGGACGATGGCAAATCCAAGAAATACGACAAGGAGAAAAAAAGTTTTTTTGTAGATTTATCTCAGGATCAAAGATTTGAGCAAGAAATGACCAATATCCCTGGGCAGTATAGTATAATTGCAGCATTAAGGATTTGGGAAGAAAAAAAGAAACAAAATAAAGTTGAAGGGCAAGAGCTCCAAAAAGATACCTTCTCCGATGAAGATTTGGCAGCACTGCTTAAACGTTCATTTGGAGAATTTTGTGTTGCTTACACATATATGCATAATAAAACTGATTTTTACAGCTATTGTGACGCTATAACTTTTTTGTTTTTTACTTATTTATGGAAATCCGTTGCGGTTGGAGAATTTTATATTGTTTCCGGTTATAAGGATATAATTAGGGCATGGGAAGACAAAAAAGATGATCTTGATGAAAGAATACTACCAGCCTTTATTAATTGCTATTCTGATATTTCTTCGGCAATAGCAACATTTGTAAATAGAATAAATCCAAAGAACAACGGTGGGCTTTACGAAGTCCATTTTGAACTGGACCAAGATCTGATCATAGATTCAATTCCTGGTAAATATGTCAAAACAGAACATTTACAACCATTGATAAAATTGACACAATTGCTTTTTGATATCACCGTTATAGATATTCGATACATCGCATCAGAAAGTAACCTGTCTAAGTTGATAAATTTTATTTATGCATTTGACAAACTAAAAAAAGTTTATCGCCAACAAAAGCAACTTTAGCTCGCAGAACATCCATATTTCTTGAACAAGCATTTGATGTTAATGCCTTGGAAATATTAAACAATGTAATAGAGGCATTAATTTTCAAGGCCTGTGTATTGTCAAAACAAATGATGGAACAGCAAGCGCCGGCAGGTCCTAAAATATGTTTTGGCTATAGCCCTCTTACCAATCCTGAAATTAATTCAATTATTGAGCAATATTCCCAATATGCAAAAGACTATACTAAAGATATATTCTATGTATTATATAAACATGATTCTAAAAATGATATTTCAACACAGGATAAATTCCAAGATGATTTAAAAAATTGCCGTAAAGATAATAGCCGCTATCCTGAGTGTAGTCTTATTAAAAAGTATAACGAAAATATAGATGAAGGGGTTTCGGCTTATATTACAAATAATAGGCTTTATTACCTTATAAAGAACAATGCTGATCCCCAAAGTATAATCCAAGGAATTGAAAGTTTTGTTCAAGAACATTCAGATATTACGGCATTTAAGTGTGTATCACCTTCTACATTGGTAAAATCGATATTATGGTTATATAACTATCTCAAGAACAGTGTAAATAGGGAACATAGAGTAATATATACTTATGGAAAATTACTTAACTGCTTAAGGCTTTTCATCATAGCATATAAAAATGAAAAAGATGCCCCGAGAAGATTTCGTTCATATTTTGAGTATTCATATTGCTCGGTAGAAGACAAGAAAGTGATTAAAGTGTATCTTTCTCCGGCAGAATTGCAGAATTATGACAGAGAACAAACCAAGCAATATATATTCTTTGCATCACAAGGGTATTCTCCTGTAAATATGCAATTTCTGGAAAACTTTTTCTTAAAATATAATAGGGAATTTAGGACATTTGAAGGAGACGCGATAGAGGATTCTATAAAAAAATCTGAAGAATTATCCGGAAAGATTACAGGTGCTATAGCAACAATAAAAGAAGAACGGGGGCGGACGCTACAATTAGTCGGATTATTAGGAACGTTCATCGCTTTTGTATCTTCTTTGGTTGGTACGCAGAAAGTTGCAATAGATATTTTTGATTTTATGTTATTTTCTATAACATTTATGACCGGGATATTGGTGTTTGTGTTTTGCGTATATAATATTGCAAATCCAGATAAAGAAAGTGTGTGGAAATTGCAAAACTTTAAAAATCCTTACTTTATAACATTACTTTTATTAATCTTGGCAATGGCAATATTGGTTTGTATTCGACCATCAAAGGCAAATACAAACCATATACCACTCGAGACAATTCAAAAAGCAAGAAAAACAGACATTGAAGTTTACGAAGATTCGTCTTCTCAACATGTGTACCATATACAAAAACAAATCGACAAGAAGTCTACCAATGCCTCTTCAGACACCACTCTTTCTTCCAAAAAAGGAATAGTGGATTCTTTACCGTAGTAATGAAAGTGTCCTCTGCCCGTCATAGAACACCTCGTTGTCATAGTCCGTCGCTATTTTGATGGTATCGCCCTTTTTGAAAAAGCGGCTCTTGGCCACATGCAGGCGCATCACGTTCTCCTTGCGTTCGGCCGATGACTGGTTGAGTGAAATAAGGTGCGTGCATGGGCGTGCCAGCCCCTTGGCCTCCGAACAGTTGTACTCTGTCAGTACATTCCTTTCGTCATTCAGCCACTCGCGGTCTTCAATGGTCGATTGATATGTCACGACCATCCATACCTTTTCGTCCGCCGCCAGGTCCTTGAGGTCATTGGCCACGGCGATACGCTTTGCGCGTTCATGGTCGGCACCCCATGAACGGCGGTTGGCGTCTGTCAGCAGATCCATCGAATCGACGATGACGATGTCCGGATTGTGACCTTTGAGTTTGCGGTATTCCGAGATTCCGTTCTTGATGTCAAGCGTCGATACCTGGGCGTTGAAACGCGGATAACTGCGTACCGTGATGCTGCCGGCATACGATGCCACCAGCTTTTCCAGATGGCGCATCTCCGTATCCGAGATCTTTCCCCGTTCGTAATAATAGGCGTTCTTGGAAACCAGCCCTCCCGAATAGGCGTTCAATGCTTCCTCCTCGGACCCCTCCAGCTGGAAGTGCAGCACATGCAGCCCGTCGTCGATATCCGCCCTGACACCTATCCATTTGGCGATATGGGATTTCCCCACACCGGTACTGGCAAGAAAGCAGGTCAGCTGCCCCCGCAGGTTGCGTCCGGCATTGAGCGCGTCCAGAAACGGGATATAGAACCGGGACACACGTGGTGATGCCGAGCGTTCCTCTTCCTCCTCACGGCGGCGGTTCCGCTGGAAGCGCTCCGTAAAGGTCTCCGCCACATCAATGAACGAGGTACTCTTCAGTGTAAAGCCCGCCAGCCATTCGGCATACCCGCGCAATGCCTTTTCCGCCTTGTCCTGCTTGTTCTCGTTATACAGTTTTCCCACTTCCGCATAGACCGACTGTAACCGGACCCCCTTGATGTAGGACTCCAGCATGTCGATCATCACTTCGGGACTCTGGCCCTCGTCATACTCCCGGAAGGTATCTATCAACTCAATGGCATCGTAATCCTCATGGAAAGTCTGTGCCAGTACGGCATATGACGGCGGTGTCTTGTAGGTTCTGAAATGTGCGGCAATAGCCTCCTGCACCCGTTGGAATGAGCGGTCCGGAAGGTATTCCTTGCGCATGTGGCGGGAAAGGACAGCGCACAGCTGCTCCTGGCACAGCGCCGTGGCATAGAGCTCATACAGGAACTCGGCGCTGAGCGGATTGACGGAACTCATGGCTTCACCTCCTCTTTCCACCATGCCTCACAACGAATCCGGTAAAGTTCCGGATAACGCGCCTCTGTTCTACGGCGGCACGGATTCGCTTTCGTACATTTGGAACATGACGGCGAGAAGGGTGTCCACATCAATGTGGAGAGCGCACAGACGAGATAGCCGGCCTCGCTGGAGAGCAGACGCCGTTTGGTAATCTCCTCATATTCCGGGTAAATGAAACGTCCGAAAGGATGCCCGCGGCGGTTCTCCATTGCCTGTGTCAGACTGTCACGTGACAGTCCGAAACCTTTCAGCCACCGGTCTTCCCAATAACGGCGTTCCTTTCCGGAATGAAGATACCGGTCAGCTGCCTTCCGGCCAAACGAATGGGAAATGTTCCACTTTCCACGATAAGAGGGGGCATATCCGGAAAGGGCATACACCTGGCATATGCAGAAATCGGACAGGCGTTCCGGACTGACAGATCCGGCTTCCCGGCACAACAGGTCGAAACATGCCGAAAGCTGTCTGTCCGCCTTTCCTCCGGACGGGAACTGGAAATCCGGCCACACTGCCGCACGGAGCAAGCGTGTAAAAAGCCTCCGGCATCCGTCAATCCACTCTTTTTTCTCCATCACGTGTCAAAAGTTTGCGCAGTTGTGTCTTGGCCAGAAAGAGACGGCTCTTGACCGTCTCCACATTTCTGGTCTGCAATGTTCCGTTGCGGTAAGTTATCTCCATGATTTCTCCGATCTTATAGCCGGCCTGCTGTAAAAGCAGGGCCTCTTTGTAAATCGGCTTGAGCCTGTCCAATGCCCAAAGGATATCATCATTGTAATACTTGTGATAATTATCCATTCCCATGCAGTTCTCCGACGGTTCCTCCTCGCCCGGCAGGGAGGAGGATATTTCCGAGATGTCGATATTGTCATCCGGGGGCATGCGGCTTTTATTGCGGTTGTTGAGGTCCGCCACAAGCCGCTTGGTCACGGCATAGATCCATGTTTTCACCGGACGCGCCGGATCATAACTGTCCATGTACTTGAAGAAATTAACCAGCGCTTCAAGATAGTTATCCTCTATGTCCTCCTGGTTATAGGTATATTTGATACAAATGCTGTATATCAGATTCTTGTGCGGCATCACATACTTTCTGAGAAGTTCCGCCCTCCGTCTTGCGGATTCATCGTCAGAGGGTACAACCGCAATAAACACATCTTTCTTTTCCACGTTTTCACTGACCGAAAAAAGGTTGATAATGAATCTCATGTCCTAATCTGTCAGCTGCCATTGAGCATCAATTAAAAAAAGCGGGCGGAGAGAAGGCCGCCCGAATCTTGGCAAGTGCCGTTCTACAACCTGTGCCTGCGGATGTAATAATGGAAGAGATGGCAGGCGTCCGCCGCATTGTCATCCACCGGAATGATGCCGTATCTTTCCTTGCATGCCACCACCATCTGTGCCTTGGTGGCGTGCCCGTCCCCCGTCGCCCATTTCTTGAGCACCGCCGGATTCACAAACTCCGGTTCGGGAAGTCCCAGGCTGTCACATACTTCGAGCAGGATCCCCCGAAGTTCCGAGAGCCGGCGCATGTCATAGAAATAACGGTTCACACTCACATCCTCCGCTACGACCCGCCGGATACCATACGCGCGGATAAACGAGACAAGGACGGTACGGAATGCGCCGTGCATCTTGTTGCCGTTGCGCCGTCTGCTTTCGGTAAAGTTCCATGTTCCGGCCTCATGCACGGAAAAATACCCGGTATGCGTAGCTATATCCAATGCAAGCACCTCTTTCCTGTCCGGGGTACTATTCTCCAATCCTTGATTCGCCATTCTCTTTCATAATTACCAGTTTATGGGGATAACCTTCCGCAACATTACCGTGGGAGACAACCAGTACGGTACCTCCGAGCGAGTTCAATGCCTCGAACATGGAAGCCAGTCCCGCCTCGTCAACCGCCTCGAGTATCTCATCCAGAACCAGAAGGTCCAGTCCCTTGCCATCATCACAGTTACTGTTCACGAGTTTTTGCATGGCAAGGATGGTTGCGAGGTTCACCCGTGCCGCTTCGCCTGCCGAGAACTTGCCGAACGATCCGCAGTCAATGCCGTCACGCAACAGCGAAATGGAAATCTTCTCCCGGACCTTACCGCTTTTGAGGACGGTATAACCGTCAAAACGGATGCGTATGTCACTGCCGATATTCTGCAGGAACTCGTTTGTTATACGGCTGAGTGCCTCGATTTTTGTATTGGCCAGATAGGTCTTGAACTGTATGAACCGTTCTCTTTGCATCTCCAATGTTCGGAGTTCCGCATCTACGGCGGTCTTCCGTCCCGCCGCTTCGCGGGATTTTTCCCTCACCTCCCGGAGCGTGCTCCGGAGCGTGGATATCAGATCGGACGGCACCGCCTCGTTCAATTCCCTGATAGTGCCTTGCAAAGTGTCAATGGCACAGGCTGCCGCCTGTATATCCTCCTTTTCCGTCCGTATGCTGCGGCTCAGTGAGGCATTACGCTCGTCTACAAATCCGAATGTTTCATCGAATACCTTACGGCGGATGCTCTCAATCTCATTTTGCAGCGCGGTAATCCCGGCTGCAATACGCCGGTGTTTGTTTTCCGTCTCTTCCACGTTCCGGGTAGCGTTCCTGACGGCACGTTCATATCCGGCCAGCTGCTGTTCCCATTCGGTACGTCTGGCCTCCAAGGTACGGCGGCCGTGGTTCAGGCGGCTCTGCTGCAGCTCCACAGAACCGGTCTCCTCCTGTTTGTCTTCGATACGGCCATTAATTTCCGTGAGTTGCCGCTGTCGTAGTTTCAGTTCCCTCATTCCCGCCTCAATGTCAAACTGCGGCTCCGCTATTAGGAAATTATGTCCGCAGGCAGGGCAGGTGACGGAACCGGCCAGCTTGTTTGAGAGCTCGTCAATACCGGCCGAGACAATACGCCGTTTGTGACGCAATTCTTCGATGCATCCTGCAAGATTGCGCAGGCGGATGTCTGTTTCCCTCAGTTTCTCCGCTGCCGTACCGGACTGCTCGTTGTATTCCTCACAGAAGGCGGCATACTTATTTTTGAACTGTTCCCAGTTTTCAGTCTCCTCTTCCAGTTCCCGTTCCGCCTGTTTCAAGGAGGTGTCACAATCCGACAGCCCGGAAACGGCCGTCTGCAGCTTCTCTTTTGTCCCGGTGATAATCCCGTTCCAGTCCGTCTGTCTCGCATCGGGGAAGAGGGGCATCATCTCCCGTATCTTTTCCAGACACTCGTCCAGTGCCGTATCCCCCGATTCCAGCAACTGCAGTGCCTCATCCGCCTGCTGAACCGCCACAAGCCGTGTTTCATATCCGGCCACCGTCTCGTGTCCGATGCGTATCTGTTCCCTTTTGGCTGCGATGGCCGCTTCCAGGGAGGCGATGCGCTCCGCACGGGTACGTCCCCGTTCCGCTCCGGTTTCCTCTTCCTTGCGGATCTGCTCCTGTAACATCTCGACACGCCCGTCCAGTCCCGCAAGTTCCAATGCCGCCTGTTGCTTCTTTTCTGAGAGCGGCACGATATCCTCCTCAAGTATGGCAATGGCCTCGTCCACCAGGATACCGTTGGAAAAGCGGTTGATTATCTCCTTTTTCTCCTTGTCCGATGACGAAAGAAAATCCTCATACCGGTATTTGGAGAGAATGAAGTTGTTGAGCAGCTCCTCGCGCGTGATCCCTAACTTTTCAAGGATATAGCGGTTATAGGCATCGACCGAAGGCTGGACAGCCTCGTCCGTCGTCACCTGCGCACCGTTACGGAAAAGTGTGCAACTGACCGTGGATGCCCCTTTGCGTGGAATGCAGCGGTTGACAACCAGTTCCTCCGCTGAGTTGCCGTTGCTGAAATGTAATCCGATACGGCACTCCCCGGACGCATCGTTTATAATTTCTTCCGACCTTATCTTACGGAGCGGGCTGCCTGTGATACCGACAGCGATACACTCCAGCAGGGCGGATTTGCCCGCACCGTTCGACCTTTGGGACTCATTGTCCCGGTTGTCGCCGAATATCAGTGTCGTAACCCCTTGCCGTAACGTGTATGACAGCGAGCGGAAGGCACAGAGATTCTCAGCTTCTATTTTCTTTAATTTCCACATGTCCTGTTATCTATTTTGGATAAATACTCTAATCCGATTGAGACATCCTCAATCTGTTTTTCCCGGCAGAAATCCTCGTAAGTTTCCCGGATACGGCAGCTGTCATACTTTTCAAAGAGCGAAGAGGATGCGGCCTCCAACAGTTCCTCGTCATCAGCTATCAGTTCCACCTTCGCCGCCCCGGCTTCCAGCAGCGCGGCCTTGTCAACCGACTTCATCGCAGCTGCCGGCGCATGGACACGTACCTTGACCTTGTAGCGGCCGTCAGCCTCCGTCTCGCGCAACTCGTCCATAAGGTGCAGCCCGGCACGTTCCACCGGCACATCCACCACACGGTAGCGCATGTTCACCCGGTTTTTGACAAACTCGTGTGTGCCGTCGGTATAAAGCACCGTATATCCTTTTTCCTCATCCTCGCCGAAGTTGTGCTGACGGGAGGCCCCGATGTATTCGATACGGGTTTGTGGAATGACGGTCCGGTTATGGTAATGGCCGACAAAAACCTTATCAAACGGGAGAAAAATCCTGGCGGGCAATTCTTTCTCCGATGGTTGCGCCAATGCCCCGTTTATACCTTCGTGTATATAAAGAAAATGTTTCTTTTCCTCTGAAAGCGCTTTCTCTTCCAACTGTCCGAGCCTTTCGACAAACGATCCGTCCTCCGGAAAATAACTCATCAGATGAAGCGCGAACTCCCAGCCGGGACGCGACAGGGTCAGGAAGTCATCCACTACCGTCACATCCGGATGGCAGTCAAAGACATGGCAGTAACCTCTGACGGCTTCCTGGTTCACGAGGTCATGATTCCCCTCGGCGAGCGTGACATGGATGCCCGCACGTGAGGTTTCCAGCAGGGCGTCATGTACTGCCAGCAGCACGTCAAGTGTCTGTGCCGCACGTGAAAAGAACAGGTCGCCTCCGACGGCGATTTCGCTGATACCCCATTTCCTGCAGATCTCCACGGCCTCCTGCCAGTTGGCCTGAAATGCAGGGATGTTGTCTTTTGAGACATGGATATCATTCAACAACAATATGCAAGGTTTGCTCTCTTCCATGAATGTGTGTGATTAAGACGGGAGGCATGGATGCCTCCCGCCGGGTTAAAACTCAAAGACTTATAAAAGGGGTTATCTGCGACGGCGGGGACGTTCGGCACGCTCCTCCGTTTCCGCAGGCCGGTGTTCCTCCTCCCCGGGAGCGTCCTCCGGTGTGTCTGTGGGTTTCGGACCTTCCATCTCACTCTCAATCAGTTCGAGCAGTTCCCGATTGCTTGTCGAGCGGGTGACACGGACGGACAACGCTTCCTGTTCAATGTAGCTGCGTATCATTGCACGCAGCTCCTGTCCCTCCTCGGTCTTGTCACCGAGGTCCTGCCTCCTGAGCTCGTCATAATATTCAAGAAGATCGTCCAGGGAAATTCCTGTCCCGTCCTGGACATTGTCCTTGTTGTCCTTCGTACGGCGGTCGAACGAGAAGGAGGAGGTATCTTCTTTCGGCAGTTCGTCGGACAACTGTTGTATGACCTCTTTCATCTCGTCCGTCTCCATAAGCCGCATGCCGTAAATGCCGTCGCACTGTTTAAGGAATTCAACGGTGGCACCCAGATGATAACGGGTATAGCGGTAAATGATTTCCGGAATACGGGGCGCTCCCAGCAAGGCGGTCAGCTCCTCCCTGGTCAGAGGTTCAGGGTCGGATTCATTGTCGATGGAAAACAGGTATTCGGTTTTGGCCCCGTTACGCCGTTTTTCTATTTCCACGGGATAGGCGTCGTACACCGATGAAACCGGACACGGATAAGACGGGTTCTTGGCCAGCTTCTTGCTCCAGAGTTTGAACTTCCGCTCGTCCAGATCCTTGAACTGGGCGTGCGAGAGGGTCATCATCTGTACTCCCTTGGCACGCTCGCCCAGGTCAAAGATATAGAGGCAGTGCCCGTAGTTGTACTTCAAGCCGCCACCGAACGAACCGCCGGCGATTTTTTCTGCCAGTTTCTCATCCCCGGCCTCTTTTGCGGCTTCTACGGCCAGACGCCGGTAAGTTTCGATGGGATCGACACTGTATCCGGCATCGGTGGCGCGGGTGACGGTGACATACATCTTCTGGGGCTTGTTTCCGGTTGTGGGCTTTTCCAGTTCCAGCAGCAACTGGTGAACCGGATACTCATAACCGGGCCGGGCCGGTGAACCGTCCGGATTGGGGGCGATGGGAAGGACACGCAGACGATAGGTCCCGAATTTGTCCATGCGGAAGAATTCCGTGCGGGCGAACGCCCTGTTCTCTTCCTGGGCACGCTGCTGTGCCTCCTGATACGATTCCTGGACACCGAGGAACATCTCCTCGACAGACATGCCTTCCATGCCGTTGTTCTTTTCTTCTTCTTGCATAAACGCTTGGTTTTATGGATTAAAAATGCCCGAAGAGTGCGACACGGCAGGCCCGTATCGCAAAGAAACTGGTTACAGGACAGACGGGTTCGGTTGCACCGTCCGTATTCACTTGACAATATAGGGAGAGGATATCCCGCCGACCGTATCCTGGCCGGATACTCATTTTACAATATGGAAAGGTCTTGCAGCGACTGTGGAATACAAAGTTAGACAAATGCTCCCGAACAGCCATACATGCATATGAATGTTTGCGCCAGCCATTGTCCGTCAATGCATTACCATTTCATTTTAAGTATGTTTTTAATCTCCCCGGGCAGTTTGTCACTGCCCGGCCCATTCCGTCTTTCAAAGAGCAGCTTCCTGCGGTTTTGACGGATATACTCTTCCGTCTTGCGACGGCGTATGCCCTCGTAATAGGTTTTACGTCCGGGCGTAAGCCGTTTGCCCCGCCGGCAGTAAACCCCGTTCCGGCGGTATTCATCCAGATAGCGGCTGAATTTCGCCTTTCTGAACGAAGGGTCTTTCGACGCCTCCGCAACCAGTTCGATGACATGCCAGTCCGGTTCGAAAGGCTGTTGCCGGTCATACAGCCTGCGGAGCAGATGGTAAACCACCGGCATCTCATAACGGAGCATGAACCCTATCCGGGTCTGGTCGAAGGGGAAACGTTTAAACGTCCCCTGCGGTCTTCCGTCTTCTCGCTTTCGGGGATTCGTTCCCCGGAAAGACGGTTTCTTCTGCGGCTGCCGCCGGATCCTTTTCTGTTTCATGATACTGTTGGCTGTTGTCGGGTGAAATATTCTCTCGGGCGGGAACGGACCTGCGTTCCGCAATTCTGCGGCGACTTTCGATGTCACCGTTTACATTAATCTTCTGTTTCATGGCTATACGAAATATGTAAAGTTGAGTTCCACATTGGCATTGTACATACCGCGCTCATAAAGCTGTATCCTTCGCGAGCCGCCGTAAATGGTGAACGATACCCCACGGTTGTACTTATGGTCATCATTCCAGTCAGTGGCGGTGCAGCGCACACTGTACCGGGGTGGTTGTATTTTGTTGGGGATGACCGCCACGATACCTCCCCAGTTGTTTCCGTCCCTGTTGGCCGTATTGACGGCACCCTGTATGGAAACGATGTTCCCGATTTGGCGGACGAAGAGCGACTGTGTGTTGGTACCCGATCCGCTGTTCTCCATCTGTACCCATCCTGTATCCGCAAGCAACGGCTGATACTCCTCGGCATAAGCGGCTCCGAGAGCACGGCAGGCCTGCCGTCTGGCCTCCGCCGTTGGCAGCAGAAGGTCGGACAGCTTGCTGTCCCGGCGCAGGTAATCCCTGACAATCTCATTCTTGGAGAGTACGTTCAACTTGCCCTGCAGGAACTGTTGTGCCTCCGAGGTGCTCTTTCCCTGCCGGACTAAAAAATTGATATAATCCTGGAACAGATTCTCAAGGGTGGCGAAACGGGCGTCGGCACCCGCCTTTGTATAGAGGTTCAGGTTCGTGGCGACGGTCTCCTTTTCGGAAGCGCTGTAGCCTCCCAACAGCCGGTCAGCCTTCTTTTTGAGTTCCCCCACTACCTGTGAGGTCATCACATACCCCTCGACCTGTGCGTGTGAGGTGCCGTTACTGTCGGTATATGCAAAAGAACCGGTGGTAATGGCCTGTAATTTATCCCGAAGCCCGGCCGTGAAGACAATGCCTTGATAGGCAGAGTCCGTACCGAGCTTGCCGGCCATCATCGTGTCTATCTCTGTCTTGGAATAGACTTCAAGATTTTTCCGGGCCTTGTTCTTGTCAGAAAGGTCTGAAAGATTCGACAGCTTGGCAAGTTTCAAATCTCCGGTACCTTTCCTTTCGGCATCAAGGGTGTCCCTCACGGCTGCCTGCTTTTCCGCTTTCAAAGCGGCGGCCTCTTCTGCCGGAAGCCTGTTGATCTCTTCAGCGGTCAGACGTACCAGTTCTTTCAACCCTTCGGAGGTCTTCAGGAAGACTTCACCGGCTTCCGTTTTGGAATAGACGTCGAGATTCTTCCGGGCGGCGGATTTGTCCATGATATCGGACAGGTTCTCATCGGCTGAAAGCTTCATTTTCAGTGCGGCACGGACAGCCCCCGCCGTAACATAGCCGTCACCGCCTCCCGTAAGCTCCCCGGTGGTGATGGCCGCAAGTTTCTTTTTGTATTCGGTGGTGAAATCCTCGGTGGAAAGCTGCTTTCCCTTGACGGCATCCACCTTCTTCGACATCTCCCCGGCAAAGGCCGTGACGCTCACATAGGTGTCCGATACGGATTTCCCGTTGATCTTAAGCGTGCCGAGCACATCCACCGAGCCGGAAGGGGCAAGCACAATATCCCCCAATGTGTTCCGCAGGATAAAGCGGTAATCGTCCGTGGTATCAAAACCTGCCATTGCGAGTACGGAGGCGGCACTGTCCCGCCAGGTGACCAGATTGGTGAGCCTGGCATTGTCTTTCGTATAGGCGGTATTCTGAAGGTCGATCCCACGTCCGGCATTCTGCACGACGAACAGCCCGCCCGCCCGTACGGTGGCGGTACGGCCGGTTACTTCCAGGACCGGGCTGCTTCCGGATTTCCCGTCATGTACGGCAAAGTTGCGGTATCTTGTTCCGCCTCCCTGCGCACCGTAATAATTGATACGGACACAGCCCTCATCTGTCGTATCCGAAGTGTTATAGATATCGGAACCTTTGATACGGATTGCCCCGATACGGGCGCTATCACCCAGTGAGGTACCGTAAGAGATCCCGTCTTCCGTTATACGTACCAGTTCCTTGCCCTGCTTCATGAAACTGAAGCCGCCGTCTGTGCGGATGATAATTTCACTGACCGGCAATCCGTGCAGATAAGCGCCAAGCGAGATGCCGCCGTCAGTTTTGACGACACCTTTGAGCATATAGCCGTTTTCCCCGCTGACAGAAACGGCGGTTCTGGAATTGATTTCTTTCTGTCCGGTAAGGGTGCCGGCCAGTACCAGGTCCTTCTTGACGGTCTGCCGGGTGAAAGGCGTGTCCAGCAGTACGGCATAACGCCCGAAGAATTTATCAATAAAACGGGGGGCATAATTTTCTGTAACTTCAATGCTTACAGGCAATTTACCCGTAACAGGATCGGTCGTTTCAGGTATGGCCTTCGCTCCGGCACACAGGTAGCAAGTACGTCCGCGTTTGTTGACATCATTGGCATAGACCACCGACTCATGCCTGTTGGCCTCGTAAATATAATAAGGATAGACGGCATCAGCGGCTCCCTCAAAACGGCGGACCTTACCGCCGAGCCACACATATCCCGGTGAGATACGGGGACCGTCCGGCTCGCAGCCCGAGATGATGAAATCCGAACAGCTGTCAAAAACGGCGCTCATGCTGAGGGCAAGTTCCTGCAGGTTCAGGATGTCATCGGAATAAGTGTACCGTCCGCCGGTCTCTGCGATATATTCTTTCATTGTCCTGTATTCTTGTTAGGTGTATATTCTTCTTCGTCAATCCTGATCAGATAGGTCTTGCCGGCCGTCTTGTAAGTATTCACCACA
Source organism: Bacteroides sp. D20 (assembly GCF_003436255.1). Lineage (NCBI taxonomy): Bacteria > Pseudomonadati > Bacteroidota > Bacteroidia > Bacteroidales > Bacteroidaceae > Bacteroides > Bacteroides sp. D20. The sequence continues at coordinate 89,105 of NZ_QSOO01000015.1, read as the reverse complement.
TAGGAGAGCATATAGACCAGCTCGTGCGGTGATATGGTGACGGGCGGGACACAGACCACAAAGCTGACCTTGTTGATAAGTTTCTCCTCTATCAGCAGGTAGAACGGACGGGGCCGCTCCGCATCATTATCTGATATGATCTGTTCCCCATTGTACCAGATGGTACAGGGACGCTGGTATTCCGCACCCTCATGGTAGAGGTCCACACCGACACTCTCACTGTCCCTGATAAGGATACGGTCCTTGCCGTCCCTGATGTATTTGCCGAACTTGTAGTTCAGAAACCATTCGAAGTAGATTACCTGGGAAGTCATCCGTGCCCGGATATGCATCTCTTTCGTGAAATCACGGAACCGCTCATTGGTGCATTGCAACGGATAAAGGCAGCTCTGCACGAACAGGATGAACCTGCGTCCCGACAGGTAATGCGGAACCAGGCGGTTCACGGTACGGTCTATGGACAGCTTATATCTCATGGTTTTCTATTTTTAAAATGATGGCTTCACGGAAATTTGGCAGCCCGTCCTCCTCATCCTTCCCGGAGGACTCCTTCAGATATCCTGATGCGGTATAAGCCATACGGGCAATGCGTTGTGGCGGCTGTATATGGCCGTCGGTGTCATGGCTGGCGATGAAAACCCCTTGTTCGGGAACGGCATGCCCGTCGATATGGACATCGGTCACATGCTTTGCCCGCCGTATGGCATCCGTCAGGCGGGAAACGTAGACGGCGGCATCGAAATCGATATCCATCATGTAGGCATTCAACTGCTCTTCAATGGAGTCGTACACTTCTGATTCGGGTACGGCCCCGTCATGAAAGACCGTAAGGTGGGGAATCAGCACGTCGCCCTTGGTTGAGATGACCTCCACGCGTGTACCGGCGAATTTCAATTTGTTGATATAGGCGTTGATAGGCGCCAGTTCTTTCGGGGGTATGGCAGAAAGGCTGCCTTTTGCACCGGTGGCCACTTTCAGGATAAGTTTACTGTCCAGGTTCTGGTCGTCTGTGCTCTCCATATAGGAAACTTGCGTGACGATGCGTTTGGTCTCGTCGATATTGGCATAGCCGAAGGCCAGGCCGTCTTCCCGTACCGTCAGCTCATCTCCCTGCTGATACTGCAACAGGGCGTTGGCATAATAGGCGGGAGTACCGTTGATGCGTCCGTTAATGGCTTCGGAAATATCCACGGCAAAGACATCCAGCAGGGATTCGAAACTGTATATGACAGCGGCCACTACCCACAGGATTCCGTTCATGACGGACATCTTGGAATCACTGGCGAACTCTGTCAGTTCCAGCCGCCGGTTCCGTTCCGCTACGGCCTCGTTGTATATTTCCTTTATTGTACGGCTCATTACACTGTATAGATTTTATTGTTGATGATAAATTCCCACGCTCCACCTTCGTTCCAGCTTTCCTCATGCAGAATGACCCATACCGCCTCCATGCCCGATGTGATACGGTAACGTCCGGTCGTTTCATCCCGCCCGGGTTCCTTATAGGTTCCCGTCGGGGCTGTCGGCAATGTCATGCGGCAATTACGTCTGTTTCCGTAATGCTCCACAATGCTTGTCAGGTATTTGTCTATGACGGCCGGCTTTATCCGCGCTCCGGACAGGTCGAGCTCCATCAGGTTATGGCACCCGGCAAGCGGAACGAGGTTGTCCGTCATTATCCCCGAGAGATCGATCCGGTAAGTTCCGGACAGAATCCCGAAGCTGTCCAATGCGGGTGTGCAGTCCCGGAGGATCAGCTCCTCCACGTGCAGCGGACGGAGTAAAACAACGGACGAAGGTTGCAGTCCGCTCCAATCCATATACCGGAATTCGGCATCGGTAAACCAGCGGATCTTGCGGCTCCGGCGCACCCGCCTGTCAAAAGTATGGCGCAGCGTGCATGGCGTATGGCCAAGAATGACGGTCTCCACAGCACTGTCGTCCCCCCAGTCAACTTCCAGCGTCCCCGTTCCTGACACCTTGCACTCTGCGGAGACCAATGCCGGCGGGAGCAGGAAGGCTGCCGTGAACGGACCGGTGAAATATTTGGGATAGACGTGCCGCTCCCCGTTGGAGGGGACGATGCCGTGCATTTCGTTATAGGCGACCACGTCGGCATTGATGACAAAGCCGTCGGTATATGCCAGTTCCTGTCCGGAACAGAGTTCTGTTTCCAGCGAGAGGGCAGGATTGTTGACCAGCAGGTCCACGATTCCCTCGACACTTCCATACAGGTGCAGGGCTACATCATAGATGTTCTGTCCTGCAACGACGCGGTAACTACCCATGGCTGTCCTCCTTCTCCTCGGTTTCCAGGAACAGTTCTCCTGTCACCGAATCTATATAGGCATTCCTGATGATGATTTTGTCGGAAGTAAATTCAGCCTGCAGTTTGGCGGCGAGCCCGTTGTTCTCCATATTGGAATGCAGGAAGTCAATCAGCCCCACACCGGTGGTCGGATGCTGGTACAAGTTTCCGGCGGCGGCTTTCAAAAGGAAAGTTTCGTTCTGCACCTTAGAGGCGCCAATACCAAAATCCGTCTCTTCCCCGCTGTAAATGACCAGGCAGTCCTCCTCGAGCAGCAGGTTATAGATCCCCTCATCGTTCAAGGCATAAAGCGAGGCGGGGGTGACCGTCTCCCTTGTCCCGTTTTCGTTCTCTCTCATGACGGGAAACCAATGCCTGCCGTCAACTGCACCACGTACATATTCGACACCCCCCGAACCGCTTTTCATGGCGATACGCACTTTCAGCAGGCGTATGTCTGCTACATAGGGAATGTGGATATGGATACCCCTTGCATCACTGTATGATGCAAGGAAATCTACCGGTACGGCTATCTCCCCGTAACGGCAGGCCGCATTGCCGGCACCCTCCACACTGTCAAACAGGTGGAAGTCGTAGAAGGTTTTTCCGGCAATCTGTCCGGAAGTCTCCACTTCTCCATATTCGGCATCCATTATGATATCTTGTCTGGGCATGTGCTGATACAAAAATCCCCGGCCATACCAAGAGTACGGCCGGGGCACTCTTTACATAAAGAGTAGCGGCAGATAGAAAAATCGGTTTATGCCTCCTTGGAGATTTCATTGTAAATCGCTTCCACAGTCCCCCACATATCGTCAGGCAACTCTTCGTCCGAGATTTTCTCACACGCGGCCTGCAAGTAGGCCATCTCATCAGGGGAAAACTCCACCGGCAACGGCTGTTCTTTTTCCACATCCCATTCGATACGCTTGTCCTCCGCATTTTCGCGGAGATTGATACCCTTGCGTTCCTCGTCGCCAATTGCGATTTTGCGCAGAATCTCTTTTTTAAGGTTGAACTCCTTGAAATTGCCGCGTGCCGGCAGGAAAGTCGGCAGGTAAAGGCGGTCTTTGACGCTCAGTTCCATTATGATTCTTTATTTAGGATTGATTTTTCGCGAATATCCTGTTGCATCCTGTCGAAATCCTGGAATATGGGGCCAAGCTCCCTCTCCATCGGAAAGTTGCAGGAAAGGACCCCTTGTTCCATATAGATAATTCCAACAGGCTTTATGTTGCCTTCCTCATCGGCTTCTTTTTCATTGACAGAAACATGCAGACGGCTCAGCTCGTCATTGACAACGGAATACTCCAGCATATAAAAGGCATTTTCCGTCTTCTCTTCTGCTGTCCTGGTAATAGTGACATTGGTGATATTCATATAATTTGAATTTTAAATAAGTATAGGGTAAAAGTTTCTGTTCCGGTTATTAACCATTATAATTTAATACCTGGTAATGAAAAGACGGGTAATTGCAACAAAGGAGCGTCAGCGAGTCCCCTCTTTCCATACCGTAATTTGACGTGCCCCCATTCTGATTCCGCACATTCATGATATTGATATGCCCTCCCCAGTTGTAGCTGTAAAACAGGGTAAACATATAGGCAAAATCGGAGGGAAGGCTCGAATATCCGAACATGCTTGCAACCGACGACGCGCTCGGAAGATTGACATTGTAGGTGGAGTTGGCATAGACACAAAAGACATTACTGGCGGAAAAGTCAATGGTATAGCCGGAACCTGTAAAATAGATATTCTTCATTTTGATACCGATGGCGGCCGATGCGACCAATGAGGCATTGGACCACACCCCATAGTTCCGGTAACCGTTCTTCACATCGATATACAACCCGTAGTTGTTCATATATGAATTTACCTTGTTGTTGACGATGCGCCCCGCCGCACAGGTCCCACCCGAGGTGGCGGGAAAAGTGTTGGCCCCAAACAGAACGTAGGAAGTGGTGTTTCCCACGCGGAACAAATCGTTGTAGATGGCCAGACCGCCACCGGAACCACTTCCCGTGGCCGTAGATCCAATGCGTCCCTGGCCGATGGAAAAGCCGCCTATCGTGCCGGCATTGGCATTGATCGTGCCGGTCATCGTCACGTTGCCGCCGGTATCCCATTTGATATTCTGGTTCGCAAGATATCCGGAACCGTCCGCCGCAAACGAAATTTTCCCATATCCGAAAACAGCGGAACCGTCGGTTTTCAAAGCCCAATACTCTTTTCCTGTGGAAGGGTTGTCATGATAGATATATCCGGAGGCCGCCATTACAATCCTATGCCCGGAACTTGGCGCGGACGCCGCAAGCGAGCTGGTGCCCAACGTCCATCCTCCGATCTTGCCGGCTACGGCAGTGATACCCGTCCTGTCGAGCGTCACTTTGACCGCGTTGCCCGCATCCTTGACTGAAATACTGCCGTTATAAGAGCTGCCTCCTACAACCAGGGCGCTGTCCACAATAATCTGGTTTGCCTTCACCGTACCGGTATAAACACCGTTGGCGTCGATGGTCGTGGTATACTTTTCTGTGGAAGTAAGGTCAAAAACCGTGGCATAAGCCACATACCAGACCAATGGTGCGGCAGATGTCCCCTGTGCCCCGTCAATATAGAAAAAATGGGTACTGGAGAAGTTTGAGGTGCCGCATACGACCTTGTATACATACTCTTTCCAGTCTCCGGTTCCTGCCGTGGAGGTAAGCCAGCGGCTCGAACCGCCCGTACCAATGTTGTTGGAGGCCCAACAGATATTGCGTCCGGCGGGAATTTTGGCGATGATACGGGCGACCAGCACCTTGCGCGAACTGCAGGCCGTTCCGAAATAGAATCCTCCGTTGCCAGGACTGGCGGTTCCATTAGTCTGTATCTTCAGGACATACTTGCTGTCATTGGGCGCCGACGTATCCTGCTGGCGGGTGACTGTCACCATGCCGTTGCCGGAATTGTTATAGACACCGGTACTGTTGTTCCCCTTCCAGAAGGTCGGGTCCCTGTAGAGCATCTTGCCGAATGCCATGGCAGAGGCAAGTTCCTGGGCGGTCGTGATGCCGGTTGTCCATTGTACAGACACGGAAGAGGCGAAGGTGACGGTTCCGGAAGCGTTCCATGAAATATTACCGCCTGCGATTTGTCCGCTGCCGTCATTGTTCAGTTTCCATTTGCTGCCGTTCGTAATCGAACCGTCGGAGCCCAACGAGATGTTGTTTTTCCAAATATGGTTATGGTCGAACGCCCAGCCGGCAATCCGGTTATAAACCTCCTTTCCACCGCTTTTTGTATAGTTGGCCGAAAGACAGAAATATTCCAGATGGTCCCATGACATCATCTGGATACCGATAAATCCGGTCTTGACAGAATTTCCACTTGCAGCCACCTGGCCGAAGACAATATGCCCCGCATTGCTGTTCTGATGCCAGGTCAGCGTGATGCCCAACGGTTTGTAGGCCCCCGTGTACCAATACCCGCTACCGGCAGATGCGGAGCGGACCTGTAATGGTATTGCACCGGTTGCACCGATACTGCCTGTTGTTATATTGTCGCTGCCGATTGTAAACCCACCGATTTTTCCCTTGGTGAAGGTACAGCTCAAGCCGTTGATATAACCGGTATTGATGATGGAGGACTTTATACTGGCCGCATCCAGTTTGGAGGCGTTGATACTGCCTGCCGCTATACGGTCGGCCGAAAGCGTCCCGGATTTGATACTGGATGCACTGATATCGACAGCGTTGACCTGTGCGGCCGTCAACGTACCGGTATAGATGCCTGTAGAGCCGATATAGGTCAGCGGATGTGCGGCAAGAGTGCTGTCACTTCCCTGTGCCAGTGCAATAAAACGTTTACGGCGTATTTCTTCCTCGACCGAAGCTGTCAGCGTGCGGGGAGCCGGTGCATTCGCCTTGGTGGAACCGCTTTGAAAAATCAAATCCGAGTTGTAAGCGATCTGCGGTGCTGCCGGTATGGGGGACGGACTCATCGCGTTACTGACAATCGGCTGGTCGGAATAGATATGATAGACCGCTCCGGTCGTTCCGCCACCGCGTAAGAACACGGCGAACATACAGTTGTTCCCACATAGGGCCGCACCTGCGAACATGCGGCAATAGGATTCGGAGAGTTCATAAATGTCCCATGAATAGCTGATGCCGCCCCAGCCACCGAAATTGGCCTTCAGCAGCAGTACCAGGCCACCCTTATGCGTGGACGTGTTCCAACTTGCCGGAGCCTGCTCGCTGTAGGCACGACGCACAAGAATGTCCCGCTTGAAATTCTGTTCACCGCCCTTGAGGATGACAGGATAGTATTTGTTCTCTTCCCCGTTGATGACAAGCCTGTAATAATACGGATAGCCGTAATTGGTTGTTTTTGCGGCCTCTATGTCATTTTTCCATAGCAGGGAAACGGCAGGGGAGAACGAGACTTTCCCCGCGGTATCCCATGATATGTTCCCCGAAGCAATCTGCCCGCTTCCGTCATTGTTCAATTTCCATTTCGTACCATTGGTTATTGAACCGTCACTCCCCAGTACAATGTTTCCCTTACGGATGGAGGAGGCATCCACCGTCCAGCCGGCAATATTGTTCTGGGACCCAAAACGTGCGACACATGTGCCTGTGCTGTTCGTGGCATACAACCCGAAATCACTGTCGCTGTTATAATACAATTGTACCCGTTGTCCGGTTGTCGCGCCGGAATTAAGTCCGTAAACCACCACACGCCTGTTTCCGCAGTCAAGCAGGATGTGGTTGCCGCTCAACGCGGTTGCGCCGATTGACCAGCCACCGATTTTCCCTTTCGTGACATTCAGCGTCAGGGACTCGATATTTCCGGCCGTAATGAGAGAAGCCTTCACATTGGCGATGTCCAGTTTGGAGGCGGTGATACTTCCGGCGGCAATACGGTCGGCAGAAATAGTGCCTGCCGTAATCTGTGAGGCGGTGACAGTGCCGGTATAAATACCGGCCGCAGTGATTTTTGTCAGTTTCGGAGAGCCGTTTCCGCCCAAAGCGGTAACGATAGTATTGATCGGATTTGTCCATTGCAAAGAGACGGAAGAGGCAAAGGTGACATTGCCCGAGGCATCCCAGGATATATTGCCTCCCGCAACAGCCCCCGCCCCCGAGGCATCCAGACGCCATTTAAAACCGCGGATGCCGTTTGACCCCAAAGTCATGGAGCCGGAGGCGGCGGTCATCGCCCCGGAAGTGTTGTTCTTCGTTCCCCGGCAGATGCTGTCACCGTCGACGGACCAGCCGCCAATTTTCCCTTTCGTGACATTGAGTGTCAGCGCTTCGATATTCCCGGCAGTAATAAGAGAGGCTTTCAGGGAAGCCACATCGATACGTGAGGCGGAGACCGTACCTGAAGTTATCTGTGAGGCGTCAAGCTGCGCCGCCTTTACCGTACCCGCTGAAAGTTTACCGGTAAAGACACCGTCTTTGTCAATAAAGGTTGCACCTATCCAGTTCAGGCTGACACCATTTCCGAACTCCACCTTGCCGGTAGCCGCATTGTATTTGACAACCTGGTCGCCATGACCGAACTGGACATTGCCGCCGTTATCTACAAAAAAGGTCTTGTAACCGTTCTTGAAACCATAGATGCCGTTAACCGTTTCAGAGGTAACGGTACCGGAAGCTGTCCTGACAGAGAGGGGGAACTGCCCGATTGCCACACCGGTTATCGTGCCGTCACTGTTTTTGATCCCTGTAAAAATTTTTGGAGTGATGACCGTGCTGCTGCCGATAAGTGTCTTGTTGGTATTCCACTCCTTGACCCAGTCAAGCATCGCTGTGTCGTTTCCATCCTTGCCGGGTGCCCCTGACTTGGCCTTTGACCAGACAAATGACAGGGTGTAGGTGATTCCGGATATAATGACGGGAATAACCACAGTGCCATGATCGGCCAGTGTGGTCGTTCCTGCTGCGACCGTATAAGTTATGGTCTTGTTGCTGTTGTTGACGGATATGGAGGAGAATCCTGCCGGTCTGGTAATGTTGCCGATGGAAAATCCGGTAAAACCGGAATCGCCAAGCGTGACCTTGACAGAGGAGGTGACGGATACGGCAGAAACTATCTTCCCGTCGGCATCCGCAGGGAAGATGTATTCACCGGGTGACTGGCTAAGCGTATAACCGTCCTTTTGTATGTTGATTGTCGCCTGACCGCGGGCGACCAGTATCTTTGCCATATGCTCTTTTAAGAAAAGTATAGGACAAAAAAAAGGCGGCAGGTTGCCGCCAAATGGCAAGGCTCCCGTTTTGTCGCACGGATGGGATGAGACCGGTTCACACCGCTTGCCATCCGTAGAAGCCCCGTTCCTTCATTACTATTTCGACACTTCACACATCAGTACGCCCTTGCCTGTCACATCGGCTTTCGATACGGTGATGGATTTGCCCGTATAAGTCTTTATGACGGATGTTCCGGCCGAGTTCCACAGTTTCCATGTGTAGGTATAGGCAGTCCCGTCATCGTCCAGTACCTCACCGTTACGATACAGCACCGCTTTGGCATCGACATCATTCCCGTTATTTTTGATGGTGAACCCTTTCTGGCTGACAAGGTCCACCGTAATGGGGTCGGACATATCCGTGAAAGAAATGATATCGCATACAACCTTGTTGGCCGAGGCGTTGCCGGCCGATGTGTCCGTGTCCTTGATGGCACATTTGAAGGTCTCGAAATTCAGTACGGCATCCGCAGTAATGGTTATTTCGTTCGTAGTCCATCCTGCCGTCACGCCACGCGGATTGGTGGAAGTCAGACAGGACCATCCGGCACCGAGCATGGAATTGTAATACGGACAGGAAACCGAAGCCCCTGAATTGGCCGCCGCAGTGAGGGCCGATGTCAGCGTTATGACCTTGGTGGAGGTGTTCACCGCCGATATGGTGTACTGCACGGAATTTATTGTAATCTTTCCGCCGGCTTCCATGTTATTGGTGGAGGCCACCGTGACGGTGGTCGCACCGGCAGTAGCGGCGGCAGCCAGTGTGGTATTGGCAAAAACGGAGGAATCCTTGATTCCCCAGGCATAGGTGACATTGGTGGTATCGATGGTGGCGCCACGCCACAGGTCGCAATGCGCCTTGAGTGTGGGTACCTCGTCATTTTTGAAGACAACACCGTCGGGAGCATATGCCACGGCGGCTATCATCGCCCCGGCATTCAGATGCTGGGTAAACTGTATCTCGGAACGGAAAGGCACCTCCAGCCCGTTGGCATCGATATAAACCGCCTCGAAGGCATACCGTACCTGCGGCGTGGAAACGGTCATATGGTTGGCCTTGATGGTCAGGGCATACTTGGCGGACGCCGCACCGACAGTACAGCTGTCCTGGCCCGAAGTTATGGCCGAACCGTTCTTATACCACTTGGCGGAGCCGCTTTTAACACCGGCTGTCAGCGTAGCCGCATTACCGACAGATGAAATCTGGTCGGTGGCGGCCTTGCCGCTGACGAACAGCGAAGGAGTGAGCACCAAAAACGGCGATGCCGCCCATGAAGGTGCATAAACGCCCGTATCCTTGTTGAATACCTGGGTGAGCGGTTGCGAAGAACCGATGAACGCCTGTAAGGAGACAGCATCATTCTGGTCAATGATGGTTACCTGTCCGCGTGCTACTTTTATTGCCATATGCTTATTGTTCTGTTGTTGATATGTCCACTTCACAGTCAAAAACGGCCTTATGCCATACATCCCTGCCGGTTATCTCAATCTCCCTGCCATAATGCGGCAGGTCATTCCATATCCTGTCGCCATCGGTATCCCTGCTTGTCCGCAGCCAGCGGAAATTACCATCGGGAATGAGTGCGGTAATATCTTCACCGCCCCTGTACACTCTGGCCCGCAGAACCGTGGAAACAATGCCGTTACGGAATATCGTGCCATTTTTCGACTCCACATGAACAGTATAGGATGGCGCACCGTCATAAAGTTTGAAGAAAGTATGGGTGGCTCCAATATTTTCATTCCGGAATACAGCGGTGTAACGGAGGGTTAATACGTCACGCCCTTCCCAGCCGTGAAACGCCGGTGTCATTTCAAACACGGCGGCATTGCAGCCTGTTTCTTTCCATATTCCGTCCGATGCAAGATATTCCCATAAGCGGCTTTCCGGATTAAAGTTATATTCGGTGGGGACAAGAGGGATGCTTTCCGGCTCACATATGCCGGAGAACTCATCCGTGAAATGGAAGGCCGTACCGCCCGTCAGGGATACGGAACGGGGCTTGAGCTGTTCCTGTGCCTCCTCGTCAAAATCTTCCCAGCGGATGGTCACGTCCCGCAGTTCGATGGTGTCCTTGCTCCATTTGAAGCGCCCTGACGCGAAATGCCCCGTACCGTCGGGATTAATGACGAAAGAACCGTCACGCGAGGTTATCGAACCGTCCTCACCCAACCTGAGCAGCGGATTCTGGATAGTTCCGCCAATACCTCCTTTCGAGAACCATGCCCCGTAATCTTCCGTGTAAGACAACACGCCATCCGTCGCCTGGTAAGGTGTCGCCGTCTTGCCCGGCTCCAATTGCGGGGCGGACAGAAGGACCGGTACCGGGGTTGCGATACCCAGTGTCATTTCAGGAGCCCCGGATTCCCGGACTGGAAAGGATACCTTATGACGTGTCCATCCCCTGCCGGCATCCACAGCCTGTTCGCCGACAAGATGCTCGTCCTGATAAAAACGGACAACCGTTGTTTCTTCCGCCTTTATCCAGATGGAAAAACAATAATAGTTGCCGGCACGGGCTTTGCGCCAACCGGCATCCTGTAATGTAAGACGGCTGTCTGAAATGACACGTACACTCTTTCCGATACCGGCGGGAGTGGCAGTACTGACAACCATAGATCCGCTGAAAGCACAGGAAAGGCTGTCCGGAATGACATTTTTGTGAATTTTGCCCACATAGAAAGTTGAGGAAAAACCGTTTTCATCTCCGGCGGTCAATGTTCCGGCGATGTTGACATTCCGTGTTGCGTAGAGATTCTGAAAATAGGCCCCGTAACCGTCCAGTATGCCGAATACCGGATCGATGATGCCGCAGACCTTTCCCACACGGGCTTTGGCCGCATCGCCGAAAGCGGACACGGAAGAAAGCCGCAGGATATTCAGGTCCGCCAATTCACACCAGTCACCCTCTGCGGTCAGGCTTTCCGTCAGATCGAGAAACAGGCTCCGGCTATATTGCGCAGGATAGTCCACAGTGATAACCCACAATTTGTACTCCCATTCCTGCCCGGCGGACAATATATCCTCGGCATCTGATTTCTCCCGGTTGGTATAGCCGAATGAGAGGGGGACGGAGGACAAATCCCTGAAAGCCCTGATTTTGAAGGATACCAGCAGACGTTCCGGATGCCCGACCGACTCCTCCAGAGTCTGCATCAGTCCGAAAAGGGATTCTCCCGCCGGTTCCGCATTGCGGACTATCCGGACAATGCGTGTCGCCTCCGCATCGTTTTCCCTGTATCCGGATTGAAGTACATGGCCACATACGGCATACTTGGATTTGTCAGGCACCCCCGCCACCCCTCCGTTCATGACCGGATAGCAAAGGGAACGCTCCGTTGCCATGCCGTCGATGACATCCATATAGGGGGCTTCGCTGTCCGAAGCCGTCAGGTACAGTGCCCCGCTACGCGTCGTATCGAACAGGTTGGTACTCCGTACGAAGTCCAGAAGCTCCCCGCTCTGCGGTTCATCGCCGTCCAGCAAAGCCCCGATAAAATAAGGCGCCTCCTTGTCGCCGACAAGCTCCGTTCCGGTTTCCGTCACGCACATCAGGGAATAGACCACCCGTTCCCGCCCGGCATATTGTCTGCGGACGATATCCCCGACATGCAGCCCCTGTGTTTTCTGCGAGTCGGGGTCGATACGGACCTTGTATTTTGAATAACGGAATACGGACATGGGCTATGATATTTTTTCAACGGAATCTCCCGAGCAGCTGTCGCTGATCCAGAAAGAGCCGTTGGTCGCGGAAACCTTCTTTACCTCGAATTCGTAGGCGCGTAACTTGCGCCGGGCGACAACCTCGTCGAATGTGGCGATGACATTTCCCGTGGTACGGTTCTTCCGGATGGCCCAGCCGCTTCCGGCAAAGCCCGAAGAAAAGAATTCCGAAGAGACGGAGCCGAGAAAACAGCTGTCACCGTAATGCCTGATACCGCCGGAAACAGCCTGTAACCTCAACGACTCTGTCAAGTATAGGATTTTGTCTGCCAACCGGGTTGACGACGCGCAGATTCCGACATGCCCGGCAGCCTCCACCGGAACCCCGGAGGAGATGAAATCGGCATCGGTTTGGATATGGAAAGACTCACTGTAACGGTTTTGAGGGGCATGGGCACTTATGGACGGACGGTGTCCCAATACTGTGGTATGGGGGACGGTTGTCCGCACGCCTTCCTTTTCGTATACAACCATGGAGGTCAGTGAAAGGGTTTCCTTATCTCCGGTAATCAAAAATCCGCCAGCCATACCCATACGCAGCCGCTTGTGAATAATTATGCCTTCATCCGAGTTGTCCACCCGGTACGAAGACAGCAGATCGGCACCATAGTTGTGACGGACAGTGAGCGAACCCGGAAAGCAGGCCCTGCCGTAGGACGAGAGCATCAGACAGTCACCGTCCACATCCGAAATGCCGGACAGCAGGCGTATTCTGGTGGTATGCCCGCTACCCAGCAACAGATCGCTTCCGATACCGCCCAGTTGTATCTTGTCATTATCAGTCCTCTGGAGTACGGGCATACCACCAATACGAAGCCCGTAACCGTCCAGAAATGAAAGAAAGCCTCCGAGGGCGACTTCCTCACCGGAAAATGAAAGCAGGCACTTTCCCTTGTCACCCAGCCTTACCCCATACAAGGCATCCAGACCACCGCTCAGAGCCGTATTCCCGCAGACCACCAGATGACGCTGCACCGTTCCGTCCCGCATGGTCCAGTCCACTGCCGCCAGATTGGCGTTGCCCCGGTGGTATACGCCATGTCCCCCCACAGTCAGCCGTGACGGAGAAATGAACACTCCCGTTTCCCTGTTCCCGATAATCCATTCTCCGCCCGAGTGTATGGAGGCATCCTGAAAATCAATGCGGGAGGCATTGAGCGTCGCCGTGTTCCTGTCCGTATCGTAACCCAATAATTGTTGTCCGCCTATATGGAGGCTGCTGCCGCCTATTTTCAGACTGCCGGTAATTTTGACACCGTATTCAACGGCAGTCACCGCCCCATCCGCATCGGTAATGTCCTGCGAACAGATCTCCAGAATACGGTTATTGGCGACACCCGCCTCGAAACCGTAATTCGCACGGAGTGCCCCGGTCATGTCACCGCCCGACTTCTTGAGGTATTCCAGCAACAACCCTCCATCACCCGGGGCACCTTCACCGGCAACCGCCCCCGCAATGGCCGAAGCAAACCCGTAGGCCGTATTTTTTAACCTTATGCTGGTCTCGTCCCCTTCCTCGACACCGTAAGGATGGTCATCATCCTTTTTCTGCTGGGCATTGAAAAAGTTATGGTAGAGCTGCGAATAGATGGAATAACACAGGCTCTCCTTATCAAGGCTGTCTATGTCCGGATGCAGTTGTACGTTCATTTGGTATAGCTGGTTTTGGAGAGGAACCTTTGAATGCGCGAGGTCAAAGAAATGAAATTAGGGAAATTGACAGGTGACATTGTACCCATCAAGGTGGGGGTCATCACCTTGCTGCACTCGGTCAGGAAGTCGAGCATAAGCCCGGCAAGTTCATTGCCTAATACCAACGGTTCGGTGGCATTCTCGTCACCGAGCGCCACTTTGTTGTCGGCAACCGTTACGGTCGTGGAGTTCACCTTTTGAATTATCTTGTCCGTTGTCTGCCTGACCTCCGACTTGTCTACAATGTGGGTAATGCTCTCCGCCTCAATCCCCGTAGAGGCTTCCTTACCCTTTTTGTTCCTGACAGTGGCGGTAACGGTTGTCGGCGTATAATGTGTGAAAGCCATATTTCCCGTAGCCTCCAGCTCGTCGTAGTCCGGAGCAGAGTCACTCTCCGGATCCAGTTCCTCCATTTCCGTTACACCGACAACGGTTTCCTTACGGGCATTCAGCCGCAGGATATCCACATGTGAGAAGTTCACCACATAGGCGTACCGGGTGGCGGCATCCATAAAAATCGTTACATCGGAAAAAAGTGCAGGTACAATCAAAAAACCGCCCTCGCTGCTTGTTGCCGCTGAAAGCAATACGCCTTTGTGGATGACGGGTTCTGCAGAGGCTGTCTCGTCCGGGTACTCGCCGACATCAACGGTACCGCCATACTCGGAAAATTCCTCGTCCGACGGGTCATCATGTATTTTGGCGACATATCCATGTATCATACGGGCCGTGCCAATGCCCGACATACCTCCCGGAGCCAGACTGATGCGTTCCATGCTACGGCCGAGAGCTATTTTACGGATAGCCTCACGAATAAGCAACTGATTCGACTTATCTGAAGACATTGATCTTTTTATAGAAGAATAGGTAGTTGGAATATATTCAGGTTTTCATTTTTCCTCCTCGAAAATAAAACATAAAAATAGAATTTTCTATCTTTGCGAAAAACACTTAATTATGTAATTATGGCAGGTTTCCAATCACCAATAACAATAGCGCAGGCAATAGAACATATCCACCGGAATGAATACCTGTTACCGGCTTTTCAGAGAGATTTTGTATGGTCGGCAGAACAGATAGAAAAGTTGTTCGATTCTCTGATGAAAGGCTACCCGATCAGTTCCATGCTGTTTTGGAAGGTAAAAGGAGGAACAAAGACTGATTTCCGGTTTTATAAGTTTCTATCAGCTTTCATACAGTATCATCGGATATGCAACGATCCGATTCCTACAGACAATATCAACGATTTTTATGCGGTATTGGACGGACAACAGAGATTGACGTCATTGTATATCGGTCTGTGCGGCAGTTATGCGTACAAGGATTATAGGAAACGTTGGGATTATTCTGAATATAATTTCCCTACCCGGCATCTATATTTCAATATATCCCGTAAATACACACAGGAGGAAAGCGACAGGGAGTTTATCTTTTCCTTTGTTGACAAGAATATCTCCAAGGAAAATGATTTATTTATTGACAAGTCTAATGAAAAATGGTTCCGTGTAGGTAAGATTCTGGCTTTGCACCAGGATTACAATTATGGCATCGATGAATTTGCCGAGGACAATAACATAGACAAGGAATCCAAAAGACTGCTGAGACTGTTGGACAATGTCATCCACACCAAGCTCAATATAAATTTTTACGAGGAGGATGAACAGAAACCGGACAAAGCCGTGAATATTTTTATCCGGATCAATTCCGGGGGAACCGCATTAAGTTTTTCTGATATCCTGATGTCCATTGCCATTGCCAATTGCAAACAGATGGACGCGAAGACAGAAATCAATAATCTGGTCGAGCATGTACGTTCAAAAGGATTTAATATATCTCACGATTTCATATTAAAATCGTTCCTGTACCTGTATCATAAAGATGTGCGTTCCCTTATAACAAGTTTCAATCTGGGCTTTATTGAACTGGTGGAAAATAATTGGACGAGGATCAGGGATACCATTTCAAACCTGTTCGACTTGCTGAGATCTTTCGGACTGACGGATTTCACAATGACCTCATATAATGCCGCCATGCCCATACTATATTATCTTTATCACAAGGGCATATATCAGGATTTTTACAAAAAGATAGGAAATAGGGAGGATTGTGAAATCATAAAAAAATGGTTGTTCTCAATTCTGCTCCGCAGGGCATTCGGAGCAAGCGCGGATTCCGTGCTTGCACAGTCAAGAAGGGCATACACAACAGACATCACCGGCAGCTATATAAAAGAAACCGTGACCTTGTTCCCGGCAACGGAAATAAACTCGGAAATCAGGAAACTGTCGGATGTAGGTGACGATTTTATAGAAGACCTGCTTTACAGCCAGAAAGATTCACGATACAGTTTTCCAATATTGGCCATGCTGTATCCGGATCTTGATTACAGAAACAATAACTTCCATCAGGACCACCTGCACCCAGCCTCTGCATACAATGATCTGGAAGAGAAAGACAAGGAAAAATACGGCTGGCAGGTCTACAATTCCATCCTGAACCTGCAGATGCTCGATGCCAATGAGAACGAGTCTAAAAACGCCAAACCATTGGAGAAGTGGGTCAGTGAACAGACCCGGAACAAGGATATGCGGAAATTCATGGAGGACCATCTTATCCCGGATACGGATCTTTCATTGTCCAATTTTTCTGATTTTATAGAAAAACGAAAGGCTATGCTGGTTCAGAGAATCAGAAAGATGATTAACTGATTGATATCAAAGGTATTTGCGGATATTGTTCTTCTTGCCGGAAACACTCCGGTTACGAAAATATTTTTTAAGGCAGAAATTTGTTGGAGACAATGAATTTTGATTATGAATGAAAATAATGATGCTCCTTGGAGCGGAACGGAATGCAGTTTTACCCTTCCAGGAAATTTCCTGGAAGGGAAGGATGTACATTGGTGGACAATAGTGTTATTTGCGAATCCTGTACGGAATACTCAGCTGCTGCCTGTACCCTCCGATCCCGAACGTAGTCGTGACCTCCTCCACGAGATACACGCCGTTCTTGGACGGGTTACGGAAATCGATCAGTTCCACCTGTACGGCAGGAGACAGCCCGAAATCTCCGAATATGGTCACGTTGCCGGTGATTCCATTCAGGTTGTAATTCCGGAAGTATTCAGTTGTCTCTTCCACAAGCCGGTCTGAATTGATGCCTACGTGCGGTGACATATACGGTACGATGGTATAAGTGGACAAATCCACCTTTGTTTTGGTTTTTGCCCCCGAAGCCGTCGTGTTTCCGGTCACCTTATGTGTCTTTTTTGAAATTTGGGTGGCATTTACCGTTTGGAACTCCTTGCTGCCCGGTACTGCCGGATCATATTCCGGATTCATGCGTACCGTCACTTCAAAGAACTTCTCGTCCGTTCCAAGCGCCTTGCCCGTCACCGCCAGAAACTTCGGGTCGGTCTTGACCACTTTCAGGTTGCTTTGCGCCACATGTTCGTTAAAATATATCTTGAACGGCCCGGCCGGGCCGTCTTCCGGAAATACCGGCTGCGCCTTGCTGGACGAATAAGGACGTCCGACAGCAATGGAAGGCATGACGCCTTCGTCCTCAGCGTCGTATTTCAAAAAACAATAAATCTTATATTTCGACCATTCGGAAAGAATGTCCGCCACCGTAAAGTTATCCGTCACCTTGATCTTGCCGATATGGATATCAAACCGTTTTGTATCGGAATGTATCTTGAAACCGGTATCTTTCAAGATGTTGTATTTCCCATCCAGCACATCATTCACGGTTGTCCCCTTTGCCGGAGTTTCGAAATGGGGCGCCTGTTTCAATTTAAGTTTGTAGGCCATATTCTCACATTGTATTTCCAATGTACTGTCCGAGTTGTAGCCGGTAATGTAACCGTCAAACATATTTTTCAATACACCGTTATACCCCAGCTTGATATTGATGCGTTGCCCAACTTTAAAAGTCGTCTCATCAACCAGGTGTTGTGTGCTGCGCTTTTCGATAATCACACCATCCTGCATGACCTCTGTCGTTATCCGGGACACGTCTTTCCCTTCCAGTGTCATATTGCCTATAATCGTCGAACGGCATACGGTACCTTTCGGGAACGTGACTTTGGCCGTCCCGATCAGCTTCTTGTAGCTCTCGTTAATCTCAAGCGTATGAACCTCCGTTATCTCCACTCCGCTGCGAATCTTCATCGGATTGGACGGATCGGCATCTCCAATGGTAATACGACAGCAGAGAACATCCATTGCGGCTACACCCATAGGCGTGTCAGTTTAAGCAATGAGGCGGGATCGACGATCTCCGTACCGAATTTGACATATTTGATCCATTTGTTCGTGTGCCTGATAGCCGTATCTGCCTTTTCCTGCCCGGCCAGTTTGAGCTCCACCGCTTCGGACGGCTCAACGGCGACACAATTGAGTGAATATGGCTGCACGTTCCTGCAGTCCGTCGGATGAAGCGTATACCCCTGTATAATCAGCTGTGAGATATTGAACTGGCGCAATACCGTATTGTCACAATCGACAACCCCCTTGTATTGTACCAGTTTAATAAATTTGGAAACTTCCGCTTCCGGATACACATCCGGATATTTGGATGTGATTTTACCGTTGATGGTGATCTCAAGGTCACCGCCGGATATATATTCCTTACGGGTATAATCACGCCCCTGCACTTGTGTCAACAGGATATTGTTCCGGCTGCCGATTTGTATCTGTGGTCCCAGGTCCACGAATGTAACCAGGCCGTATTGGCTGTTGGGCAGCACCTTGCACTCACTGTTGTCGTAATATTTGCCCTCTTTGGATATGGAGAGTTCCAGAAAATCCGCTACCGTCCGTCCGACAATGGAATCGGTATGGCTTTTCTTCTGTGCCACGGCCTGCTGCTCGCTGATAAGACGGTAGTACTGTCCGGTCTTGTTGGCCAGGCTGGATTGTGATTGTGTCTGAAGGTATTTATCCCGTACCTGTTGTTCCCAATATTTAAGGTATCTGGGATATGAACGCAACAATCCGTAGGCCGTTTGTGAGGTTATTTGTACCGCTGCCCGTTTGAGCAGGTCATGATGTTTGGAGAAATAATGCACCTGCCCGTCCTGCAATTCGGCCAGCCCCATGCCCATGGCAAGACGGGCTGAGTTGCTGATATAGCTGCCAATCGAACCGTTTCCAAGTATCCCCCCGCTTAACAAGGTCGAGGATGCAATTTGTATCAGTCTTCCCATTTTTTATAGTTTTTTTATGCGTTCCATGATGCGTCAAAGTCGTGGACAACATCAATAAGCGCCTGTGCCAGTTGTTCCTTCAGGTTCTGTATCTCTTCCGTCTGTCCCTCCTTTGATTTCATCAGGTCGATAGTCCTTACACTCAGCAGGCTGTCGATGTTTACGATAACTTGTTTGGGGGCTGCGGATGACAGTTTGCCCGTGCCCGAGTAGTTTCCGCCGGCACCTCCGTCATCCAGGTGTGAATTGGTGATCGGATTCGTGTCGAACGGACGGGTATCGTTGGAGTCCGGTTCGTTGCTGTACTGTCCGGGTGTAAATCCTGCTGTACGAAGGATATTCTCGGCCGCCTCCGCTGACCCGCCAAACGTTTGCCGGAGTGATGAAAAGAATTTGACAAGGACATTGTGTGCCAGTTTACGGTTGGCAATATTGTCTATACGCTGCTCGTCCGTGGCATCCTGTCCCAATGTCCGCTGTTTCCACCGGCCTTTCTCATCCTGTTCGAACCCCCAGCTCCTGAGCCTGTTAAAATCGAAACCGCCCTTACGCATAAACTCCTGCGCGTCTGCGGCGCTCGAGATGGCGTTACGGTAGGCTGTTGCGGCCCGTATAATCTCCGGTACGGTCTGCGTGTTCATGTACCGGGCGTAATCGTATGTCCGGGCGGCCACCGCTTCCGGCTTGTCACCAATATCATCCACATAGACGATTTTACCGTCCCTTACGTTCCATAGTGACTTGTCCAGATCCTTGTCCTGCTGGCCGAAACGTTCCTGTACCGTTTTAAGGAAGGCGTCGACGTCCAGTGCCGTACCCATCTTGCCGAATTCGGCGTAGGCAGCGTCAATACGTGTCTGGCTGTCCCGCTTGGCGAGGGTCACAAGCGCCTCCCTTATGTCGTCCTGACGTGCCTTGTCCATATTGTATATATGCTCGCGCGACACCATGCCTTCTGAGGAGGCAATGGCAAACTCTCCCAGAAATCCCGTCCACCAGTTGGATGTGAACGCACCTATCTTACGTCCCGAAGCCTCTTCGATGCTCTTCCCCGCCACAACCTCGTCCACGGCACGTTTTGTCTTGAGCGCCATATTGTAGGTCTCACTCAAAGAGGAATGGAGGGCCTCTATGGACGGATAACGGTACTTGCGGTTCGAGGCGATTTCTTCCAGTACGGCATCCTTCGCCTCCTTTATCTTCCAGGTCTTATATGCCACCCATCCCAGAGCACCGGCCAATGCAGCGATTCCCGCCGTGGCAGCCACCGCTCCCGTGCCCATGGCACTCAGGGAGGCGGCTGCGCCTGTCAGGCTGCCACCTGTGGCCACCTGTGTTGCGAACAGCGACTGCAGCACACCCTTCGCCCCGACAACACCGCCTCCGGACATCAAGGTACGCGTCATAGCTCCCCGTCCTGCCACGCCTGCGGACTGCATGGCCGAGACAATGGCCCTCTTTTGTCCGAAAGACATCTTGCCGGGACTCCCCATATCCAACAATCCCTGTACAGATCCGACGGCCGCCGTCGCCGCCGATTGTCTGCCGATAAAGCCCATGGCGATACCGATATTGGTCAGGGCACCGGCCACCTTGAACAGCCGGACAGCCACCGCTCCCGTAAAAGCAAGCGGTTCTATCCAATGAAAGTTGCGTGCCACCCAAGCCCCGATATTACCTATGACGGTAAATATGTCCAACAGGGCGTTCCCGACAGAAAGCAGTCCGCGGGTAAATTCCGGAGCCTTGAATTTATCCAGAAAGGAACGCAGAACGGCACGTACCGAGGGTTCCATCACCTCGAACGCGCGCATGAACCCCTCGCTCAGCTGGGAGGTAACCTGCGCCCACAATCCCTTAGTGGTATCCTGCTTTACAAGTGCCAGTTCCGCCGATATTCCCTGGGAACCTCTATTATGGGAGCTGAGTGCACGCAGCTGGTCGTAATTACGGACAAACATCATAGCTGCATTCCCCCCGATTTTTCCAAAAATCGCCTGCATGTCCGCCATTGAGGCGCCTTTCCTGTTCAGCTCCTCGAAGATGTCCGCTATGGGGCGCAACTTCTCCACCCGTACCCCCTCCACGTCACGCTTTTCCGTGAATTTGACGCCCAGGCGGTCCAAAACCTCCCGGGCCTCTTTCGTAGGCTTGGCAAAACGGGTGGACATGGCCCGCAGCGAGGTACCCGCCAGTGTTCCTTTCAACCCCATATTGCCCAGCAGGCCTATGGCGGCACTGGCTTCCGTGAACTCCACACCGGCCATACGCAGGTAACCGGCAGCCATTTTATAGGATTCCGCTATTTCGACGATATTGACATTCGAGCGGGAGATGGTCGACGCAATAATGTCCGCCACACTATCCATACTGTCGTTATGGATATCATAGCCAGCCATGATGTTCGTGGCCAGGTCGGCAATATAGGACACGTCATTGTCCCCGATGAGCGCCAGGTTCGTGACCGGCCGGATGGATTTGTGGATTGTCTCGATATCCATGCCGGCCATGGAAAGGAACTTGACGGCGCCGGCGATCTCCACAGCAGTATATTTCGTATCGATTCCTATCTTGCGGACATGGCGGGCCATGTTGTCGAAGCGGGTCTCAAAAGATCCCAGATCCATGTCGGCCACGCGCAGGATGGATCTGGCCGACTTCATGATATTGGCATATTCGACAGCGTCGGACAGTTCCGAACGTACCAGGCTGTAGCCCATGTAGGCGTTCAGCATGGAAGCGAAAGGCAGATTCCTCAGCGAGGGTGCCTTCGAATATTGGATACGGTTGATGGCCGCACGTCGCTTGCTACGGTAAAGTGTCCCGGCAGCGGTATGTTCCCGTTGCATCAGCCGTACGGACTGCATAGCGTTACGCTGTTCCTGTTTTCTTGCCGCCTGTTCCGCCTTGCGCTGTTCCGTCTCGGCTTTCCGGCGTGCCTGTTCTGTCTGCCGGCGTAACTTTTCCGCTTCGCGGGCGGCATCCTTACGTTCCCGTTCCCTGGTACGGGCTTCGTCGGTACGCCGTTTCTCCTCTGCGGAGGCCCGGGCCGATTCCTCCTTGCGACGCTGGTCGGCAGCAAAAACATCCTCGGCATGTGCAAGTTTCTGGCGATGCAGCTGTTGCCGGGCATAAAGACGCTCCATCAGTTTCTGCTGTGCCTTTTCCGGCATGACGAATGTTCCCGGGGCATAAGGAACGGGAACGGAAGGAAACAAGCTCCCCACGGACATTCCACCCTGCATGCCCAGGCCCGGGCGGGATTCCCCCTTGATACGTTCCAGCAGGGAAAGCACACGTTGCAGCCGGTTTTCCGCCGTATCGGTCCTGATTTGCAGCTCCCTGCCGCGCTCCACGGAAACCAGGGCGGAATTGATTTTGCCGATGGCCTTGGTTATGCGCTTCTGGGCGTCGACCATCGTACCTACTGAAGAGGCCGCATTTTTCTCAATTTCGGCCTTGCGAATCTCCGCAGCTTTCTTCTCGTAAAGATTTTTAGCGGCGGTTTTGATTTTCCTGCTGTCGAGCACCTGTCCCGCATTAATGGTCAGGCTGATGCCTTTGGAAAGGGCCGCAATGTCCGTAAGCAGGTTTTTGACACGTTCCAGCTTCTCCTCACTGCTCCTCGTGTCAATGGTCAACCGATAGTCAAAACTACGCTTCTTCCCATTTTTGGTACGGAAGACACGGTCAACTTCGTTCATCATTGTCTTGATGTTGTTTACCGCAGGGGACAGCGAGGCTTTCGCCTGCACCAGCTTGCCCACAGCCTCACCGAAAGCTATGACCTGTTTAGTGCCTTGCGAGGCGTCGACGTTGATGGTATAATTGACCTGATAGTTTTGTTCCTGAGCCATGATTGAAGGGAATGTCGCATTAAAAGAGTAGTGTCACCGGAAAGGACGGGGTTTAAAGCGAAGCCGCCGTAACCCCGGAGGATTACAGCGGCCGTTCAGGGTATCCTCTCCGGCATGGAAACCGGCAACGGCATGCGGCTGGCAAGCATCTGCTCGTGCAGCCACAGCGCCTCTTCGGAGAGCATGGCGAACTCCTCGTCAGAGATCGTGTCAAGGTTGACGCCGGGGAAGTAGTGGCGGATATAGACAGTCCGCTGGCGGATACGCTGATCGTCCGTCACCACCCACCGGCCTATAAGTTTACCAGGAGACTCTGCCGCGTGGTGATAAGTTCGGAAAGTTGTCCCATAAGTCCGAAAAGGAAGAGTGACTCGTCATCCACAAGTTCCTTGTCGCCATCCACAAAACAGTCCCGGGCAAGTGTGCGCATGGCCATGACCTCGTCTTTTTTTGATGCGGCCATGAATTTGCTGAATTGTGGAAAGTTCGGTTCGGACATATAAGCCACATAAGTCTCTTTCTCGCCGTTGGACGTGTCTCCGAAGACCACCATCGGATAAATTTTACGGAGCTTCTTCTCTTCTTTCAATTTGAGAGCTTTTTCCTTGATTTTAGTTTCCTGTTCCAGTGAAAGCATTTTTTCGTCCATGTCGAATATTGTTTTGATTCATCGAAAGAGTAGGGCAAAGAACGGTGAAAAGATTATATGGGCATACATTTTATCCGGTATGGACCAAACATAGGGTTTTATTATCCATATATAATATGATGAAGCTACCGGCTGATCGTAACACTGCATTTCCGGGCAAGAGCCCGTTTAAAACAAATCTTCAGGAAATAAAAGCAGATAATACATTATATTTATTTGTAAAACAAGATATAATCACTATATTTGCACATTATCAAATACGAATGATTATGTGCAAATCAAATGATTATATACATAAAACAAGCCAATATATCAACGAAACGTTTGATTTGAAGGTTGATATTGCGCCCATTGGAAGAGAGGTCTTGAATATGTTCCCGGTCAATATAACCGCCGGATACCATTTTTATACGGCAAACCTGCTGGGCCGGGAAGTCTTTCTTTTATGCAGTACGGACAGTTCCGCATATACGCCGGGGCAAATACAGAGGCAGAAAGAACTGGTCGAGCGGAAGGTCCGGCATCCGGTAATATTTGTATTTGACATGATGGCGTCTTATAACATACAACGCCTTGTCAGACAACGCGTAAATTTCATTATACCGCCAAGACAGATGTTCATACCGGATTTACTGATTGACCTGAAACCTCAAAAGGCCCCCAAAGAGGAAAAAGGGACACAAATTCCGGCGATAGCCCAATGTGCCATCCTTTATCATCTGGAAGTAAATTCCCTTGCCGGCAAGGGTACTTATGAGATTGCAGACCTGTTTAAAGTCTCTTATGCCAATGCAAACCGGGCGGTCAGATGGTTGGAGGAAAAAGAAATCGTAACTTTGTCCGGGATTAAGACAAAGAGTCTGGAATTCAAATCCGCAAAACATGAACTATGGGACAGGGCGCTGCCGTTTTTGGCGAACCCCGTCGAACGGGTGGTGTATACGGATATCCGCCCGGATGACACTCTTTCCATAAGCGGCGTGAATGCCCTGTCGGAATATTCGATGCTCAACAGGGAAAGGAACGGCAGCTATGCGGTTTCGAAAGAAGAGTTCCGCAGGTTGCAGTTCCGGACAGACAAGGAATATGGAGAGAACCGTATTGAAATATGGCGTTACAATCCGAAACTGTTGCAGGACAATGGAATAGTGGACAAGCTGTCTTTATTCCTGTCCATGAAAGATATCGGGGACGAACGGATTCAAATAGAATTGGAGAACATGATAAATAATATACAATGGTAAGAGGTATAGAGAAATTCAAAGAATTTTTTGTAGGTTACGAAGACAACTATGTCATTATCGGAGGTACCGCCTGCGAAGTGCATGAGGAAATATATGCACAGAATCCGAGGGCGACCAAGGACATAGACATTATTCTGATAGTGGAAGCCCTGTCTTCAGATTTTGTCGCTAAATTTTGGGAGTTCGTAAAAGTCGCCGGATATGTGAGTCGGAACAAAGGAACGGGCGAAGGGGAACAGCGGCATGAATATTACAGGTTCAAGGAGCCCTCAGCCCCGGAATTCCCCTATCAGGTGGAACTTTTTTCCAGAAATCCCGGACTTGTCAATTTTCCGGAGGATGCCCATATCACACCGGTTCCGGTTGACGAGGACTTGTCAAGCCTGTCCGCCATTCTGATGGATGATGATTATTACAATTTTACAATTGCCCACAGCAGACTGGAATACGGGGTGCATATTGCCAATATTGAAAGCCTTATCTGTCTGAAATGCAAGGCTTATCTGGAAATGCTCGGACGAAAGGACAATGGAGAGCAGGTGGACAGCAGGCATATTGCCAAACATAAGAAAGATGTGTTCAGACTGGCTGCAATGCTTTCTCCGGCAGATATCCATACGGTACCCGACACTCTCAAGAAAGACATTGACGGATTCTGCGGGAGTGTTAAGGACGAACTGCCCAATGCGGACTTTTTCAAATCAGCCGGACTGAAAGACGTTACGGCGGAACAATTGTTGAAACAACTCAAGGATAATTTTACAACGCAATGATGAAAATTCAATATGCTTCCGACCTTCATCTTGAATTCAGGGAGAACAGTTGCCTCTTGAGGGACGATCCGTTGTCTGTTGCCGGAGAAGTGCTTGTGCTTGCCGGTGACATTGGATATATCGGTGACGAGAACTATTCCAGACATCCGTTTTGGGACTGGGCTTCCGAAAATTACAGGGAGGTCATAGTGATCCCCGGCAACCACGAGTTTTATAAAATGTTCGACATTGACAAACTGTATAACGGCTGGTCGCTCAAAATCAGGGAAAACATCACCTGCCACTACAACTCCGTTATTTCATTGGATGAAGATACCGACCTGATTGCTACCACACTCTGGTCCCATATTCCGTTGCAGGATGCCTATGCGACGGAAAGTGCCATCACCGATTTCCGCAGGATACGCCATGGCAGTGAGCCGTTGGACTATACAAGATTCAACGACGAGCATTCACGTTGTCTTCGTTTTTTAAAACAGGGCGTAATGCAGAGTACGGCCGGACATATCATTGTCGCCACGCACCATGTGCCGTCATTCGAGTTGATGGCTGCAGAATTCAGGGGAAGTCCGCTAAACGGGGCCTTTACTGTCGAGCTGGGGGACTTTATTGCAGACAGTCCGATTGAATACTGGATTTACGGTCATTCCCACCGTAATATAAACAAGGTTATCGGCCATACCCGATGTATCTGCAACCAATTGGGATATGTGTCCGGCAATGAGCACCTGTCCTTTGACAGGGAAGCGCATATTTCCATATAGCCCGGGCTTGTAACGTTCCTGATATACCAGACGGCCTGTCCGCCGGAATTACGTTTCCGACAGACAGGCCAATTTCAGCATACCCGACCAAGGAATGATCATAAAAATCGGGGAGCTACCAATTTCCCTTCGATACCGCA
Organism: Bacteroides sp. D20; assembly: GCF_003436255.1. NCBI lineage: Bacteria > Pseudomonadati > Bacteroidota > Bacteroidia > Bacteroidales > Bacteroidaceae > Bacteroides > Bacteroides sp. D20. The sequence continues at coordinate 62,507 of NZ_QSOO01000015.1, read as the reverse complement.
CATTTTCAGGGCGGCGGTATTTTCCCTGTTAAAGGAGATCAGGCAGGATGGCGCCCCGGCAGTGCCTCCCTGCTCTCCGGTGACATGATAGAACCTGAGCCGCCCCCTGATGAAAAGTATTGTGTCCGCATAAGGGAATATCAGTTCATGAAACAGCCGGGTGTCCGTGCGGGCAAAAGTGAGCGCAATAGCATTCCGGTGCTCCACACATTTACGGATAAAGCGGACAATCAGCGGCGTGTCATAGGGCGGATTACAAAACACCCGCCCGAACCATGGCTGCCGTAACCCGTCATCCTCGACGGTGTAGTGATGCCTCGCCGTATCCCATGGACGGTTTACCGGTGAACACGGGTCCAAATCGAATTCTCCCAACCTGTCAAGCAAACAAGGAGGTGTAAGCCATTCATTTTTTCCGGTGGAAGATTTTCCTTCAAAGGTCACATTCATGACAAGTCAGATTGTATCGCCGTTACCTATCTGAATATCAAACGGATTCAAGTCGAACTCATGCGTGATGTTGGTATCATCCTGCTGCGACTCAAGACAGTCCTCCGTAAAGATACATCCTTTGAGTGTCACCGTTGTGGTCGTCCAGTCATCACTGGCCATGGGGTTGGCAAAGCTGATGATCAGGTCGAACTCACCGATTTCGAGCAACGAGCCATAGACTGAACGCAACAATTGTTGCGTGGCATAGTCCATTGTGATACTCGCCGTATAGGTAATGTTTCCGAATCCGCGGCTGACAGGTTTTCCACCCATGCCATAGTTACTTTCCACCTTACGTTTTTTCGACCATTTGATAGCGGACACACCTTCAAGGGTCGTGGATCCCTCGTCAATTCCCAGGGCGGTCGATGACAGGGTTATCATAGACCATGAATATGCCACATTATTAATTATTGCCATTTTCTATGATTTGTTTGCGGTTAATGAAAGTCCTTCCTCTACATAAATCTCCACAGCCACCCCGACAGGCACAAGGACATAGGAGATGCGGAGCGTATCGTCCACCAGTACATTCTGGTTCGGATCGATAGTGACAGCATATCCTGAAATTTCCTGTGCCGCCTGCATCTTGGCCAATATATCCCCGATGAGTGTTTTGAATGCGGTGATCTTCGACGGGGCAAGGAACCCGGTTGAAGGATTGACCATCAACGGGGAATTCACATATGGCAACAGTGCGGCACGCACGGCGCGGCGACTCTTGTTGATAGTACGGTTTCTTGCGATGGTGCGGAAATCACCCGTTGAGCAGGTCTGGTCCTTTGAAATATAAATACCGTTCTCACGGCCGGCGTACTTGATGGGGAAAATATAGCCCTTGTCATCAAGTTCGTCAAGCAGTGACGGGGACAACGACTCATACCGGTTCAGGCTGATAAAATGTTCCTCCGCCTCGTCAAGGCTGATATCACCGAACCCCAGCTCTATCTCCTGAAAATCATCCGTGAAGAGGTTGAACTGTTTGACCCATGCTATGGATTCATGGACGTTCGCCTTGGCAATGGCACCCATGACCGCGCCCAAGAATCCTACCGGTGTGTGATTCTTGTTGCGCATCTGCATCGTGGAGATCTTTTCGTGATGCGCCTGGCCGAATATACAGCTGATACGACTTGACTCACAGATACATGACGGTATTCTATTCAAGTCAATCTGACGCCCCTCAGTCGTGTCCGCCCCTGTATTGGATGGATTGGCGGAGAGTATGAGTGACAGGGGCTGGTTCTGTCCGGCAAGCCCTACAGCCACATCATTAAGTCCCTTTACCAGGTTGAGATTGTACTCTCCGGAAGTCCCGTTCGCTTTCCACAGCGGCTGTTCCGTCCAAATTCCCATCTGGTTGATCATGCCTCCGGCGGCACGCTGCATGATTTCGAGTGCGTCCCAGTTTGCAGAACAGTCAGCAAACATCACATAGAGTTTTCCTGAACCGTTCAGATTGCCTGACATCCGGAAAAACTCACGAATATGGTAGGCAGGAATACCATGCAGAAAATTGACGTTCATCTCCTCCTCGTCGGTAGCCTCCACACGCTCAACAATACCGAAATCCTTAACGGCGGACTTGAATGAGGTGATGTAGCATACATCCCCCGGTTTAAGCTTCGTTTCATTGGTTTTGCCATACCCTTCCGTAAAGAGTGTGGGTTGGAGGGAAATATCAAACAATAATCCCGTCACCTTCTCGTTGGAAGAACCGGTCTCGTAAGGGATATTGCCGTCCACATCCTTGATAAAGACATTGCCGAGTGCCATTATGGTTTTGTTTTAAGTTCGTTATAAAAAGGGTTTTTGTAAAGTACAGCCCCGCCTCTGACAGTTGCCGCCGTGTCCGGAGTGTAGGTTCCACCATGCCTGTCGATATACAGGGACGGATATGCAGGGAATTTTTCCAAAAGGGCCAGTATATACGGGTCTGCCGCCTCGTCCTCCGTATTCCCTGTATTCTCAGCCGGGACGGGCCGTTTGTCTTCAACCGTAGCGGATATTTTCTCGGACGTTTCCGGTATTGCTTCCGCCGGAAGTTCCGGTGCGGCAACCTTGTTGCCTTCTTTTTGAGGTTCCTCCTCCGTATTTATTTTTTTTGCCATAACAGTGGAATAAAAATGGGGAACGGGGCTCTGACCTCCGCTCCCCGGGTGGATATTGAAAAATGAAGAAAGGTGTGTTATTCGCTCTTTTTGTAGGCGGTATGCACCACGATCTCCGCGGGACGGACAATGTTCACGTCCATTTTCATGCGCATCTGGAAAAAGAACAGTTCGGAGTTGGCCTGCAACCGGTCAATTTTCAGAATATCCGTATCGTTGGCATAATCCACCCCCATCCAAAGATTGGAGTCCATCCCGGTGGAAAACTCGCCGAGCACCATCGTATGTTCGGGAATTCCCACGATCGGGATAATCCTCTTGCCTTTAAAGCGATAGCGGTTGACCTCGGTATTTTCGGAGTATTTGACCTGTTTGTCCGAGATATACTGGTCATACGCGTCCCAAGCATCCCATCCTACCACAAAGGCCAAGGATGTCTTCTTGCGGATTTGTTTGGGACATTTTTTCCACATCGCATAAAGAGCCGCTTCCACCGCCGCACCGTCCGTCAACTCGGTCGTTCCCGAAACGATACACTGTCCGCCGGCAACTACCTGCGTGTCCGTAGAGTTTACATTGTCGAGGATGCGTTTGACAACACCATCAAAATACTTCTCCTTGTTGGCACCAATTTTCGTACAGCCTTCCGGTGCGGTGATTTTTGCCACCGTATCTCCGCCACGTGCGGAGGTCCATATGGCATTACCGATGTATTCGTTTTTTTTGTCCATGAGCAAGCGAAGCATCGTGGCTTGGATTTTCGGGTCAAGTTCCCGGAATACAAGACTGCCCTCCGGTTGTGCGAAACGCCAGTACTTTTCATAGTCCCTGGGATTGAATTCAAGGTAAACCATAAAATCGGAGGGCTCAAGATACCGTTCGGTGAACTGGTACTCGTTCGAGCCGTCATCCCCTTTGGAACCGTGAATGGGCTGTGGGGTCGGCACATTGTCCTGAATGATATTGCCCAGCTTGATGGCAGGGAGTGTATAACGGTGCTGGATGCCCGTCTTGATATGGATCAGTCCTTCACGAACCGTATCATTACCCTGCACGGTATAGGTCAGCAGGTCCTCAAGAACCTCGCCGCTATATCCATTTTGAAGAAAATTTACTGTATCGGCCATTGTCGTTTTAAGTTTTTCCGTTGAAATGTGAAACTCGGCCGACTGGCGGATACTTGTGTTTCCGCGCGAGGCCTGCGGCCTCCGGCATGTCAATTAAGATCGGATGTCTGCCTGTCAGAGTTTGCGGAACTTGAAATCCGCACCGACTACCTCGGCCACCTTCTCGGCCATCATCTGCTCGGCCGTCTTGGTCGCCTCCGCCGTGGCCTGGATGTTGGCCGGGTCATTGGCGATTTCTTTGGAGATGATCTCACGCGCGGGGATGGAAGCCAGTGTTTTTTCCGCCAACTCGAAGTTGGCCTCCGCCATCTCCACCCATTGCGCTTTTGCCTCACGGTCAATCTTGCCTTCGCCAATGGCGTTCTCCACCAGCGTTTCGATGCGGGATGTCCTCTCGTCCTTCTCCTTTTGTTCGTAAGTGGAGAGACGTGCCGTAGCAGCGGACAGATCCTTCTGCAAGTTCCGGATTGCAGCATCCTTACCGGCTATGACCGTTTGTGCGTCACTCAGGGCTTTCTGCACCTCTTTGTATTTAGGTTCCATCGCTGCCAGTTCGGAGATACGGGCCATCACGTCCTTGACTTCTCCGTCCTTCATGCCCAGCGAGGCGGCAATCGCCCCGTACTCAAAACCTTGTGTCTTGTTTTCGTTTGCCATATCGTTTTCTGTTTCTGTAAGAGTAGGAAAAATATCCTCAAAAGGTTTATTCCCCTCACTGACGCGGTCCATCAACTCCTGAATGGCCGCCGTGTCCGCCAGTCCGGCAATCTCGTCATGTACTTTGCGACAGAGCTGCTTCGATGTACGAATAATGTTCTCTGATGGAATGATGCCCGCTTTTACGGCAGCCTGCGCATCAAAATAAGTCCCGTCCTTGCCGGCCTGCCCGTCCATAATGGCGCGCACATGCTCCTTGGTCAAACCGAACCTTTTCCGATAAATCGTTTCTATCTGCCTGGTGAAAGCCAACAGCATGTCCGAAGGCTCTTCCCCGTCATTGTCCGGCAGTATAGGATTATGGATCATTAAAATGGCGTAGTCCCGCATAAGGGAACGTTTGCCCGCAGCCCAGATAATGGAAGCCATTGACGCCGCCACGCCCTCGATGACACATTCTGTGTCCACTTTGGCATTGGCGATGGTGGAATAAGTGGACATGCCGTAAAGGACACTGCCACCTTCCGAATTGATTAACACGCGGATACAGGATGGACGGATAATATTTTCAAGAAAGTCGAACTCGTCATTGAACCGGGAGGTGGTTTCTTCCGTTACGCGGCCGAAGAAACGGATAACGGCAGGTTCACCCGTTTTTGCTTCACCCACCACATATTGCAATTCTTCTGTACTCATGTTTTTCTTTTTATGGAAGAGTAGGCGTTAGACAAGATTATGGGTTAAAAACAGTTCCGGACGGGCTGTCCACCTGCACGCCACGCAACTTTAAGATCATTTTACAAGACATTTGGATATGGTAGCGGGACTTACTTCCCGGAATAATGACATTTAATCGAAAAATGACCATGCATTGTTTGAACGGACGAAGCGCCGGACCACCCTTTCAGATACCCATGCCGTGAATGTGCAAGGCCCCACCATCAAATGCCGGAAATCTCATCCTTGTTTCCGCCATGTACGCCTGTTTCCACCGCCTGACTGAATCCTGTCGCCTTATCATAGCCCGGTTCAGGGTGATAGCCGTGCCCGCCGCCGTCATGCTGCGGCGCATCGCCATGCTGCGTGAAAGGCGGCATGACCAGATAGCGCTTTACCCAGTCCCTGTATTTCCATGCGGAAGACTCCCGGAACCATACCTCATAGTCCACCCAATACGCCTGGAGCATATTAGTGGTGGTCGGCATGTCAAAATAGGTCAGGTTACACCGTTCGTTAAGGGCGGGTTCCCTGTTCTTGGCATCCTGAATGGCCACGTTCAGCCTCTGGAATACGATGAATGACTCGCATTCCCTATCCTCGTCCCCGTTGTTGAGCGTATTAAGAATGAAGCGTACACGCATGGTGGCGCGCCCCTCGCCGATTCTCTGCTGTTGCACCAGGTACCTCACGTTGACGAAATGGATAAAGACGGCCGGAAAAACGGTCTCATATTCCGTGTTTTCCCCACGTACGATACGGGCGAACTGTCCGTTGTCAATGGCTATGGTCTTGAAAAAGGGAGGTGAGAGCGGATCGTCCGGGTCCTCTTTTATGGTCTGTATGGCCCGCTTCACCGCCTGATACATGTTCACAAACGGATTTTCGGACACTTCTTCCGGCAGGCTTTCCTGCACGGGAGCCGGTTGATGCGGTTGTCCTACGGAATGCTTGTCCTTTATCATACGCCCGGGAATCCTTTAAAAATCATATCCATAAAATTATCAGCGATGTAATCCTCTATCTTCGGGGAGAAACCTATGAACTGGCGGTGTACGGGACGCCGTGAAGAATGCTGGTTTACGGTGTACAGACCAAATTTCGGGTCGGTATTGTGTACGGCGGCATAGTGCCCGTAGCGGTTCTTGCTGCGTCCCCGTTTGCCCTTAATCGGAATGCTCTTCTCGGTAGTCCATATTGAGTAGCGGGCCCCTTTACGGAATATCCGGCTGCCGTCGCTGCGCCGCCCCCTGATATCGGTCCTGTCCGCTTCTCCCTTGATACCTGCGGCAAGAGCTCCCGTGTCATTCATGACCGGATGTGTAAACTTCCGCCCCCAACGGGAGGTACGTGGCGTCCATGTGCCGCCGCAGAAACCTCCCGAGGGAAAGGAGGCAAGAAACTGCTGCCGGCTGTACTGTCCGGCCTCGGTGGCAAAATCAAACGTGTTACCCGCCAGACGGCTGGGCAGGAACGGATCCCAGCCTCCCTTTCCCCTTTCCCTCACCCAATGGGTGCAAAATTCATCGAGTGTTATCTTTTGCATGAAATTTTTCTTTTATCCGTTTTACAATTTTGGTCATGTGCTCCGGCAGCGGCATGTCGAAATAGCGGTGTGCCCTGGAAAAAATGCGTCCACCCGTGGCCAGACTCTCCCGGAAGACAGGATCGATCCTCTTCCTGTAATTTTCCGGAACGGGCAGTGCAGCCCGTACCGCGGCGAACCCGTCCGCTACCAGAAAACAACGGCATCCCCACTCAATGGGCGGTATCAACTCCGGCGGGAATTCCGATTTGCGGTACGAGAGCCCCTCGAGGGACAGATGCCACGCCCGCACCCGTTCGTCTCCCTGCGTCATATAGGTCAGCACCGTGTCCGTATCCACCGTGAGCCACCATGCCGCCATCGAAGCGGCGAAAAGCACCTGGCTGTTCTCTCTCTCCGCATAAATAAAGTTATACCGGCGGCATATCTCCCCGTATGTCTCCATATCCCGTTCATCCACTGTCTCAGGCATATCCTTGAACATCGCATACTCTTCGGCCGCCGCAAAATCAACCAGGTTGTCTATGGCAGCGATGAGAATGTCACGCTGCAGCCTCTCTCTCTCCGTCGTAAAGCTATTATGGTTTCTCAGAATCTCCAATGCACGGTCCAGGTCAATACGTAAACCTGTCAACGCTTTGTCTATCAGGAAAGAAGCACGCAAAGTGATGATGTCCTCCATAATATCGAGACGTTCGGCACTGTTTTCATAGTGGAGAATGAACCTGCGGAATGCCTCAAATATGACACGGTACTCCTTTTCCGTACCGGATTCCTGAAAAGCGGACGCCCTGACGGCTCCATATGGAACACCGTTTGGGAACGGAAGCCGGGCCATCACTCCGTTCCCCGCAAAAAATTTTCAACCTTACTCCCCCGGGGATGCCCGTAACGTCGGAAATACTCTTCGTCTGACATGATACCGCGGTCGTTATGGCCGGGAATGTACCGGCCGCCATCCGCTTCAAGCCCCATAACCGGGATGGCATTAAGCTGCTTGCCCACATTGATTCCGAACTCCTTCTCGATTTCGTCAGCCGCAACCTCGTATTTTTCTGTAATGAGCGAATAGAGCCTGATACGGTCCTCGTTATTCATCTCTATCCGGTTTGAATACCTGAATTCCAGTCCTGCAGGAATATATCCGATGGCTACCAGCCGGGGGATTATCTCCTCATTCATGACATTCTCGATATATCTGCGGTAAACCTCGATACGGTCACGGAAAATATCCTGATGCGCCTTTGTAGAACCCACATACGACTGCATCCCTCCGGCCATGGACTCGGAACCGAGCACAAGGTTGGCAACCTCCTTGTTGACAAAGTCAATCAGTCCGGTATATATCTTTTCCGAATTGGACATGGTGAAGGTCTTGATGTCCACCTCATCCTCGATGCCGGTGACCACGACCTTGTTCTGCGCCGCATTGGCTATTTCACCGGCCAGCCGTTTGCGGTCGGCATTGCTCTCACTGACCGTCTTTCCATGAATGATCGGTTGTCCGTAGGTGTGGGAGAAGTTAACATAATTGGCCACCGTGAACTTTTTGGCGAGTATCAATGGCGTTGTGGCAGAAAAAAGCCCAAGGTCACCCGAGGTTACCAGCACATAACAACGGCGGTAGGCCGGATTGCGCAAATCCCAATGCGGCTCCCATAGACCCTGCCTTTTCAGTACAACTCTCTGGTCCGACAATACATTGCGCCGTTCGATGATGTTGACTTCCGCCAACCTGCCTGTTCCGGAATCAACATACGGCATGATTTCGAGTAAAGTATACCCGTAAAGCTTGGCTTCCACGATACCCTTGATTATCTTGTCAAATTGCGAGCCCTGTATCTTTTGCGAGTTCACCACGTCTTTGGTATATTTCCCTTTCCCGTTCACATGCGCAAGCATATAACGGTCGCCGAGTATCTGGCTCTCCAAAGTTTCAACCACCGACCGTATATGCGCATCCTGCTGCAGGCAGGCCTCGTACAGGTCAATGAGCCTGGCACGGTCATCAAGGATGTATCCTGAACTTATATCCTGGCGGCATGAACGGTAGCGGTTGTTGCGTTCGATTTCGCGGACATACTCCTGAATGGTTTTCTTGGAAGTCCTGAATATGCTCTCCAAAAGCTCCCCGTTGAATGAATTGTCCGATGTCACCATATTTTTTTTGCTTTTTTACCTAAAGAGTAGAGAGCAGGCGGGAGAGAAGTTTTGTACAAAAAAAAGTATATGAAAAACAGGCTTCTTAATGCTTGATTTGCAAAACGAAATAATACAACCAAATATATAGATATTTCGATTTGAATTTTCTGTAAATCGCTTATTATCAACGATAATCAATTAAATAAAAACGAAAAATCAGTCTTGTTTTTTGTGATATTTCACCGTAAAAAGATATATATTTGCACAATGTTAAATACAAATTTGAAAACAATGGAAAAAAGAACATGAAAGAAGAAAAGATTCCCTGCCGGACAGTCCGGTACAGGGAATTCCCCGATTTGCTTTTTGGAACGTCACAGGAGGACGGACCGGTCTATTTCGACGCAACACATTTTATCCGGGCCCGAGGAGACGCACACCGGCACAACGTCCGTGACTTCCGCGCCTCTTTCCATCATTGGATAACAGCGCTGACGGATGTTTACGGAATAGACAAGGAAAACATGGTTATCCGTGACGAGGCGTCGGGACATCTGTTAATTGATGAATGTCTGGCTCTATTATTTGTCGTTTACATCGATCCTGCATTCGGTGCCTACCTTCTGGAGCGCATGTCCGAATTGCTGTCCGGTGGATTTACCGTTTCAGACACTTGGCTGGTACAGACTGCCGGCCTTAGATTTACAAAGGAGGAATTAACGCAAATATTAGGACAACATGAGACGTAGTACATTTAAACGGCCAAAAATGGTGCTCATTTTCAACGGGGCACAGGTTCTTGTCGCCATTACGCGCTCGCTACATAGTGCGGCGGAACTGACAAAAGGCAACTTGCAGGCCATTTCATTTTGTTGCACGGGCAAGTACGTATGCAGCGGCGGGCTCTATTTCAGACATCTGCATCCGGATGTCGAGATCGAACTGTCCGACCTTGGCACGCTGATGCTGAAGGATTATGATGCCCTTTGCGGTGAGAAACGTACATACTATCCGGTGCGCAAAATGGCCCACAAGCGGGCCTTGCTTGAGAATAAACATAAATCTGACAACAAAAAGAAAGGAGGAAATGATTATGAGAGAGAATAGGAACATTCCGTTTCGGGACTGGAACATACGGGTTTCCCGAAACCACAGCGGCCATCTGCACATCTGTGCCATGGACGTATGTAACATACTTAAACGGAGCGAGCTGCTTGAAGACGGGGCCATCGCCCGTATCTGCCCGACGGCATTGAGGATCAGTTTCCGGAAGAACGGACGGGAGCAGTGGAGTTTCCGGCCCATCGATATGCGCAGGCTTTTGCGGACGGTGCGCAAGGAGACTATTATACCCCGCGACATGCTTGACGAGCTGGAGGCATGGGGCAACCAGCTTCTGGAACTGGAGTCTGATGATCTGCACTCCGCGGTCCAGAATGACACAATCCTTCATTTCATGGAAGGGTTTCCTGTCACATTCCGGCGCATCGGTGACAAGCTGATGGTCAACGCCACACAGATTACGATGCATTTCGGGAAGATTCCATCCGAGTGGCTCCGCATTGCCTCTACAGATATGCTCCGCAGGGAGATGGCGGGTAACGGACGTACCGGAAAGTATGAGTCGCAAATCTTCACCACGCGTGGACGTGGACATGGGGCGACCTGGCTGGAATCCCCCCTTATCATACCGTTGGTCCGGTGGGTCACACCGGAAGACCTGTCCCTGGCGGAATGGTGTGGTGAAGCTATCGAAAAGCTGTCCATGAAACGCCCGACGACCGCCATTCGTGAACATCCGAAGCCGGCGCCCCCCAATATGCCTTGCCTGGATTGTCCCATGCCGCAAGATATGGAGGCGGCAAAGGAACTGATCCGGGAACTACGGAAAGTGGTGCGCGACTCCATGCCCAAAATTGTCTTCTACGAGGAGTTCATCGAGAACAGGGACTGGTTCAAGAGCACACGTATCGCCGACGAGCTCGGTATCTCCCCGCGACAGCTGCATCAGTTTCTTGCCGAGGAAGGAATCTGCAAGTACGAAAAACGGCAGTGGGTGGTCTTCCCCTCCTGCCGGGCATGGCAATGTGATGTCCCCTACACATGGGAAAACAGCCGGGGAAAGGTATATACCTTCGGTTCGACAAAACGTTGGACGCAGGCCGGCCGTGAATGTATCATAGAGTTATGGCGGAAAAAGAATCCGGAATACCATTTACCGGGCGCATAACGATGGAGACAGCATTACAGCGGATAATCCGCAAGACAGGAAGGCGTCCGGTGGAATGCCGCTGTCCGCTATGCAGGCGGCAATGCCACACCCCGTGCCTTGGTACGCCGGAAGATATCCTGCGGCTACTGAAAGCCGGATATAAGGAGAGGCTGGCACCCACCGGATGGGCTGTGGGATTGTTGCATGGAAAAGTTCCGGGCATTGTACCAATGGTACAGGCCAGGCAGGAAGCCGGAAGATGTACATTTTTCCGGGACGGCTTATGCGGGCTGCACTCCATCGGACTCAAACCTACGGAAGGAAGACTGTCATATCACACCATCACAAAGGAGAACCTGAAATTCAGCAAATCGCTCTCCTGGAACGTGGCCAGGGAGTGGCTGGACGAACGGAATGCCGGTACGATACGGGAGATCTGCCGGCTGATGGAGAAATAGTCGGGAGACGGCTCCGTGAATGAGGCTAAAATATAACCCGTTAATTCCTCCGTGCCGATTTCATGGCCGTCTCTTATTAATTCATATCAATTGAAAACAATTTGCACCAGTCATGGCTATCCTTACCATGAAACCAAATAAAAGCAATGATATGGAATTAAAAAGCAGAATGACCGTCGAGGAGATGGCGGCACACCTGACGGAACATACCGGCAAGTTCGCCAACCGGGTTTCCGTGGGACGTTATGCCAGGAAACTGGGTTACTCCGTGTATAAACCGATGCGAAATGGCAAAATATGCCACTTCTATGTCAATCCCGCAATAAGGGATGATGAAGCGGGAAATTCACAAACGGACGTTTCCGGGAAATAGCGCGCCATGAAAGAAAATAATGAAAAAAAAGCGGCCGTGATACCGTTTCTGAAATGCTTCAGCGGACTGGTGGGAGCATTTCCACCGGAAGAGGTCATATTCATGATGTACATGGCGGACCGCACACGTCTGCGGGAGAAGGGATATGACACTTTGCGTAGCAAACGGTATCATATGGAGAGCATGGAGATCGGTTCGCGCCTTTTTGATAAATGCGTGAAGAAGGCAACATGCATGGGGCTGCTTAAACGGGTGCCGCTTGGCGGAATGTATGATTATCTCTGGGACATGCATGCTTATGACAGGCTCGTGAGAATACTGGCGGAACTGAAAACATCCTTTTGTGTCAAGGCATTCTGCCGGCAGGTGTTTGATGTGGAAAAAAGAACAGTGATGTCCGTCTCCGACAAGGAGGTTTACCACTGGAAGGAGAACGGGCAAAAGCACGGAACATGTCCGCCCTGAAAAGAGGCACATGGAAGAATAACAGACGGTATCATTGCATGCCGTCTGTTTTTTTATATCCGTAGCCATATGCGACAAACAACAGATGTCTAAATTGAAACAAAATATGGCGCCAGGGGGAGAAGCCCCGGACGCCCCGTTTTTTTTACCTTGAAGATGATACAAATGTACCGGATAACTGAGACGAGGGGTGTTACAAATGTAGCAACAATACTATAAGTAGTATCATACAAGAAGAAGATGGTAGATGTACTTTTTTCTTTGGAGCAAAGAAAAAAGATACCAAAAAAGAAACAGATAGATAGCAGACGGCATCGCCGTCTGTTTTTGTTTTTATAAGGGAAAGAGCAAAAAAAAGAAAGGCCACTTCCCCTTCAGATTCCTAAAAGAGAGAACGATAGAATAATATTCTCCCCCTATTGTCGTGTTATCGCCTGACATCCTTGCCCCGGTTCAGCTTGACGATGGAGCGCACACAGTCACACACCAGTTCGGCATCCTTATGCTCCCTGAAATAGTTTCCGCATTCCAGGCGCTTTCTGTCTGACGGCCGGCTGCTGTCCCTGCATTCACAGATTTCCAGGACATCATTCAGGTAATAGTATTTTCCTCCACGATTGATATGTATTTCCAGCGGTTCAAGGCGTTTCAGCCGTCCGTTCCATACAATCCCTTCCCGGTGCAGCGCATCGGCAAACCGGCTGCGGGCACTGGTTCCTATCGGGGTAATCTGCCAATTCTCCGCAACGCCGATTTCCTCATGCAGTGAATGACGCAGGGTGCCGTCCTCCTCCATCAGGCAATACAACACAAGATTCCCTTTCCTGTCAATCTCCTTGAACGCCCCCAATATGACATGCTCGTCCAAAAGGCTCACTTTCACCTGCTGCCCGTCTTTGGGTATGTACATCGATTCCGACAATGCGCCTTTGCGCCTGTCCCATACCAGATGCCGTTTGTTCAACAGACGCTGTAACGCAATCTTCTGTTCCGTATCCGCCTCCCGGCAATCTTTCAAGGGCATTACGACATCGTCCGTAAGAAGTTGTTTGTCCGCAGTCACCCTGACCGGGACTGAAATACACTCGCCGGAAACATCACCCACAAGTCCCGTCTCCAATGTTGCCTCATTGAACACGGCCAGCCCCTTGCTTATGGAGAGTTCGCCCGGAATATTCCTGATATCCTTTCTACGATATGGTTTCATTATTCATCCTTTTCTTCGCTTCCTTCCTGTAACATTCAAAAGCCATGTTTCATACACAAGAGAAACATTATGGCAAATATACACATTATTCAGCAAAAAGACAGGCGTTTAAACACCAATTCTCAGGATTCTTATACAAAATCACAAAAAACATACAAAAAAGTCAAGAATCATACACATGCATTTCCATATATATTCTATATGGTTAATAAATAGACTATTACAGCGTAATCCCTACCGATGAAAATTCCATTTGAACATGCTGTTTTACAGAATCCAACAAGCCGTTTCTTACCGGTACAATCAAGAATATATACCAAGAGCCGGATACTTTGGCACTATATATTTATGCCCACATTTCCGATGTTCCCCAAAACCGGCCTTACCCGCAAGAAACGAAAATCTTCTGAAAGTCTGTATATCCATGAAAACCGGAAGTATGTGTATCTGTGGCTTGGGAATGTCTTATAAATGCCGGAATAACAGTTATGATTGTATTTAAAACCGCTGTAAGTCCATGTCCCCGTTATTATATATTTTTTGACGTCCGCTTACAATTTTATGGCAGGACCCCATATTGGATCGTTTTAAAAAACGGGATTTGGAAAAATGCCCCGAGGATAGAAATCGAATCCGCACCTTGGAGTACACCCACCCGGTTCTTTTTAAAATTGTTACTATATTAATTTACAATAAGTTACTTGTTTTACTTTTATATAAAGTAAACATAAAACAGACTTTGTTATTATTATTAGTTACAAAATGAAAGCAATATATATTTTTTCATTCTGTTTTTATCTAATTTGGATATTTATTCAGACCTATACCATTGATAATTAAATATATAGTAAAACTTTCATTTTAATATACATATAGAAACGGGCTTTTTTCGTTTTTTGCAATGAAAAATTTTTTTTTCGCAAAAGCTATTATTTTATATATTGTTGATATTCAATGAATTAATAATTCTCTTCGCGCGTATGCGTACCATATTCGCAAAAGGGGTGTTTTTGAAACAATCTAAAAAAAATTCTCAAAAAGTTTTGCAGTTCTGAAAAACAGTTTTATAATAGTCATGTACTCGAAAGCCAAACAAACGGCAAACAAGTACGGAGAAAAAAAGAAAAAAAATAGATAACTAAAAAACAGATTTAAAAAACAGAAAAACAAAGACCGCCAAGAGCGAGAAACAAAAAGCCCTTTTTGTGGGAAACCTATTTTTGAGGCTTGGAAAATCAAAAATTCGCTTGTTCGCTTTGGAGCGATTAAATAGGGTGTTAAATAACCACACCGAGCAGGACTACAAACCAATGTAGCAAGTTGGAACGGCTAAAAACGTGTTTTTAGACCGCATACACAAAGCACGCAAATTTGGGAGTGCAAGTTGTATGAAAAAGGACGTGTAAGAATAATGCCATAATTGCGCCCAGTGCGCTCGGAATAAAATGCACGATAGCGGTAAAAACTATCCGTATAGGGGACGCCGGTAAATGTATATGCCAATGCTATGCGCAATACCCGGCTCGGCAAAACGCCTAAATGCCTCACCTTAAAGTTATCTGCCGGATTGGAAAAGATCCGGGACGTGCCAAAGAAACGTCTTGTCGAAATTGGAGTAAGCGAGCGTTTGCCATGATGCGAAGTTACAGGTATTTGTCATTTAACATTGCAAATATAGTATTTTTTTGCGAGCAAACTATAGGGCACGTTAAGAAAGTTGCGGAAATGAATTAAAACCCGCGCATGTAGGGTGAAATACATGGGCGGGTTATGGGCACGTGGCAATGGCTGCCACATTTCGCAGCAATGTGAGATTTCCGGTTCGATTCCGGAAGTGCTCGCAATACGCACTTTTGCGTAGTAACTAATACTTTATCATTATGGCAACAAGCAGATTAAATTCAGAACAGTTTGTAAATTTGGTGAACGGGTTGAAAGGCGTGATCCTTGTGTACAAAAGTACAGACCGTGACGGCAATGAAAAAGAAACCGCCCAACAGTTCTTCGGTGCGGATTATGAACCGAAAGACAAGACGCAGGATGAAATTTTCCGTGTGTGGAAAAATGTGGTGATGACTTTCTGGGCTGTCAAAGCCGAAGAAATCAAATTGCGTGAGGCGAACGACGGCATCCGCTCGAAACTCCGTGCCACAACTCCGTGTGCCGTCATCTTCCGCACCCAAAAGGGTGAAACGGTGAAACGCTTCGACTTGGAAGAGTCCGTATGGGCAAAAATCGGTCTTGTACCGACCAAAAAGGACTTTGAACGTACGGCACGTGACTACAAGAAAGCTATCCACGCCGCCGCAAAAGCGTCCTTTGATGCGCTTGGTTTCCGTGTGGCGCTGCCAAGAGAAGCGGAACAACCGGTACCACAACCTGCCGAAATCCCGGCAGCAGTGACCGTAGAAACGACTGCCGGAACCGTGGCGGAACAGGCGGGCGCCAAAAGCAAGGGCAAAGGCAGAAACAAAGCAACCGAACAACCGGCTGCCGGACAGTCCCAAGAACAGCCTGCTGAAGTAACCGCTGAAACAACCGCCGGAGCTGTTTCCGAACAGGCGGCAGGACAACAACCTGCCACTGATATGAAAACTGCCGCCTGATTCATTGGAATTTCCGGTGAATTGCAGGTAACATGCCCGCATTGTATGGCAGTGTGCCGACTTTGCGGGCTTTTTCCGTCCAACTGTCTACATATCACTGTATGCCAATGGTATATCCTGCAACAAAGTGGTTTGTGAGAGTAAAGATGTTGCTATTTGCCGTATCACCGCCATTGTTATACAGCGTGGCACATCCGGGCAAACACTTGCGGTCAAAATGCCGCCATCAGCATAACTCCCGTTTTACAGGGAGATGCCGGATTAAATTCACGGGTGCTTCAGGTCTTGGCTGAAAACGGGTTCGATTCCCGTACACCCACACTTCCAATTTAACTTCCACAATTTACTTCTTTGCGTCGTGAGATGCCGTTCCCACCCCCGACATAACACGGTTGACGTAGTGCAGCAGGGCTGCCTTCAAATCACCCTTCACTGGGTGAGCTACGTCCCGCTGTTATCCCCAGTTTGGAACGTGAGGTAAAAGGAAACACCGAAAAACAGATAACTTATAATATATTTCAACATGGTAGAGATATTTTCCACAGACCGTACCATGAGTCTGGGCTGCTTTGTAAATTTCAAGGCTGCCAAAGGTACACTCAGCGGGCTTGCCGATGCCGGGATACTCAGCGAAAAACCGGCTGTCATGGTGTGCAGCTACAAGAATGACGAACCGCAACAGGAATATGTCGCAACTTATTCCGGCGGGAAATGGCATACGCCACGGATACCCAAAGTTCCCCATGCCGTCGAAAACAGGACAAAAAGACGCCACAGGAAACGTTTGCGCAAAGAATACCCGACTCCGGAACACTGCTTCCGTGAAGGGTTTCCTGACTGGATGAACAGGTCATACCCGGTGCCATATGCCGACAATCTCAGAAGTTGCAACCGGAAATGCCGGATACATGCGGTATAATGCAATAATCAAAACAAGACATAATCACATGAGAACATTAGCAGATGTAAAAAGAAAAATGGAACTCGGTTCCAACTGGCACTGCGTCAGGCTGTCCGGAGGCAACGAGGATATGGGCGTACGTGAGGTCGGCAAAGTACAGGGCAATGCCGTGGCTTTCCTCAGCGGTGGGAAACTCTCGTGGCTCTGGTGGCCAAAAGCAAAGGACGTGCAGGTACAAGGCAACTCGTTTACCATATTCCGAAACGGGAAGCCGGCACTTCGGTACACCCTTGTGGAACAGGCGCCACAGACAGTCAGTACAAAATAATATGAATTAATAACAACCATGGGGGCGGAATGCCCCTATGCTTTTACAAACAGGAGAAAAAAAAGAATGGCAAAAATAACGGAAAAACAAATAGGAGAACCATGGGAACAAACAACTTGTCCACCCACCGGCGTGGTGTGATCCTGCGCGGTATCTGCGGCGGAGCCGCATTGAAAGACAAGTCACCGCAGATTTCAGAAGACAATACCGTCATAACCTGTGGTGCGGAACTCAGTATCTGGGATATCTGTGCCATATCGAGCGATGCCGAAGCCTTCGGGCTGCAGGTCAAGTTCGGTTATGACGGACATACGAGAATCACTTTTACCCCTAAAGAACAACCGGAATGAAATCATATTACTACATGGACTGCCTGCACCGTGAAATCTTCCTTGAAGAGGAGGATATTCAGGCCGTGCCGGAATCAGGCAGGGCGGACGAAGCCTGTTCCGCCATTGCCGGGAAGCCGTATGTCGTGGAGCAGTTCATGGCGGACTCTTTCCGGACCCTCAAAGACGCGGCCAGCCATCTGTGCGATTCCCCCGATGTTAAAAGCCGCCACGACGCTCTGATGTATATCGTGTGGACGGCGGCACTGGACATAAGGGAACGGCGGACCCTGCGCCATGGCGAAGCCGCCGTCAAGGTAACCCGTGAAGACGGTTTCGTGTGGCTGCTTGTACCGGCGGAAAATGCCCGGAAGCTATGGGAGGCGGATGTCTTTGCCCTGTACAGGCTTTATGCCGATGATTCGGAATCCCTGATCGAAAGCGAGGCGGATTTGGAATCGACCATCGAGGGCGGATACCAGATAGGTATCGAGGTGGGGTTCGCCTCCGTAATGGGCCATGCTGCCCGGATAAAGCAACAATAAAAATCGGAAACAATCAAATAATCAAGAAGAAAGGTATGGAAACAACATTGTTGACAAAGGAAAATGCCCACCGTGTGACCATGGTGCGGCGTGTGGATGCCCCGGAAAGCGAGCCGGTGGCGTTTCTTTTCAGGGGAAAGAGATACGGGTATTGCAGCTATTCCCACCTTGTCGGGAATCCGGGCGGGGAAGAAATCCTCGCCCCGGCGAATTTCAAGGACTGGGAGGTTGTGGAAGTGGCGCATCCGGGTTATCTGGAAGAATACTTCCGCCGGGCGTGCGACTCCTATAACCTCACCTCGTTCTCACCCGAAGAGCGGGGCGAAACGGACATCGCCTCGCACGAAAAGGAACTGCACGAGGATTTGCAGTCTATGCCCGAACAGCAGCGGGAACGTTACATGGAAAACTACAAACGCTATTTCTCGGCAATGATTGCCGCCAACAGCCGCTGTGCCAGCGCGATGATCACGGGACCTGCGAGATTCAACACCGCCCGTAACGAAAAGGCCTGCAACAGCCACAACAAGAGCGTTACGGCATTCAGAGAGTGGCGCGAACGTGCCCTCGAAGCGATACGCAAGGCCCTCGAAGCCGCCAAGCCCGAAGAACAGCGTGCCGAAGAGGAATGGCAGAGGGTCAAGGCTGATATCGACGACACGGCCGCCACCATCCGTGGCATTGATACGGGCACATCACGCGGTTATAGCCGCTCCCTTTTCGTCAGCAATCTTGCCGGACGGCTCTCCACATATGCCAACCATGGCAATGTCGAAATAATCGACCGTGCCGTCGCCCGCCTCCGCGAGTGGAACGGCAAGGGCGGGAAACCCGTCGTCACGGAGCGTCATTCCATCTTCAAATACCCCGAGATCGCCCGCAAGGTGCGGGAGAAACAGCAGGAACAGGCCGGTCGTGAGAACCGTGAAATACTGTTTGACGGCGGCAGACTGGTATGGAATTACGAGGAGAACCGACTGCAGATACTTTTCGACGGGAAACCGGACGAGCAGACCCGGACACTGTTGAAAAAGACCGCATTCAAATGGGCGCCGAGCCACCAGGCATGGCAGCGGCAACTGACACTGGCGGCAGAATCCGCCGCACGGCACGTATTGCGTATCGACTTCTAACATACCGGCATCATGAAATACATCATAGATTCACGTTATTTCGACGGGACATGCCTCACGTCGATGTCCGATGACATGCACAGCGACTACGGCGGCGAGACGCTGGAAGCACTACGCGAAAGGGAGAAGAACCCGCATCTGGTCGCCGTATCACCGGGACGCATGACACAGCTTGTGAAACGTTATACCCGGGCACTATGCAAGCCCTTCCGTGAAATTACGGAGGAACGCTACTACGACCTGTGGGAATGCCTGCCTCCGGCACGCTGGAAAAACGGTTATTTCTTCGTTGGAGAACCTTATTACGGTGACCTGTATCCGTTCTGCTTCCGCTCGCAGGAGCGGTTCTTCATGGCGGAACGTTCCATACGTCTTTCCGACGGGGAACTCTCCCGCCAGATCAGGGAACATGCGGAGAGGCTGAACCGCCGTCCCGCCCTCGTTAAGGGCACGCCGGAGGTACGCTACATGGCATGGTATCGGTCGGACGTGGCCTATATCCCGTACTCGTTCATACTGGACGGGAAAAAACGGTTCTTCCGGAATCTCGCCACACGGACGGGGGTTGAATTCTACGATCGCAGTAATCGGAATGAACTGGCGGCATTGCTCCGGAACCTGCGCGGGAACGATTATGAATACTGCGCTTTCTACTCCCAAAAGAAGGACCTCTTCGAGTTCTTCGACTGGCTGCGGCAGAACAAATACACGCTGGAAGTCCAGGGCGACTTGTTCGACTTCGCTCCGGACCGTTCCTATGTGGACTTTCACGGCAACGTGCGTGAGTATTCGGCCGTGTTCCATTACCGCATCTATTCACGCGAGCTTTTCAGCCATATCATTAACCAGCTACGCACCGTGAAACGGTATCACGCGTGACATAAAAGGAGGGAAACACGATGAAAATCTCAAATGAACCTACCCCATACCTTTTGCTCAAGGCAGGAACTTACAGTGCATGGGATTGCTGCGACTTTGCAATCGTGTACCTGTCAAAAGAGTGGAAACAGACACAGTCCGGCAGGCTGGAAGCCGTCAAGCCATTCAAGGATGACATCAGTTTCCAGTCTTTAAACTTTTATGACATATCGGTTGGTTTTTACCAGCCGGACGAGGACGGGATACTGGGCAGCGAGGACTTGCCGGAAGACAATAGCTGGTGCTTCGTGGAACTTACCGAAACGGAACTGGAAAGGTTGGTTCCGCCGGACAATGTGCTGGACAGCCATATCTTGGCGGTATTTGCAAACGGGGAAGCCAGATACCGGGCGTACGGCAAACATACCGACGAGCGATTCTGGACTGAAAAATTCCCTTTGCAACAGATTTTGGATATACTGGCGAGTCATGAATCTTAAAATTTCAAAGCAGCCATGACAGAAATCATCAAAACGGACGGAACACGCCAACCCGTGCAGCCTGCCAATGGCTCGGACTTCACGCTGAAGGAGATGCAGGCGATTGTCGGCGGCTACATCGAACTGGTGGAACTGGACGGGAACACGACAATGGTCGTCAACGAGGAAGGCAAACTTATCCCTCTGTCCCTCAATCTTGAAGCGAGCAGGATATTCCGTGCTCATCACCCGGCGTCGAAAGACTTCATCGTCGGGGACGTACTTGTGTGCAACAACAATCAAATCAGATAAAAATTATGGATAAAGAAAAAGCAAAAGCGCTCAGCGAAATTCTCGCGCGCTACAAAGAATTACAAGAGAACGACAGTGTAAACCTGATCGAATTTCATACCGCTGACGGGAAGAAACACGGTATCGGCAATGCCGCTGCCATCAAGCTCCTGCTTTCAGTGGCCGTCATCGAACTGGAACGCCAGCTTCGGGCTGCACAGTTCGGTGATATTCCGGAAAGCCTGGAGAACAGCCGCGAGTACAAGGCGGCCAAACAGCTGGAATACGCCATGAACGATTTGGGATTCAAGTCCGAACGTTTCGCCCAGGCGCTTCCTTATTTCCACAAGACACTGGAACAGACATTCTTCAGAACTGTAAAAGCCGGTATTCTCGCCATGGCGGAGCGTGACCCGCGCCGTATCGACGGGCGCAACGAGGCTTCTTACGAAATGTGCCGGATGCTGGCCCCCATGTTACAGGATACCAGACTTCCATTCATCTAAAAGGACATGTTCATAGACGAGAGGACACAGAACCGGATCCATGCCATCCCCGGCGAGAGCATTTCCCATAGCACGATGCGTACGCAAGACCTGATCCCGGTGTTCATGGATGTTATCCGTGACACACCGGAGTACGTGCAGGTGATGGATGCCGTCCCCGCCCATGCCATGGAAGACAAGGATGCTGAATGGTGGAACAGCGATGACGCGGCCGGATTGCTGGAATCGCTGTTCGACACGCTTGACAGCTGCTCCCCGGAGGATTACTATTTCGGCGCCCACCCCGGTAACGGCTCCGATTACGGATTTTGGAAAATGGACTAATGAATGCCGGAACATGATACGGATTAAAAAAGACAAGTGGCATGGCATCCTCAAAGACGGGATTTGTATCGGGCAAATCTATCTTGCCCGTGCCGAAAGCAGGAAATTGAGATACTGGGCAATCTCTTGCGTGAGTGGAATCGGTTTCAACACTTTCAATGAAGCCCGCAGTTATGCCAAAAATTTCCTTTAATAAAAGAACCGCATGATAAATTGGATACAACAGATGCTTTTGTGCCGTAAAAAGACGGACAAAGGCAGAATGACACTCGGGAAGGTGCAGGAAGAGTATGGCGGGAACGATGTATGCATGGGAGAACTCCTTGATGCCCTTCCCGCCGACGGACTTTCCATAGAGGAAGCGTTCGGGCTGGCTATCGCCGCCAAGAAATGGGCGGACGGAGACCGTTTCTACCGAAGTATCAACGATGGAGAACCGGAAGAATTGTAAACAACAACAGAACAATGAAGACAAAGAAAAATGGACAGATATGATTTCATAAGATTCGGGGAACAGGTACGCTGGTACAACGAAAGTGAAGACCTGATGGAAACCATGCAGGTGTGCTGCCCCGTATATCCTCCCGTGCAGGGCGACACAAGGGTACAGCTGGTATCCGCCGGAATAGAGGCGCTGCAATCGGGAGGCGGGTCGGAAAAGACGGTCAGGGCCTCGCAGCTCGTGCCCTTCATAAGCCACTTCGGCAGGGGATACTGGGAGGCTCTCACACAGGCAGCGGACAATGGGGCAGGCACGGACCTGCTCGAAGCGATGATCAGAAACAGCTGTCTGGGCCTGGGAGAACAGATATGCCTGCTTTGTGGCAAGGTGTCGGCAAGCGTGCACGCTGCATTCTGCAGGGTATATCCCGAAGAGGGAAGCCTGCTCGACGTCATTGAGTGGCAGGGAAAGGAGTACCCCATAAGGAAGCTGACACTGTTCCGGGGGACGGAACAGGAAATGGAAACAACCGTATCGGTCACCGCATTGCAGAGGAAGCTCATCGGACGCAGGAGCGGCGCACCCGTTTCAAAAGCCGCAGAAAGGATCGATGAAGGTATTTATTATTACTGTGAACAGGAAAAGGAGTTCCTCCTCCCGCAAGAAGGCCTCACCGCATTTGTAGAAAGGGGATGAGACAGGGAAATGATACGATATACACAGATAAAGACAATTGAAAATGAAAAAAGAACCGAGTAAAACGCAAGAAAACGGCATATCGGATACCGGCATTCCCATGCCGGACGACATCCTGCCGAGACTTGTCAAGGAAAAAGATGCCGGCAAAGAATATATGGCCGCTACCCGTGAAAAACTTATGCGCCTGCTCAAGGAATACCTTGGGCAAAAATACGGGCGGAAAGTCCGCTTCATCCTTCCGACGGGTGATCCGGCCGGTGACCTGCTGGACGGGAAGGGATTCTATCCCTGTTCGGTGACCATATACGACAAGTACGGTTTTGCAGCCTGCAGCAGTGCCGTATCGGTAGAGCTGACTGCGGAAGGAAAAATTCTCATCCCTACCGACGAGGCCGGAAAAATCCACGACGCGGAAGAGTACCTCTCAAATGACGACCTGCTGTCCTTGTGCGGAACGGTAGAAGAATACGAACGGCTGTTGCCTGAAATCCGCAAGGAACTGGCAGAAAACGGGAACTGGAAAGAATTTGCCCGAAGAATGCTGGAGGAAGAATTCCCGCAGGCAAAAGTTGAGGTACGGGAGGAGTTTATCCGGGACTGCTGGGAGAACCTGCAGACAGAAAGTTATAACCTCCAACACTTTGAACGGTATTGTCAGGAAAAATAATAAAAAATATACGAACCATGTCAGACAAGATATTACAGATGTTCTTCGACATCGGCCGGTGGAAAAAGGCCATTGAGAAAGGCGTGCTGAAAGACATCCGGAAAGACCAGCTTATCCGGCTGACCGACGAGCATACCCGTATGGCCATGGCCGATGCCATGATACAGGGGAAGTACGAAATCGCTCCCCCGCATACCGCACAGATACCGAAGGAGAACGGCGAGTTCCGTACGGTATACATCAACGAGCCCGTCGACCGGGTAGTGCTGGGCATTGCCAACGACCTGCTCTTTGAACTCATGCCGGAAATGGTACACCCCTCGTGTAAGTCCTACCAAAGCGGTATCGGCTGTGGCAGCGTAGTCACCGAGGCCAGCCGCCGGATAGCGGAAACGAGAGGCGGCGGCATTCTGGGCTGGAAGTCGGACCTGAGCAAATATTTCGATAGTGTGCCGATACGGTACATTGACGAGGCGTTCGACAAGGTCGAGGCCAGACACGGACGCTCCTCCTTAATTGACGTGCTCAGGAAGTACTACCACAACGATCTTTACTTCGATGAAGACAACCGCCTTCAAGCCAAGTACCAGTCCCTCAAACAGGGCTGTCCCGTGGCAAGCTGGCTGGCCGACGTGCTGCTCCATGATCTCGACGGGGAACTCTCAGGAATGACAGGCTACTACATCCGATACTCGGACGACATGCTGTTCATCGGGAAAGACTACGGGAAAGCAATGCAAGTGCTGGAACAAAGGCTCGGCGAGAAAAGCATGAAGCTCAACCCGAAGAAGGTGGAATACCTGATGTCCGACCGCTGGTTCAAGTTTCTCGGGTTCAGCATCAAGGGGGACATGATCTCCCCTTCGGCAAGCCGTATCAAGACTTTTCAGAAAGAGATTGAACGCCGCACGATCCGCAATCCCCGCACTACCCCGGCAAAAGCGGTCAATGCAGTCAACCGCTACCTGTATAAGGGCAACGGGGAGTTCAGCTGGGCGACCCAGGTGCTTCCGGTATGCAATGTCCGCAGAGACCTTGACGAACTGAACAAGTTCGTGATGGACTGCCTGCGGGCCGTAAGTACGGGCAAGCGGAAGGTAGGCGGTCTGGGATATGTCAGTACCGGGCAGGACGGCTGCATTGTCCGGGGCAAAGGGCGCAACGTGAAGGCGAACCGGGGCAAGACCCCGGGAATCATTCCGGGCTACCTGACCATAGGATGCATGCGCGGCGCCTTATTGACGAGCCGGGCGGTGTACAATACGCTGGTAGCATCGTTATAGGGCATGCCGGGCACACGGCAGAACGGGTGAACGGGCAGGTTATTCAACGTTACAGGCTTATAACCAGAATCCATATAGGAATTAACCGGTCTAACAGCCGGTTAATCCCACCTTGATTCTGGCTGCGCCTGTAATGTATCGGGAAATTAGAGTCATGTGCCGTCTGTCCCGCACCCGTTACCGGAGCACACCGGGAAAGTTCAAGGAATAGGTTTGGGCATCCCGCGTACCGACGTCTTCTTTCCGAGTCTGAAGGCGGCTGACCGTCGCCTTCGGACTCCGCAGAAGACCCATACGCGGGATACATCGGAAGCATAAAGCCATGTGCCGGTATTATGAGAACTTTCAGTCTTTTCCAGCACGGGAACGTGCGGTTCGGGGGAATGGATTCAGCCCGCTGTCTCCGATAAGCCCGTATCGCGCCGTCGTATCCCTAGCGTCATACGACGGCGCCATTCCGGCTTCCGCCACAGCAGACATCGGACCTGTAAAGGAACGTGCCGGCATTCCGGGAACCGCAAAAAGAACAGCACAGGACAAAGGGGGCAAGGCCGGGATTTCAACAGAGCCGCGATTTACACGGCTGGAACCTTTGTCATCTCCTGCTAACACGACAGATGACACAGGGTCCAGCCGTACTCGCGGCCCGTATCAGGTTTTTAAAGGGATGTGCCGTCCGGATGAGCCCCCTGAACAGAAGGTAGCGCGACCGCATATGCACGAGAGACCCAAATTCAAAATACAGTATTCAAGCTTGGTCCTGAGCCAGGCTACTACCTGGTTCAGGACCGAAGTCCTACTGTATTTATCAGGACTATAAAGATACGCGCCAGGGGTTTGAGTGCCATTAATTGTAAACAGGTGAGAAAATGGAAGATATTTACCGAGAAACCGTCACCGCCATAGAGAACGGCGCAAATTTCCGGATTGATTTCCAGTCCAGAAGTTTAAAAGTAAACGGGAGACACATGATACGGAACGGCAGGCATGATGGCGCTCCGTGGTTGCCGAAGTACGGCTGCGGGGATTTTTTCACGGATGTGGAGGATCTGTACCGCCGCTATAAACATTCGATACCATCGGAGCGCAGCCAGAGCAAGTCCCGCCGGTATTTCATGGCATTGCCCGAAAGTGACCTCGAGGACGGGGACATGCTGTATGGGCAACACCGGGACACCGCTCAATTCGAGCTGGAATTCTATATCCTCTGCCGGATTATGGGCGGGTTCACATGGAATCCCGAAACGATGGGCAAATGGTTCTGGCAAAGCGAAAAAGACAAGGACCTGGTGATACTCAGAGAATGGGTGGAGCCCGGAAGTAATCAACTATTAACAAATTCACAATGAGCAGAAAGAAACAAGAAACAAAAATCCTGTGCCCCGGATGCGGCACGGAATTCGCCATCGCGGACAAGGAATTTACCGCCACGGGCATCGTTATCGGCAAGAATTCGGGTTTGGGCACGGTCTATCCGGCGGTGGCCGGTCATAATCCCCCTGCCGGACTTCCCAAAGGGGCGCGCGAGCGTATCGAGGCGCTCCGAGGCGCCGGTGTGGACGTGAGCTGCCTGTTCGCCATGCAGGGAGCCGGGGGTGGCGAGTACGTCGCCTCCAACAAGGACGGGAAACTTACCATCCTGGATGACAACGACCCGATATTCGGCTGCATCATGGCACAGGGTACCGTTCCCAACAACCGCCTCTTCCGCCGGTGGGTCATGGCGCAGATGTTCCACATGATGTCATATACGCATCACTGCCGGAAAGAGCCGGCAGGGGTGACCGAGATGATCCACAGGAAAGGCTATGATTACCAGTGGAAAATGCTCCTGAACGAGCTACACGCCCAGATGAAGATGGAACACAAGGACATCACAGGTTTTGTAGAGAGAAACCGCTGGTTCAACCGTGATGTGGTTCTGGCCATCGCGAGCGACTATGTCAGCGCGCTGAAAAAACACGTGGGTAACCTGGAAACAAGAAAATGCAAGGGAGTTCCCTACAAGCGTGTATACGGCCGTAATATTTTCGTGGAGGACCTGCAATCCAAACTGTACTACCCGCTTTCCATCGCGATAACCCACATCAGGCACGCGCTGGACGCCGCACAGCTTTACAACGCGGTCAGACAGTTCAATGACCGCCGTATCCGGCTGCCATGGGATACTCCTCAAAGCAAGGCATGGATGGACGCCTATAAGGGCGCCGGGGCGTTCTTTACCATGCAGAACCTGATCCGTTTCCACGGCTGCACAGCCATTGACGATTCGGGGCGCAGGCTGGACAAGTACCAGTCACTGGCGTTCCTGTCAGCAAAAGCGGAAGAGTATAAAAACGGAGAAGGATGGCGGTTGCTGGCAGTCCTGAAAAAAATGCTGGCGGACAACAATATCAACATCAAGAAGAAGATGGCGGCATGGCGTAAGAAGTAGGCCGTCATCTCCATCCGCCCGGTAGGCGGCACGGTGTGGCGGGTCAGAATAAATCAGTACTCCCTCCATTGAAATGATGCTCATCCCTGTTAACACAAGATGAGCTTCTTTCAATGGAGGCATTACATCGAAAACGTAAAGAGATGCCCCCGTTTGACGACCACACCACTATTCTAATCAAAACGACATAATCCTTTATACGATGAGCAAGAAACAACTACGACGCAGGGCTTACCTGCTGTACCGGTTACGAAAACAGGGTATCCGATGCCTGACGCGCTGCCGGACCATCTTCTATCCTTACGGGGAGGATCCGAAATCAGTACCGTACATCCGCAGCCTGATAAGCGAGTTCCATTTCCTGGTCCAATTTGAAATATCCGCCTGACATGCAACCGGGAGACATTGCAACATTGAAAGTGCCCTACAAGGGCTATCGCCGCATAGAGCTGCTGGAACGGCTCCAATACACCTGGCTGGTACGCATCTGTGAGAGCGGGAAGGAAATCGAGGTCTATGAAGACGAGTTCGAAACGGATTAAAGGTACGGAACAATGAAAGGAGAACAACAGGAAGAACGCGTACCGAACTTCATCGGTAATGCCGTCATTATCCTCACGGCCAGCCATCTGGGCTGCAGGGTGGAGATGCTCGCCACCGCACAGGAGGTGTGGCGGACGAAACGCCTGCCCGAGGCGGTGCTGCTGGGCATGTACGAGAAGGCCGCACGCGAGGCCGTGTCGGCTGTCTGGAAGAGAGGCCTGGCGGAACAGGCGGACCGTCTCGGAGAGATATTTTACAAGACGGGGGAATTTCCTCCGGACAAAAAACGGGAACACTAAAAAAGACACCAGTATGAGAGCAAGAACCTTTCAGGAAATATACGACTTCTGTCGTACGGATGACACCTATCGGAGCTATTTCGAAGTATCGGACGAGTCCCGCATCACCGGGGCAAAGGCAAGAAAGTACTATTACGGCGATATTCGCCGCGGCCAGTGCCGCGTGGGAACATTCATCTACTGCCAGTCAATGCGGCAGCTTGAAAGGTTCCTCGGGGGCGCAAGGCAGGATCATTACATCCATATTGACCCGCTGACCTGCCGGGAAGTGAGTCTTAAGGACGATATGTTCCCCCACCGGACCGCCTATATCGTGGTACACGTCAGGCGGCAGGGCGTGCGGATTGAAATCGAGCATCCCCTGCACAAAGGATGGGTAGATTTCACGGCACGTTCCCACCGTCCCTTCACCAGGGAGGGAATCATAGCCGAGGCGAAGTCCTATATTGACAGGCACATCCTGCTGGCACCGGGCAGATACCGGGACTTGCAGCTGGAACATATGGTTTTCAGGGAACAGTTCCCCACATGGTACAGGCAGTATAAAAAGAGACTGCATGACCGGGCGGAAGCCGAACATCAGGACATGGTGGAGAGATACCGGTACAGGAATGACATCACCTACGGGGAAGCCCGTGACATGCTTGCGGCTTCAGGCATATTTTTCGACCTGAACTGCGACGAGTTCGAGCGGGATGAGATTACGGAACAATTTGTACAACTCTGTAACAGAACTTGAAATGGAAACGGACATAGTAAGAAAATGTATTGCGGACTATCTGCACAAGATAGACAGGTACAGGCAGCAACGGGATGAACTGCAAGGAAGGATTGATGCGACCCGCCGGAAAATTGCCTGGCATGAAAAGCGGATCATCAGGCTGTCAGAACAGCAGAAACGTATCGAAAGGCCGTGGTGGACGAAGGAAATCGTGGCTCCCCTCATGCGGGAAGTGGCACGCCTCACCCCGGAGGTGGCATGGAGTGCCGAAAACCTGTACACCCATGGGCTGAGGGCAGCATGTTCTGTTTACGGGGAAGCACAAAACGGCGGGACCGTCGGCCTGACTTTCACGTTTGACGGCGGTGTCCTCAGTTATGACACCGGGGAAGTCACACGCCGATTCGCTCCGGGTACGCTCGGTGATATCAACGGCATGAACAATGTCTGCGCCCCCGTGGAGAGTGTGGACACACTGGTTGCAAAAGTAAATGGACAAAGAGTGGAACTTAAAAGCCAAGCGGATGAACCTGTATAATCAAATCAAATATAACGGATACCACATCAACATCTACTATGATGACGATGCCGGAAGCCCGCGAAAAATGTTCGACAACCTCGGTACGCTCTACACGGCACACCGTCGCTACCGCCCGGAGAAGGAGTTCGATGAGCACTTTGATATCGACAAGGTTTTTGACGGGCGCATCGGAAATTTCCGGGGATCGTTCCTGAAGGAGTATATCGCCTTGCCGGTCTATCTCTACGAGCATAGCGGCACTACGGTATCCACCTCGCCGTTCAGCTGCCCGTGGGATTCCGGATTTTTCGGCATCATCGCGGTACCGTTGGACAAGGTGCGCCGGGAATACGGGTGGAAGAACATCACCGTGGAACGCAGGAAGCGGATCGAGGAATACCTGCAAGGTGAAATCAAAACCCTTGACGACTACTACACCGGAGAGGTCTTCGGATATTGCATAACACCGGAGGATGACGACTCCAACGAACTGGACAGCTGTTGGGGATTCTACGGAACGGACAGTCTGAAAGAGATGGAAGCCGAATGCAGGCATATCATCGACGGACTGGACAAGGCGGCAGCATAAAATAGAAAAAATGATTGACATGGAAGAAAAACAAGATTATAAGGAGATTAAGGTACGCCTGCATCATATAGATCGCGGGAACTGCACGGAAGTCTGGGAAGTACAGACGGAGGAAGGCAAGCCCGGGCGCTATCTGGGACGTGATGACGGTTATGGTCCGAAGGAGTGGTACACGCTCTGCGATGCCCCCTACGGATATTGCGAGAGGGACTGCCACGTAAGGACGGACCTCATCCTTGTCATATGTGACAAGAAATGGAACGAGGTACTGCGTGACGGAATGGACAGGGAACGCTTTCCCGAAAGTTTCCCTTCATTGGACGAGGCATGCAACGAGGCATGGGACAAGGTCGTGAAAGGGCTTCCGCATGTCACACGCAAAGGTTTCGGGCAGTGGATTACCAAACAGTCATTCCTTCCGCTCAGCCAGACCGAGGAGCTGAACTGGCGGGATTGCTACTGTGAGGAAGAGGCAAGCGAGATTCTCTCGCGTTTTACATGGATCAGTGAAGAGTACGCCATCTTCAAGGTCACCCGGCGGCACACCAAATGCGATGCACGGTGGTACGAGTATTACGCGGGCAAGACAAACCGGCAGGAACACGAAAGTTACGTCCGTTTTTTCGGATACGAGTTCCATGACCGACATGTCAGCGACGTAATCGGAACACTCGGCAGGCGGTGTGACGACATCTTCCGTACTGTGGTGGAAACCCGCACGGACCACTACTACGGGCGCACGGTTTCCTATTTCATGGACGAGATCATCGGTTACGACCTGTCCCATGAACAAGTCCGTGACGCCAAGGAATGCAGGTTACGAAAGGCACGGGAAGACTATGATGAGGCGCTCGCCTATTATCATTGGCTGGAAAAGAATGGGAACGGTATCCCACAGAACACAGAACAGGAAAAACAGTCACAATAACTAAAAATACAATTCAAAAGTATAACTACAATATAAAAAACATATATAATGAGAACATCATACGGACTTGAATTCAATACGGTAACAGAAATCAATCCTGAATGGAGCGATTATGACAAGACAATAGCGGAATGCCACCTGGCCAATACCGGTGTGGTCATCGTGGATACGGAGTACGGGCAACCGATAGACAACGAATATGACCTTGAAGAGATCTACCGCCTTCTCGAAAAGGAGAATAAAAAAAGCGCCGCCAGGGTAATCCGGTCTCCCTTCCAGCTTCTTGACGAGCTATGCCTGTTGGAACCCGGGAGCACCATCCACTGTACCTGTCTTCACGGGAAGGACATGGACAATCCCCTGACACTGAAGGAGAAAAACTGCCGCATCGGCGACTGTCCCACGTTCGTACTCGCACATAATGACGGGAGCACGGTCAGGGTTGACGGCGAGCAAATCATGGAAGGCAGCTGCCGTTTCGATCTTCCCGGATGGGAAACCCCTCCCGCCGGGCAACTGCGGTATGTAAACAGGACATACCCTGACGGCATTCCGGTACGGCTGGAAGTATTTTCCTACGATTCTCCCGGAAACCTTTACGTGGGACTTCTCTCACCGGAGAATGACAACGTGACATCATGGGGATCCTTCACCGACGTGACGGTAAACATGCGCCCCCTTCCTCCGTATTATGCCTTCGTCAAGGAGTACAGCGAGAACGAGGGAATGGGCGAGTTTCTCACCCGGAACGGCATCGCCTGCCGCTCCCATGTCATACCCGATATCCAGAACGGATTCGTCACGATGCACGCCTACCTGTTCGACAGGGAACGGCTCGCGCTGCTCGCGCCGGACACTTTTCCCGATTACGAAAAAAGCCTTGTGGAAGAATGATACCGACTACCATGGAAGTAAAGCAGGAAAATAAAGGCATCAGGGTACGCTTGAACCATATCAGACACGGGGAGTGTATGGAAGTCTGGCAACTACAGACACCCGAAGGCAAACCAAAACGCTACGTCTGCCGCGATACTTACGGTGAGAATTGCTGGTACTGGCTATGTGACGCCCCATCCGGCTGTTGCGAACGCGATTACGCAATCAATAACGACATCGCTATAACAGTGTGCGACCAAAGCTGGCGGGAAATCACGCGGGACAGCAATAACCGCAGACGTTACGCGAAAAGTTTTGCGACATTGGAAGATACCTACACCGAAGAGTGGAGGAAGATTGCCGGCAACTATCCGGGAGTGACACGGAACGGTTTCAAGGAATGGATTCTCAAGCAATCGTTCCGCCCGCTCAACGGGACTGAAGAGGCCAACTGGCAATATTGTCGGCATGAAACGGTGGCAAGCGAGACTTTGGCACATTTTACATGGATCGGTGAGAAGTACGCCATCTGCCGGGTCACCCAGAAACATACCGAATGCGACGCCCGGTGGTACGAATATTATGCGAGGAAAGTACAGGGAATATATTACGGACACACCCATTTTTTCGGTTACGAGTTCCATGACCGGCATATTAGCGACGTGCTCCGGACGCTCGGCAAACGGTGCGAGGACATCGGCAGCACCGTGGTGGAGACCCGCTACAGGAAGGGCCACTCTGCCATGTCCTACTTCATGGACGAGTTCATCGGTTACGACTTGTCCTATGAACAAGTCCGTGACGCCAAGGAATGCAGGTTGCGCAAGGCAAGGGAAGACTACAACGGGGCGAACACCTACTATTACAAACTGAAAGAGAACGAGGTGAGTGTCCGAGGCATCGAGGCAATACTGCTTGCCATGAGAAAACAAATGCTAAAAGCGAAAAAACAATAAATATTGATATGGAAACAAGTAAAACTATTAAACCAGAAGAAAATGCCGAAGCATCCGAGATGCTCGGCTATATCATGGGGCAGCTGAAACACAACGGTGGTAAATGGGACCTGACCGATGATGCGGGCAAGCCCGTCATCTTTGATACGGAAAAGAACGTGTATATTCCAGATATCATGCTTTCAAAAGACTGTACTCCGTGTGCGGTAATCCCGCTGGGATATTTCGAGGATGACACGATCCGTGCCATCGTGGAAATGATTTCCTTGTAATAATCCTCCAAATGAGATTCAAGGACAACGGACTGGCCAACCTTCACGACCGGAACCGTGAGGAAAGCGGTTTCTGCTGCATGCAACTGATCACATTCCTTACGGACAATGGAGTGAAAAGCTGGGATGAATGGCACCGGGCGCATACCGACGCGGCCCGGGGCGAATGCAAATACCGGACACGATGCCCGGTTTACCGGCGCAGTAAAAACAAGACAGAATCAGACAAATAAATACTGCAATGAATAAAATAAGGCCCGAACTGTTGGAGCGGATAAGAAAATCCAACGAGGAATACAAAAGGATTGGATCCCTGTTGAAACCTTTGGGATTCACGCTTTGTACGGGAGCGGTCTTTTACGGAGAACGCCCGTTCAGCATGTACTGCGGTAAAATGGAAGACTACCGGTCTTTCATCGACAATATCGACAGTATCAGGGAAAGGTACCGGAAACGGAAAAACGAGAGCCTGGGAATTTATGAAACAAGAAGTCAAAAGCAACATCCGCAGAATCGAAGCGATACCGTACTGCATAAGAAAAAGAAAGACATATGATACTCAACATCGTTAAGAACGGAACAGAAAACACCCGCATAGCGGAAGCTGTCAGGGAGGTATTCCCCGACTCGGAAGTGAAAGTAAAGGAGGATTACGGCATGTCCGTGGACATAGAGATAAGCTCCCAGGAAGGGCTGCACAGCCTGGAAGGCCTCAAAGAGCTGGAGGACTGTTTCAAGGACTATGACATAAGAATATGGTGACCGCCACGCAACGGGCGGCAAACCGGAAATTGTTCAACTACAGATAAAAACAATCAACATGAAACAAGAAAATCCCACAGTACCGGAAACAGACAGAATTTTTCCGGAAGATGATGACGCGCTTTACCGCGAAATGACAGCGCACATGCCCGGTTGTTATTTCCCGACTTCGCTAAGCGAGGATGGCATCCACGAATTTGCCGGGGAGGAATTTCGCCGCATCAGGAACATTGTCTGCCGGCACTATAACTTCGACGAGGACAAATATATCCAAGAAAACGCCGGCGTATCCCCTTTCGATTCCGTCCAAGACAACTTCGAGCTGGAAGTGTACAGGCGTATCCGTAAGGATTATATGCAACTCAGTGTCATCTCCATTAGAGAATCACTTTTGGGGAAAATTCGCCGTGCCGTGGAAAAAGAGAACAATATTATCGGCACGTTTTACCGTAACCGTGGCGTGCATTACCGGGAGTCGGAATCACCGGAGTATGAAACCTCCCCGATAGTGGTGGTCCATAATCCCGTTTTTTACGGATACGGCGGTTACGAAGGTGCGACAGTTTATGAACTTTTCATCAACGGGAACGGCAAACTGCTCTGCACGCTCAACGGTGAGGCCGGCGAGGATTTTGATGAGCCTGCCGAAAACGTACAGACCGAAGGACTGCTCAATATCACCCACTGGCTGGAAGAATACGGGTTTATCCCTGATGATACTGATGACGACGAGATTACCGTATGCGACGAGTGCGGTTCAGACAATATCCAGACACAGGCATGGGTGGACCCGAATACCCGCATATTCATTGGCACTACGGGCATTGACCGTGATGACAACTGGTGTGACGAATGCGAGGATCATCTGCCCTTTACCACGCTTAAAGAATTTAAGGGACGTATGCAGGAATGGTGGGATTCGCTGGATTCAAATCAGATGGAGAAGATTACAGGCTACCGTCAGAACAAGCGTCAGGCATTTGTAAAAGCCTGCAATATATGGTGGGGCAACAAGAACTACGACGAGAAACGTAAAATCTGGAAAGAACATAACAATTATTGACTCATGGTTTACAATCTTCTTAAACGCATACAGAACCTGTTGGTTTCCAAGCCTTCCGGAACAAAGGAGGAATTGGAACTCCTAAGTCTGGTCAACCAGGCGCTTCCTACAATGCTCAATGGGCGTGAGACCGAAACACTTGCCCCCAATGAACTGCTGGTACGGATATGTCCCGACACCAAACATCCGGTCCTCGTATGCCATGACGGCAACGGGCAGTGCCTGTGCCTGCATAACGGGACGACGGAAGAGGATGCCATCGATGTGGACTTATGGCTGCGTTCCAACGGCAGGGAGTGTAACGGCTACAACAAGTTGCAGGAGGCAGTCGTGGACCTTGCCTACAATGCCGGAGCGGACAACCTATGGGAAGATATGGATTCCCGTGCCGTCAATGCCGAGATCGTCCGGTGGGCGGAGGAATTCGAGACTGAACATGCGGGCACTGATTGGGATGCGGGGGACTACTTCCTTGCCATCGACGGGTTTTACAGGAAAAAGGCAAAACAAATGAATCCGGCCGCAATGTCGGCGGACTGAAAAATGGTAACCGAATGGACAAGGAAACTGCAGAAGAAATCATCCGGGAAAACCGTTATCCGTCCGGATATGACATACAAGACTATCTGTCGGACAATAAGGATACGGTGCTTTCTCTGGAGGATGGAACGGAGCTGCTTGACGACTTCGACCTCTGGAAAGAACATTCCGACCTCGAACTTGAGAAAACCATGGACCGGAACTACTGGTCCTCGGCAGGTGGGTATTAGATTAAACACAAAAATAATATTATGGTAAGAGAACTTTATCAACGGCTCAGGGAATATTTCAACAACTTACCCGAACCGACAGAAGAGGAAAAACAATTTATCCGGAAGCTGAACGCCGGGTATTTCCCCATCACGTCCGTCCATCGCGATGACCTGGAAGGGAAAGGTTTCGATGTGAAAAAGATCAGCGATGACGACATGCAGAACCTGGCGAAAAAGATGGCGAACGATTACTATGAACAGTTGTTCTGGCTCAGCATGGAAATTATCGCCGGAGAAATCCTGGGTTTCCCGAAAGTAAAAACAAAAGACATTATCTGTCCGAAATGCAATTCGGAAAATATCCGTTATGATATTCACGAAAGCCGGTTCCACTGCGACAAGTGTTTTCAGGCATGGGATGACAAACTGTATGTGCTCGTGGAATTTCCCGGGGACAGTGCCCCTTTCGAGGAAGAAGGAACCGGTTACCCGGCATGGGAAAGCGGGGACAACGGGGCGCTTTACGTGTCCGAGGAAGACTATGTCCGCCATACCGGCAAATCTCCCGAGCGGGACAAGTGTTACCGGGCCGTATGCTGGCCGGACTCCCAGAAATACATGGGGACGAAGGGCTGTGACCCCATACAGGATGAAAACGGGATACGGGATTTCGGCACATCGGCATACTGGGTGCCGATACTTCTGACGGAAGAAGCGGCAGGTCGACGAATGGACAAGAAAATGGCACCGGTATGCCCCGAATGCGGGGGCACCGATATTGACATTCTTAGTGACGAGGGCGTGGCTGTATGCAACGGCTGCCACCTTGAATGGCCTTACGTGGAGGATTAAGGGATGGAGAAAACAATGACAGTAGACGTATATGCAATCAGTGGTGATTTTGTCACCTGTTCCGATTGCGGCAAAGTGATGCTCCTTCCGCACGGCGCGGACAAATGTCCCGCCTGCCGTTCGGAAGGGACCCTCGCATGGACGGACGACGCATTGCAGGAGACCGACATCGACGGACTGGTCGGACGGCACTGCAACCTGCACCAGAAGGTCGCCCCCACACCGGAGGAATACCTGTCGCTCTCCACGCTGGCGACGGAATACATCCATTATCTGGCCGACAGACCGCAGACAGCGCGTGAGACCCTCTCGCTGATCCTTGAAATCAGCTCCCTTTTCGAGAAGCACTGGCAGGAAACGTGCTGCTTCCAGTCCGAGAACCTGTACACGCCGGCCATCAACAGCCTGCTTGACAAGCTGGACCGGAAACTGAGAGAGGGCGATGCGATCCCGATAGAATACCAGAACTGCCGTTCCCTCGGCGAATTCTTCCGGGTGGTCGCCGACGACCGTCCGGCAAGACAGGAGGTGCTGTTCTCCTCGGACAGGGAGGGCAACTTCTATTTCAACGGGCGGAAAGTCACGGTGGTGCCGTCCATGGACTACGCCTACCGGCTGAGGAAGACCCGGATACACACCAGCTACAACCGTCCGGCGGACTTTTACTTCCGCTTCCTGGCCCGTTACGGCCCGTACGGCACCTACGGGAACTCCTACTATCCGAGCGTCACGGACATGATATGCCGGCGCTATCTTCCCGACGCGACAGAATAAATTCCGGAAGGCGGTGGACGACGCTCCACCGCCTTTCTTATTGTATAACTTTTTAACACCAATCATTATGGCAACAGCATTAGCAACAACGGCTGCCCCCGTGCAGTTCGATTTTCAGAACAACAACGTCGAGGTGATGACACTCGACACGCTCCGACGCACACACAAGGAGAATGACATCTACGGCAACCCGCTCAAGGGAATTTACCATTACGAGGTGATAGAGCGCATGGCGGGTCTCTGCCAGAAACACAACCTGAACTACGAGGTGGAGGAAATCTTCGCCGCCCAGAACAAGAACAAGGCCCAGCCCGGCGTGGTCGTCCTGCCCCAGGTGGAACAGAAGTTCGGAACATCGGCTGTCGAGGCACATATTCTGCGCCGTGTCTACACGACCATCCGCATCAAAGAATGGGAAACGGACGAGTTGACCACCACGCTGGTCGTTGCGTTCCATCAGGACGGCATACAGGCTGCAATAGGCCCCTGCGTTAAAGTGTGCCACAACCAGTGCATCCTCTCTCCCGAACGCAGCGTTTCGAACTATGGGAAAGAAAAGGCCTCCACCGAACAGCTTTTCGAGCGCGTGGATGAATGGTTGTCTAACTTCGAAGTGCAGATGAATGAGGACCGGGAACGTATCCGCCGTCTGAAAGCGAAAGTGATTACCCCCGTGGAAATGTACGCCTACATCGGCCTGCTGACCGCCTTGCGCGTATCACATGACAGTTCCGACAAACGCCTCTCGTCCAAGGTGGAAACCTACCCGCTCAACCAGTCCCAAATTTCAATTTTTACCGAGGATCTGCTCAAACTTGCCGAGGAGAAGAAAACACTTACAGCGTGGGACATCTATAACGTGGCAACCGAAATCTACAAACCCGGTCGCACGGACATCCCAGCCATGATTCCCCAGAACGGGGCATTGGCCGAGCTGATGCTCTCGGAAAACCTGCCTGAAGCCTGACCATGACCCGCATCAGAGGACAACTGACAACAGCGGACTACCTTCCCATGGATATGTTCCGAAAATTGCTCGATGCATTGGAAAAAGACGGTGAATACCTGTGGGCGACCTACTGCTGGCTGTCATTCTGTACGGCATTCCGGGCTTCGGACGTACGTACACTCCGATGGAAAGACGTGCTCGGCCGCAACCAGCTGGTAAAGACGGAGAAGAAAACCCGCAAGAGCCGCATGGTGAAGTTCAGCCGATATGTACAGGAAAAGACGCGGCATCTGTACGGGCTGCAGGGCAGCCCCGATGTGGAAAACCTGATTTTCATGAACCCGCAAACCGGCAATCCGTACTCTCTGGAATACATCAACCGGTTGCTTAAGGTGTTCCGGGTCAGATACCGGATTCCCATACGCGCTTTTTCCACACATACCTTCCGCAAGACCTTCGGGCGCTATGTCTACGAGATGATGGGGCGTTCGGCGGAAGCCCTGATCCTGCTCAACCAGATATTCCGCCATTCCAATCTGGAGACCACACGACGCTACATCGGGCTGGCGCAGGAGGACATCGACAAGGTATTCAATTCCATACATATCTGACAACAATTTCAAGGACGCCCGGAAACCGGATGGTTGGTTTCCGGGCTATGCTTAATATGACAACATCTAAAAAACAACACTGTAAAAATGGATAAACCGATATATACAGACACCTACTTCCGCATCGAATCCGGTTACGAATGGGGACGTGGTATGTCAGAGGAAAAGACAGAGACATTTTTCGCCGAAATCAGAAGCCTGTTCTCGCAAAACGGCTTCACAATCGAGGAGCGCAAATACGGCGGTTGTCCGGATGTCGTGCTGGATAAGACACGGCTCTACTGCCACCCGCAAGAACTCTCCGGTCCCGTAAGGAAAGAACTTATCGGACGCATCGAGAAGATTCTGACGCAAGGTACGACATTCCAATACCTGCGTACCGACACCTACGGGGAAGTCCTCGACCTGACGGAAGAGGAAGAACTGGCGTATTACCGCGAAGTCCATGCCATGGGCATTGAGGGGATATTCAGCGAAGCCTTCCGTACCAGACGCCGGAACTTGTACAAGAGCCGTGAGCAGGTGCAGGAGATACTTGTCGAAAAACTCCGGGTCAAGACGTTCCGTGAGAGTTCCGTCTATTCAAGCACCTCCCCGGCGTGGCGCTATATCCGTGAGATCTACGAAAAGATGCTGGCCGAAGGGAAGCTCGTGGAAGGGTACAAG
Source organism: Bacteroides sp. D20 (assembly GCF_003436255.1). Lineage (NCBI taxonomy): Bacteria > Pseudomonadati > Bacteroidota > Bacteroidia > Bacteroidales > Bacteroidaceae > Bacteroides > Bacteroides sp. D20. Next base: position 23,042 of record NZ_QSOO01000015.1, on the reverse strand, counting down.
CATACCGGTTCAGGAAAACTGATGCTCTGCCGTACGGCAACCGACAGGGAAATCCTGCCAGACAAAGCAAAGAAATGACGGGAAGGAACCGTTTGCCATGCACTCTCCGGCCATCGTCATGCCGGTCAAACAACCCTTTTCAGGCGACCGCATGCAAGTAATCCGGCAGATATCAATTTCCAGCCAAAGCTGCAGGTAGAAAGAAAGCAGCCAGATTATACTTTAATAAAAAACAAGACAATGAGCATACAAATCGGGAAACTGTTGCCGGACGGCAGAGTCCGGCACATCAAGGCGCTCCATGAGACGCTTTCGAAAGACCTTGTGAGGAAACTCCGGGTGTTCTATCCTAACGACTGCCGGGTGGACGCCCTGCTTTCGCTGGGCGACATACATAAACTGGGACCGTCACCCTATGGGAAATGGACAGGGGCCGGTGACGTTGTCCATTGCTTTTCAAAGATCCGTGACGGACGGGAGACCCGGCAGCAATCCGTATCACGCATCGCGGACAACACGGACATTTTCAGCCGCATGGAGAACACGTGCCTCCTGTTCGATAGTGGTAAATGGTATATCATAGACAAGGGCGAACGACGTGAACTGCAGCTTTCCGTTGAAGACACGCCCTCCCATGACAGCATGAAGCCGATAACTGTTTATGTAAATAACCGTGCCAGACTCGAGAAGATCGAAACGCCGCATTGGCAGGAGCTTCAGGAGCTTGCCGAACGGGAATCCCGGATACTCTATGTCTACCGCGGTAGCCGTCTTGTGAGAATCGTACGATCATCCAAACTTAAAAAGAAACTGTATGCTACACAATAACATCGTATCGGCCATAGAATGGCTGCCGGACTGCCTGTTCACGGAAGAGATCGTGGAGGCAGCCGTCGAGAGCAAGGAAATAGAGGTGCTGAGCCATATTCCGGGACGCTTCCTCACACCCGAACGTATTGAACGCATCATCGCGGGCAGTACGGACAACTGGCACAGCTTCGAGCTGCGCAATATCCCGGAGGCGTGCCGTTCGGGGGCAGTCTGTGACTATGCCACGCGCAAAAAACCGAAGAACATCACCGCCGTTCCCGAGGCAATGGTTACCCGTGGGATGGCGGAAGCGGTCATACGAAACGGACGCGGTGATTTTGACATTCTCGCTTTCATACCTGAACGCCTCTGGGACGCACAGCTGGCATACTCGGCCTTGCGCAGCTATATTTACGATCCGTATTACACGGACAGCAGGACAGACGCCGTCATGAAAACGGGTCTTATCCTCGGATATGTCCCCGTTGGGGTAAAGACTCAAGGGTTCTATTACGGGATGCTCGACGAGATGAAAATATTAAGCACGGTTACCGACGCCGTTGTGCCGCCGCGCTTCAAAAACGCGGCGTATTACCGCAAGATGGCGGAACATGACCTCTCGCTTGTTCCCGCCCGGTTCTATTCCTATGGGATTCTCCATGCGGCTGTCTGCTCGACCGAAGGGAAAAACTTCATCACAGACCCCCAGTTTTTCAAGCCGTTGTCGGCATATCTGGATGACATGCTGGCGGACCGGCTGATGGAGAAACACCCTTACATGTTCGGGGAGCTGCCGAAGCGGTTCAAGACACCGGAAAGACTGGTCATCGCCATCGATAACAGCAAACGGGAGACAAACTGCTATATCGATGGGGAAACTGAACAATCCCTGCTCACGACGGAAGTATGCAAGGCGTTCGTCCGAAGAAACGGCAACTGTCCCGAATTTCCTGAAAATGTATGGACGCGGGAATTTGTCGACTACTGCATGGAGCACGGGACGTGTTTCCGCTGGTTCCGCCAGATGCCCAAAAAGTTCCAGACCTCCGCGAACACACAGGCGGCGTATGATTACGGTCATTACCATATCTGTGACTTTGCCAAACGGTTCATCACCCCGCAAATGGCGAAAGAGTGCTACCGGGAGCGCAGTTATGCACATGCCATCCCCGGACATTTCCTCACGGAGTTCTGCCGACAGACCGGACTGCCCGAGAAGTTTTACGGCAGGGAAACCACGATGCTGTCGCTGAAAAACAGCCGTGACGACTATACTTACTGCAAAATCGGCAATACCTGTCTGGCTTTTTACCTGAAAGAACGATACGAGCCGTCCTCGGCACACCTGATGATGACCCGGTCGGATTCAAAATACTGCACGCCGGAGAAGGTGTTCGACGTGCCTGTCGGAACCTTCCACCGCACGTGGCTGGAAAAGAACGTGGCGGAGAATGACCCGCGTTTCGTCAAGCCCCGAGTGGACAAGTCGCTGAAAGCCGTACAGGCAATCTGTTATTACGGTGTCGAGAAATTGAAGGACCTGAACCGTACGGAAATCTTCCGCAACACCTTCATGGGCGAGACCGTCGGTTACTGCGCCCGGCGCGGGAGCCTGACCTACCACAGCGACAACTGCGGGACCCTTATCGAGGGGCTGAAGTTCAAGATCCGGGGAATGGCCGTCCCCGTAACCCTGGCGGAAGACATGACTCCTTATACGGCCGACATGCTGCACCAAAAATTCGGATTCTGCTATGTCGGCATGACGGCATTCGCCACGGACTACGATCTGGACATGGAGAAGGCGTATACCTTTGCACAGATGCGCCAGATCGTAAGGGAGAAAGGGCACAAGCCGTCATTGAGAAACTACAAACGTGAACTGAAACAAATAAACATCATCTGATATGAAAAAATACCGGATAGCTATCGAAGAGACACTCCGCAAGGTCGTGGAGATTGAAGCGGAAACGCCCGGACTGGCCGTCTGCCGGGCGGAAGACGAATACAATGAAGAGAAACACGTGCTGTCGGCCGACAATTTCGCTGGGGCCGATATCGCGCTCTCGGCCGATGACACCACGCTCATGGAGGCACTGGGCAATACGGATTTCATGGAGTATGTGCAGTGCCGGTTCGAGGAATACCGGGAATCCATATCCATCGAGGACAAGATCAGGCTGGCGTTCGGAAGTTTCGACAATGCCCTATTCGAGTTCGGCGAATACCGCAAGGAGGCGGCCCGGAACCGTCCGCAGGTCTACCTGCTGTACAGGAGCGACGCCTGGCACAGCCGTTCTTCCATGGAACTCATAGCCCCGTTCTCCTCCCTCGAAAACATGATGGAGTACCTGCGGCGCAAGAAAAAGGAATTCCGCCTGACAGAAAGTGACCTGGAAGAGTTCGAGAACAACCGGCAGACGCAGGGACGTGACGGGAACTACCTGTACGAGTCGGATTATCTGGATGTGCTGCCGGAACAAGAACCCGAACTGCCGCCGAAAGACGACGCTTTCTATGACAAGGTTTTCACTTGCGGGCAATCCGAGCTGTCACGCAGGGAGCTGGAATCCCTGCCGGAGCCGTTCAACACCTGCCATGTTACGGACGAACAGATGGAACAGATTGTGTACGAAACGGAAATGGAGACCCGCGACCGGCTGCGGCTCGGTGAAGGCGAGTCCATCGATTTTAACAACGACCGCCATAGTGAAATCTGGTGGGAAGAAATGGAAAAAGCACTGGTTAGGCACGGTGTACCATACTACGAAGACGAATAACGGAAACAGAACCTGTTCATCACATGCCATAATGATGACGGGCCGTCGCGGCTACGGCTGCGGCGGTCTTTTTTTTCACAACGAGGTGAATATTCCACCCCTTATACAAAACGATTACCTACTCTTAAAGAAACGGATTTATGAAACAGACAAGACAGGATTTCTTCACGGCAAACGGGGAAGGAATCAAAATCATGACGTTCGCGGAGTTCGCCCGGCATATCCTGCATATGGAATGCGGGGAAAGTCTGGAACTGTATGCCACTGTGAACCGGCAGACACGGGAGTGTTCCCGGCCGCTCTCTGTCAGAAAGGAACAATGGAACGGCACGCCCTTTTACCTGCTCGGCGGGCACAGGCAGGAAGTCCGTACCATCAATTTTGCGGGTCGCCCGAAAGAGGAGTTTGAAACGACCTGCCATGATGCCCTGGACAGCTACGATGCCGTGGAAAGTATCGGGGCGGTCGTGTCGAGACTGCGTGAATTATCCCCCGAAGAGCTGCATAAGCGGATTGCGGAAGAGATGAAGGCCGGCTGTAAATACCTGCTGGTCTACCGCAGCGAGGAGGAAATGGCGGCTGCACTCGACGGCAGGATATACGCCGTCAGCGACACGGACGGTAAATATCTTTGCGACCTGTACCAGCCGGATTACCTCCATTTGGAAAACGAGGGCGATATTGTGGACACCGCATCCATTCCGGACATGCGCTTCCATTCCGATTGGGCAATCGCCAACCCCACGGTACGCGACAAGGTGCTGTCCTCCCGGATGGTGATTATATATACCCACGAAACGATAACGCTATGATAGAAATTGGCAAAAGGATAGAAACGCCGGAAGGTGTATTCTATGAACTGGAATACGGAGGGGAAGGAAACATCTACAAGAACGAGGATGCCTTTCTCTACCGCCCCGATGAAGTGTGCTATATACCTGAATACGCGGCAGAAGACCATGAGGGCTGGCGTGTACCGGAGAGCAGTAACGGCTGTTTCACGCATAACTCACTGCTCGCCCTGTGCAAGGGTAATGAAGAGGTGTGCCAGGACCTGTTTTACAGCCTTGAATGGACGTATCCGACCACCTTGCTGGAAGAATGGGACTCGAACGGCTATTTCGATGATATCGGGGGCTGGTATGACGATAACGGTTAAATGGAACGGTACATCATGGACAGGAAATACAGAATTACATACTCGAGGAAGATCACGAACAAGACCCCAAGCTATATATTGGGCCTGCGGGCGCATCTGAAAGGCGTCTTCCCTGAAACGGAACGGTACGGCAAGGAAGAATTCGACCACGTGCTTCATTGCATCAGCTCGTTCATTGATGATTTTACCTTCAAGGTACGCAATTCCCGATACCGGGGCAATATCCTGAAAAGGACTATCCGGAACGACTGCCTGGAAGTCTTCAGCCTGGGTGACGGGAAAGTGATACTGACCGTCTCCTTTACCCTGCTGGAAACATGAAACCAATAACATGACAGATATGGATAAAATACAGAAAGACAATGCGGAGCCGGGTAAAGCCCCGGACAAAATGAGTGCCGACGAGCTGCACCTGTTCGCCGTCCAGTACGCCTTTATCGACGAACGGCTGCACGAGGCCGGGCAGGCCATGCTGAAATTCATGCTCGAATTTCTAAAACGATACGGCCGCGTATCGCTCGGCCTCACGGAAGAGGAGGAACTCGATGACAACAACTTCCCTGTCACGACAACCCTGTACGGGAAGCACGACACGCCCCGTATTAAACTCACCGACGTATACCTGACAAACGGGCAATACCTTCATGCCGACGGAATAGATGCAGAAACCGGTGAGAAACGGAGCGGTTTTTACATATACAGTGAGCAGTATGCCGATATCTTTCAGTTTATCGGCTACGCCTCCCAAATGAATTGACAATCGAATGAATAACCATAAAACCAAGCATCGATGAACAGCATTGAAAATTTACAGACTGCAATCCGCAATATCCTGACGAGCAACCGCCTTACGGAACTCTGTCTGGGAGAACCCGGCGAACTGGAGGATCCCACCTATATCATCTGGTATGACAGGCACTGTGAGCCTAACGAAGACCCGGTATTGAAGGTTTGCCTTGAAGATGAGGGCATTGCCGTTGAGGTCGAAGCCCGTAGTTTCGGGAACACGATAACCGTCTACGATTATGACATAGACCGTATTGAATGGTGGGAAGGCATTCATGCCAATATTCTGGAAGTACTGGAACGTGACGGCAAGCGTCGATGTCCGGCCTGTGGCAGGACGGTCAAGGGGAAGCAGCGGTATTGCGGTACCGGATGTCGTGATTTCATGATTCCCGGACCGACAGTAGAACAGGTGGCGGAAAAAGCCAACCGGAATATCCGCAAGCTGGCAAGCCTTGCCGCCGGAAAGGACAAGGCGTACCGGAAACGGCTGATAGAGAAATATACCGTCGGCCTGTCATAGGCCGGCTTTGTTACACTAATAATATACGATACAATGGCAACAAGAACCATTTACCTGACTGTACGGCTTGATATCGACAACCCGAAAGTCGATGAAATAACTGACGAAGAGGTTGACGAAATCATCAGCGAAATAGATTACGAATTCAAAAAATACGGGGATTATGAAATCGACACGGAAATCTGCGGACGAAATGACGAGGATGGTCTTTAGACGCTATCCCGACGGACAGGTCATCGCCCTGTTCCCGGACATACCGTGGAGCGGACGGCGGGGTGAGGCAACCTCCTACATGCACGTCGGCCAGCATGGCGCGGCGGATTACAGCCATGTCGTCGCCACGACCAAACCGGTAACGGAAAAGGAATATGCCGGCCTGCTGGATGAATTGAGGCAGACCGGCTATGACAATATGAGAATTGTAAAACGGGCAAAAATTCAGAACTATGAACAAAGATAACCAAAGGACAATACTTGCAGGCCATTATGAAGGCAGCCTTGATTTCCGGAAGGGACAGGGCAAAGATGAAATTACAGCTATGGAACCGGCCCTGCGCGGACCTGGAAACGCTGCGGAAACGGCGGACGGGATTGTGGCGACAACACCTGAACCTGACGATGAGAATGTCCGCCGCTGCGACCATTGCGGGAAACCCATGAAAGAAGGATATTATCTGGGCGGGGAATTCGCCTGTTCCGACGAGTGCGCGCTCGCCCTTTACCACGGGGACAAGGCTCAGATGGACGAAGACCTGAGCCACGCGGACGAAGCGGACGGAGAGTGTTACTGGACGGAATGGGATTCCGTTTACTTTGATTGAAATACCGGGGCAATGAGAAAATTTGAAAAAGGACAAAAAGTCTTCTGGAATGACCCTGCCGGTGAAACTTTCGGGGAATACAAGGTCTATGATGCCTTTGAAGAGAGATATGCGGACCTCACAGACGAAGATTTGGAAGCTCTGGAGGAATTCGACGACCGCATCATCCTGATCGGTGACGGGGTAAGTGAGGCGGAAGTCTACGCAGCCGAACTTGAAATCCTGTAAGGAATTCATTTCAGGAACAAGAATAATAGAATATCAAATGACAACGACCATCAAAAAAGGACAAAAAGTGTGGTGGGACGATCCCGCCCGAGAAAAATCCGGCGAGTACGATGTGCTTGCCGTAGATTACGTCAAAAATATCGTGAAAATAGGTGACGGAAAGGAGACTTTCGAGTTGCCGTCGGAACACGTGGAGATTGCCTGTCCGGTATCGGAAGAAGACCGGTTGCAGCTTGACAAACTGGGCCAACATTACCGTATGCTGGAAAAAGACATGCTGGAACTGATGCGGAAAATCGTCTCCCGTTTCGATGACGGGGAGTTTTCCGTCGAGGGGTATTCCGTACAGGTTTGCGACGAGGACCATGACCCCTGCTGCGTTTACGGTTTTACGGTGGACAACGGGGAATTGTATGCCGAACTGGATTACGAAAGCGGGGATATCCGCAAGGTTCCGGCCAAGGATTTACACACCGGGGCACTCTTTGAGGCTTTCTGTGAATTGGTCGAAAATCTATAAAACATCTCATGAAAGAACTCTATATTAAAAATCTTTGTATCGAGATTACCCGGCGCTGCAACATGTGCTGTGCCCACTGCATGCGAGGAGATGCCGAGCCCGTGGATATCCCTTTGAAACATATAAGCAACCTGCTGCGGCATGTCAGGCATATCCACCATTTCAACATCACGGGCGGCGAGCCTTCGCTTAACGTCCGGGCCATCCGCCATATCCTTGATCGGGTACGCGCCTACGGCATTACTGTCAATGACTTTTATATCGTAACCAACGGCTCTGCCACATCCCGTTCGGAGGAATTCATAGAAGCCTGTGCCGCGCTGTACGAGTACCAGGAGGAAAAGGAGCAGGACTCCGGCCACATGCTCGAAATGAGCGACGACCGTTTCCATGATCCGGCAGAGCATGCCGCCACGCTCGCGGCACTTTCCCCGTATCCCTTTTTCGGAGTCAGGGGACAGGCCGAACGGATCTTCCTTTTCCGGGAAGGTCGCAGTACGGAGGGACATCCGAATCCCGTTCATAGGATTTACCTTACGGAGGAGAACTACGTTTATGGCGATCTCTGTCTCAATGCCGAAGGCATGATTCTCTCCAACGGTGACCTGAGCTATGCCCGCCAGCGGGAACATGCCCTGTGTCCTTGCGGAAAGCTCATGAAATATCTCCGGAATACCCTGAAAGAGCGTAGAAAAGAAAGATTATACAAATAAACCATTCAAAACAAAAAGACATATGATAAAGATAACCATGATTTTTGGCGAGGATGCCGTAAGAAAATATGACGAGAGCAAGGAACTGCCTTCCGAGGAATGGCTGATGGACAACGGGGGTGTCGTGGACGAGAAAGAGTTCAAAACTCTTGAAGAATATAACGCCTATGTCGCCGGGTTGAATGACGGTGACGGCTGGAGCGATTACCAGATCATACGTCATGAGGACGAACCGGAAGATACGGACACCCAGTGTGAAGAGTCAGTATGGATGCGCCTTGGTGCCACGGTAACAGGCAAGCGTGAGGAAATCGAAAAAATACTGAAAGGTCATGTGGATACGCTCGCGCAGCTGTTGGCGCGGGGAAAGTTCGAGATAAGCGGTGAAACATATATTCCCGCAACGGTCATAGAGGAATACAATAAAGAACACCTGACCGATTTCGAGGAAAAGGATATGGATTTTCACTTGTCATAAAAAACGATTGCCACGATCATGATAACAGTGACACTTTTGCCCGGTAAGGACACCGTAAGCATATACAAGAAAACCGGGATCATCCCGCCGGAAGAGAATACCGCCGACTCCGGCGGTCACGTGATAACCAGGCAATTCGGGACTGAAGCGGAATATAGGGCCTACGCAATGGCAGTGGAAGACCTGGAAGGACATAGGGGCCGGCAGATGCCGGCTCCCGTCACGAGTCCGGCACCATCATTCCGCACCGGGGATTTCGTACGCCTGACGGACGAGACGGTCGGTTCGATACGCCGAAGTTTTGGAGACGGACCAGCGGCTTACCGCAAGGAAATGCTGCTTGAAGTCATATACTTACGGCCGAGTAGCGAGAATCCGACCGTAGGGGTGCGGGATATACACGAGGACGACGTCCAGGAATTCAACGCCGTTTCCCTCCGTCCCCTGACCGCCGAAGATCTGTTGGGAATTTTCTCAACGGTATAAGTTCACTAATACATAGAAATGAATGGCACATTATACCTTTGAGATTTTTAAATATAAGTGGATAACCGACAAGGACGGAGATACTTATAGAGATTATATAGATGAGATGCCACACTTGATTGTAGAAGCGGAAAATTATATCGAAGCGACTTTTAAGGCACAAAAGAAATACCCGTCGGATAAATACACGCATATGCTTATAGATACGGACGTGGAAAAATGGCCTGCCGATATATCAATGTTTTAGTTTAAATACGAACAAAAAGGAGATAAAGTATGGAATCAGAAGTATTAAAAACAGGAATGAATTTAATCATGGAGAAACAGATTATTCCCAATCCTATTTGCCCGAATGGTTGCATTTATCGATTAATACACAACAAAAGAATTAAAAATGAAAATACAAACTACAAAAATCACATTACCGCCGATTGGCCTTGACACACAAATTCAAGATGCAATCGAAGGCGAAAATGAAGAAACTAAGTTGGCCGTTCAGGACAAGAAAGAAAAGGTAAAAATCAATCTCAACAGGATAGTAAGTATTAATAACTCTCCGGTACGTGAGTGTTGGATAAAAGAGGAAAATCTCCACTATTATATGGCTAATGGTAAGGGTGTTGAATATTACTTCCCTATAAAGTACGCTTCGATTGGAATTGACATTGACTCAGGACCAACGATAACTTGTTTGTGACAAGAAACTCTCAAATGACATGAAAGAAAAAGATATAAATAATTTAGTAATGAATAAAGATGTTTTAGTAGCACATGCCTCCGATGGAATGGGATGTGCTTATGAAAAAGAAGTAACTTCCATATCTGTATGGATAAACGGAAAATGTAGGCACTGCGTTAATGATGAAAGTGTTTCCGCTTTACTTAAAGAGGCGAAGAAGTCCGGTAAAATTCAAATATACATCTGTGGTAATAAGAAAATGGACGGAAATATAGATGCGTTTGGAAGTACTCCTCTGTACACTAATGGGCAATTCAGCGTAAATGAGTTGATATACAACGGAAATGCTGTTTGGTCAAGAATTAAATCAAAATCAAATAGATATGAACTGTAAAAAAAATCAGGCTATTACGACTTTTATTCATGGAATGCAAACGATAAACAGACACAGCCATGCCATACAGAAGCACGGGAATAACCATTTGCGGGACACGGTATGACCGCAGGCAAAAACTGACACCCGAACAGCGGGCAGAGATTTTCCACCGTTACATGACGGAAGATGTCAGTCAGCGCCAGCTGGCACGCGAGTACGGTGTAAGCCGCCGCCTGATTACGTTCATCGTGAATCCCGAAAGGGAGAAGCGTAACAGGGAGCTGCTGAATAAGCGCAAAGCGAAGGGGCTGTACAAGCCTGACCGAAAAAAGCACACTGAAATTATCCGTGAATACCGGCGCTACAAACAGAAGTTATTCAAAGAAGGCAAAATCCAATTAAATACTGACAGAAAATGAAATTACAGGAAAAACAGAAAGAACTGGAACAGGAGATTATCGCCAATCTCAGGGCGATTCCAAAAATGCCGGAGGGCTTGCTGCCCCACACGGTCTATGTCGAGGAGGAAGGCGAGGACGATGAACATCACGGCATACCGGTATATACCGCGTACAAGCTGGAAGAGATCAGGTCGGACGGGAGCTGCATGCTCTATAATCCCGACAGCCGGGAGCGTTTCCCCTGCCGTCATCTTTACGAAATCAATATCGACTGGCTGGTTACCGTCTGGGAACGGTATCTGGAACTATGCGTCGGGCAGAAACTCTGGAAACAGAACGCCGTCGCTTTCCTGAAAGAAAGCACGGATAAAACGGAGGCGGAGATCTCCGCTTTCGTGGACTCTGGCTGGGACAGATGTTCGGCTTACACGGACAACCTGAAACGATTTCTCGGGAAAGATGAGGTCAAAGAGGTGTGGGTGTTCTCTTTCCCTATGGATGATTTCGGGCGTGACGCTCCTGACAAGGAGATCATTTTCGATTACGAGAACAACCCGCATACAGAGGTTGAAAAGATGACACCGCTGGAGTTCACGGCAAGAATCAATGACGAGATGTTCAATGACCAGGATAATTGGGTTCGGGCCATTGAACTTCCCGAGCATAAGTAATAACCACAAAACAATTTAATATGATTACCCAAAGAAATATTCAAGACGAGAACTTTGACTCTATGACTGTCAACGGTATACCGGCATTGTTCACCAATTTCAAGATTGACCGCAATGCCGTGCCGGAAGGACTGCATGCGTATGATATCCGGGAGTCGGATGACGGCGGGCGTTTTGCGACCATTGAACCGGAGGTAATGGTAAACCGTGCCGGAACAATCCTTACAAGAGAAAAGCTGGTCATGGGAGAAAATGGTTACGTGCGGATTGAAGAGTACGGATTTGAAGATTCCATGACACTGGACGAATGGCTTGCAGAGTATAATTAAAACGATGGAAACAGGTGTTAAAGAACTGACAGAAAAATACCGTAAACGTTTTGAGGCTTTTTATCATACGGAAGGAAGCAATACCGACAGAAAAGGAAGCGGGAGGAAGAGAACGGAAGAAAGTCCGAGCTTTCTAAAAGAGGTCATACGCCCGATACTTGACACGCTACCGGAACTGTTACCGAGATATGGCCTTATCAAAACCACGGGTGATTACGCTATGTACGGAAAATATTGTCGTATTAAAGCAGGCGCTGTCCTTATTGGTGGATTTTCTATAAGCGAGAACTTGGGCTACTTTTTACACCTCTGTTCCATGGTAAGGCCTGTAGTAAAAGCCATAGGATAGACAATATGAACAATTCGTTAAAACCATCAGTGAGGAGTTTGAAAAAAGGAGGTGAAAATGAGAGAATAGTTCCGCTTATAAAAAGTGGGGCGAGTCCGCAATTTATTGTATATTTGTCCAATAAAAAAGTCTGTATATACCTTTCGGATGAACTCCCAACAACTGAATTGGTTGCAGGTACTTTTTATGTTTGGCAGACACCAAACCATACACATATATTATATGAAAAAGGAACAGATTATCCGTCAGTGTTACGGAGGTATGAAAGAAAAGCATGGCGTGGAAACCATTACCCTTTTCCATGTAGGTGATTCATACGAAGCGTATTTTGAAGACGCCGAAACGATTTCCCGGATCATGGTAGCGCCTCTTTTCAAGATGACGGCGGCGAATATTCCTGCTGTCAGGATATCAGATACTGCCATGGAGGAATGTCGAAACCGGTTGTTGGATGCAGGACATGAAGTATGCGTGTCCGAGTTCCGGGGTGCATCCGGCCGCCACATCCTCAAAATTCTATGAAACAGTTAAGAAAGCAGGCTGATGAGTTTGTTTTCATGACAACTACAATCGGTCCACGGGCGATATTGGTATTTCTTGTCATTGTGGTAGGGCTGTTACGGATGTGTATTCCCGATAAGACTGATCCAATGGACAACAGTATCAACAAATCTTCCGAGATAGTGGCCCATGTCATGGTCAGGGACAGTACGAACAATGGCTTCCGGGTGGTATATGCAACAGCCGAACCTGTAACAGATGAACGGTTTGCGGAAATATGCACACGGACAAGCGTACGGAATGGTTTTGAAAGTCTGGAAAAGGAAGCCCCGATACATTTTGGAAACAATCTTTTGGAGACGGATATTTGCGACTTCGCCCTATATGTTTACAGGTTTCCGATTGACAAGGATATCCGCGTACATAACATTTTCGTGACAGGGAAAGAGAAGATGGATTTTTATGTCCGGGACAACCCTAATCTGCCGGGATGTGCCAGATGGATGCATCACGGCACAGAACAGGGAAACCAATATCTGAACGCTGACGATATAAATTACTATATACCTAACGGTGGGCGGATTTACCGATATTGGAAATGCCGTTATCTTCTGCAAACCTCTGATACAGATGAACGTTTCAGCCATTTTACAGAGGAAGAAAGACTGTACTGAGTGCAGTCTTTCTCTATATATTCGTACATAATTACCTGAAAACTAATGATTAAAATACTTTGTCAACACGCTTATTTGATATATATTTGCATGATAAAGTGAGTTATTAAAGACATATTGTTAATTGAAAGTAATAGATTGAATATGAAAGACCTGTAATATGACATCGGAAAAATCGCAACTGAAGTTTGCGAAATCGGAGCGGACAGGCGAACTGATCGGATTCGTTTCGCGCCACTCCAAAACACGTAAATTGATGGGAGTTCGTGAAGACTCAAGATTTGGCAAACAAATATGTGTTCTTTCAGAAGATCTGAAAGGAACTATTGAGCCAAACATCCTCTATTCGGTAGAGTTGAAACCCATGCACAACGCCAAAGGATATGTAGTGGTTGCTGCTACCCCTGTCTTGTTTCAAGCGCATGTGGAAACAATAATTGTCCCGAAAACATTGTATCAAGTAACTGTGACATTCGGCAACAAAAAGATTTTCTTCGATCCCAAGGACGGAAAGAGTGCTATGAGCCGTACAATAGACGGTGTATTGGAAATTCTCAAAGGGCGCAAGGATATCAGGCATCAGGAGAGTGTAATCAACGATTACCTAAACCAAGCACAGGCTTTGGTACGACGCATGGAATCTGACGGATTCATCCACACGAAAAACGGACATTCGGGAAGAAGCAAATGAAAGGAAAACCAAAGGTAGGCATAGCGACCGATGGTACCCATAAGGCAAAAGAGAGATTGACACGCTTCCGGGCTGTCGACCTCTCTTCCGGAATGGAACTCTTTTCGGAATCAATTGGCAATTGGACAAACAATATCGGGGAGTTTCTCGGTATTGTGACAGCTGTCAAGTATATTTTAGAGCATCCGGGGACTCCGCACACAATCTATTCCGACAGTATAACGGGTATTACATGGTATAATAATAGACAGACCGCTTCCTCACGCACATGCCCGGCATTACAGAAAGCGGAGATATTTCTCAAGGTAATGGAAGCAAGGATAGTGGATATAGAGGTATTGTATTGGGACAAGCACTTATGGGGCGAGATTCCTGCTGATTTCGGAAATAAATAATAAAGACAATTAATGATATGGCAAAATTGAAATCCCAGTCACAAAAATATGTTGAGCTGAAAGAGGAGGACTACTTACAGCTGGTTGAGAATACCATTAAAATGGAAGCTCTAAAGATTGCTGGCATTGAGAAGATGCCCATCTACAAGGCTATGAAGCATATTCTTGAACACGAGCACATCGACTTGCTTATCAAACCCGTTTCAAGGAGATATTCCTAATCTTTAAGTGGACAATACTATACTCCCAATACCGGAATAATTGTATATAGTCCATTATTTTATTTATTATTTATTGAAAACCCAAGAGAATGTGTAAAAATTATATTCACAGATTACACGGATTTACGCAGACAAATATTACAGAGTATCATCTGTTTGTTAAATTTAGTCTATGTACATCTGCGTAATCTGTGGTAAATTATGACACATTTCTGTTGTATTTCGTCATCACACCTTTCCGTACACTGTCCGTATTTTACCATCCACCAGCATCTTGTTCGACCGCACAATCCAGGTTCCACCGTCACTCAATCCGCATTTCAGTGCTTTCTCATCACCTCCGACCAGTATCGGTACGGTCGTTACCGTGATTTCGTCCGCCAACCCGTTATCCAAAAGCAGAGTTCCAATCTCCTCACCGTAAGCCACCACCGTACCGTCGCCATCCTCTTTTATTCTCTGCAGTTCTGCCACTACATCCCCTGTAATAAACTGCACTCGTTCATTCTCAGTCAGGTTGATAGCATTGTTCGTTACAACCAAAGTCTCTTTCGCTGTAATTGGCCAGCCCAAATGATTCATATAAATGCGCAGGTAAGTTTCTTCATCAATCAGCACGCAACCGGAGGCATCCACCGCTGTATCGAAATACTTGTCCGAAGAAGCCTGACAACCGTCGATAGATTGGTACACGTACAAAGTAATTTGTTTCATATCAATAATATTTTAATGGTTATGTTCGCCTTGTACCCAAAAGAACAGCGTGAACTCATTTTATATAAGCATACACAGCATGAACATTGCGTATACATCTTGCCTTTTTGAAAAGTGCAAGTTTATCTATACCAAGACGTTCAGCGAACGTACAATATGTATATCCCCCCGTCTATTTTCGGGCTGGGTATGAAGACGGCAGGAATCATACCCAGCCTGTCGTCTTCATTGCAACAAAGATAGCGAAACTTCCCGAATAATAAAACAATAGCCCTGTCAAATCCGGCTTCATCCATTAAAATATCCGGAAATTCTAACTTGTTGGTTGCTACTTTAGAATACAGAATTCATTTTTGTCAATAAGGTTTCGCCTTCGGTAAACTTGTAATAGTGCTTAAAGATTACCGCAACACTGTTTCCTGCTTGTTCTGCCGTAACAGCCGGAGAACAACCGGCATCTACCATACGGGAGATAAATGTACCTCGTGCGGAATACCAAGTTATATTCTCTTTTATATCCAGAATATTGCAAACTTTAGTCAACGTTTTGCTGACTCTATTAGAGATTTGAATGACTCTATTACGCATTTTGGCCTCCGTGGTATGTTTTTTTGTGAATACAGGGAATACATAGTTGTCAATGCCTTGACCTTCATATTTCTCAATAATTTGTTTTGATTTCTCTATCAACAAGGGTTTTCCAATTTTCGGGAATTTCATCCGTTCATAGATAACCTGGTTTCCTTGAATCATATTGTACGTCAAATGGCAGACATCCACATTGGCCATACCTCCTGTGTAATAACTGAAAAGAAATAAATCCAAGCAAAATTCCTCTTTAAGTGTAAGCAAGCTTCTATCCACATTCTCAATTAACTGTATCACTCTCTTGGAAACAGTTCTCGGTTCAAACTTGTGCCAT
The DNA here is from genome assembly GCF_003436255.1 of Bacteroides sp. D20. NCBI lineage: Bacteria > Pseudomonadati > Bacteroidota > Bacteroidia > Bacteroidales > Bacteroidaceae > Bacteroides > Bacteroides sp. D20. The sequence continues at coordinate 6,815 of NZ_QSOO01000015.1, read as the reverse complement.
TTCATCTTATCCTCCACACAGCCGAATATTTCCGGATCAGCACCGTGCATATTCAGCCCTTTGGCATAGTTGACTATGGCTCTTAGTTTACGCAACTTCTGGTTCAAGCCTGCTTTATTACCATTGGCAATCCCTTTTTTTTGTGTATATAGAACAAAATCCAAGAGGAACTGTTTTGTTATGTCACTGAAATAAAACACGGATAATGGTTTATTGTATTTCTTTTGTGTGAACTCTTCCAAAGCCTTCTTTATGATTTTATAGTCCTTTACACTCGCCAGGCTTTTCACAATCTTGCCGTTTTTCTCTTTTTCCTTTTCAGAGAATTTTTTAATCAAATAATCAATCATCTGGGAAACGGACAGAGAACGGTCTTCCTCTTTCATTTCCTTCCCTTTCTTTTTATCAAGACTAAGTGCCAGTTCGGCCGGACTCCATTTACGTCCTTCCTCTTCCCATTCTTCCGCAATCTTCTGATACTTTAATTTCAGATCAAGCAACATCTTGTTCTTTTTGATAGCATCGCTTGATTTGGAAATAAATGATTGTGACGCATTGTCCCAGTCTTTGATGGGACCGGTGATATTTAGCACTTTAGAAACTCTGTTGTAGCCTGTTTGGAAGAAGATCATTTCCAGTTTCACCAGTTTTTTGTCTTTTGAGGTCACTTTTCCTTTAATGTTGATCGAATACATTTTAATTAGGTTTTACGTGTACTCATGTAGACCAATTTTTTGCCTACATAACAGCCTACATAAGAATAGAGGTTACCCGCTATTTTTGTTTATTTCGGCTATTTATCCGTTCTACTACCTTTAATTAATTGTTTGACAATCAGAATGTTAAGATTTCCTCTTTATATATGGGCAAAAAAAAAGGCTATCTATCCCAGACAGCCAATCTTTTGTTAACCTTAAATCTAATACTATGAAAAACACATTGCAAATGTACGTGTTTTCTGATAATCTCCAAATTTGCAGTAGATAATATCATGTTTTATAACAAGACTTAATGGTCATTAAGAACTTTATCTGCAATATTCATCGTACATTTGCTCCTGATATATCATCCGTTTGCCCTTTATGCATTATGTATTCGGTGCAGACGGATGATGTGTTTTCGTGAACTTATATACAGACAAACAACTATAAAACAGACGTTTATAATGAAATCAATCCAGAACAAAGGAATAAACCTCACCGCAGAAGACCTCAAAAACCGAATCGCTGACAGAAAAGAACGATATACCAAGCAGCAGGCACGACGCGAGAAATTGGAACAAACCATGGAGAACACCCGCAATGACATCGAGCAACTGGAGTATACCCTTGCACAGATGGAACGTGCCGCCAAGCGCTCCCGCAATGCTGCCGTACAGCCTTCCCGTTTTGTTCCCCGCGAGCGTATCGCTAGCTTCTTTGCCCGTGTTTCCCGTTTTTTCGACCACCTTCAGCACCGCTTGCACCGTAGCTTGAACTATACTTGGTTCTGCCTTGTGCTATGCTCCCGATATACTTTTCAGAGCCGCCTGAAAAGCGTAGAACGCTGCTGTCTTACACCGGCCACGGTGCTGGGGTACTTCAAGAGGGAGAGGGAGATGTAACCAGTGACTTCGCTCTTATGGTAGAAGCAGCCTTAGGGATTAGTGCGGAACTTCTCGTTAATAGGCAGGCGAGATATAATATGGCTGTCTCTCTTAAAGAAAAATCGCTGACCGATAAGTTGCATGAAATACACAAAATGTGTGCTTTACTATTATAGTATGAAAGTGTTGCTTTTATCAATAAGACAGTGAGGGTGTGTCATCAACCGTTTTGACACATTCATTTTTCTTGAGCAAGTTTTCTTATTGCCACTCGAACTTTCCCAGTTTTCCCTCCCATTCTAACTTTGCAACATGTTTTATTAATAAATATATGCAAAATGATAAAAGAACAAAGTTTTGAATGGCTGCTCGAGGGATGCCATCGCATTGCAGATGTGGCAGTGGCCTATTACCCAAACTACGCGTATGCCTGCTCGGCCGTAAAGGCCCTGCGCCGTTCCATTGCGGAACACGCTTGCCTGCTGAAGGATCTGACGGACCAGGGCTATACCGCCAGGACTGCCCACCTCACCCCCGTACAGATAGGCATCCTCCTGAGCTACTGGGGGATGCCCGACCACGTGAAGGATATGACCGTGAAAAATCCGTATCTTCTGGTCTCTAAAAAATATGCGAAATAGAGAATGTATTTCTAATACATTCTGATTATAATAGTATATTATCATATAGGGTGGTGGAGGATGAGGTGAACCCCTCTCTCGCCACCTTATGTATTTCATTAATTTTTAGCCGATTCTAACTGCTTATTTGTATCCCCCTGGCTGGTCCCTTACCTTTGTCGCATTATCGAATTAAGAATAGACAAAAATGGAAAAAGAAATGAGACCCATGACAACGGAGATGCTGAAGAAAGGCTATCTCCTCTTCCCCAAAGCCTTGTTTGAGGAACAAATGAATATGAAAACCGGAGAGAAAGCCGCCGATGCCTTCGAAGCCTTTGTCTTTGTGCTGACACACGTCAACTACAGCACGGTGACCTGCAACGTCAGGGGACACCTTTTCGACTGTGTACGTGGCGAGTCCGTACTTTCCCTGGCCCGCTGGATGGAGATATTGGGGTGGCCCCGCAACCGTACGCGCTACTTCTTCAACAAGATGTTCGACGCCGGCATCGTGGAGCGGGTGGCCAACCCCTACGTGATGCACATCCGTATCCCCGATTATGATTTCCTTACTGGCAATGCCCGTCCTAAAGCAGCCCCGCGGAAGAAGAAGGCAGCGCCGGTGGCTGGGGTGGGAGAGGACTTCTGCATCTTCTGGGAAAAGTTTCATGACATCACCGAGCATCCCAAGGTAAACATCGGCCGGGCCCGTCGCGAATGGAAAAAATTGACGGCAGGCGAGAAACAGCGGGCACTGGACAACATCGACGAATATTACGACCATCTGAACAACCAAAAATATTGTAAACAAGCCGCCACCTATCTGGCGGACAAATCTTTTGAAAATGAATATGATGACTGAAACTACTTTTTCCCACGACAGTGACCTCGAAGAAGCTGTCATCGGTGCCTGCATGATAGAGCGCGCTGCCATGCCTCTGGTGGCGGACAAACTTCGTCCCGAGATGTTCTACGAGGAGAAGAATCTGGAAATTTTTGCCGCCCTGCAATCGATGTATCGCAGCGCGAAGTCCATAGACACCATCACGCTGAAGAACGAACTGGCAGCCCGTGGCAAACTCGATGCCGTGGGCGGGCCTTACGAACTGTTACGCATCAGCTCGAAGGTCAGCTCCAGTGCTCATCTGGAGTATCATGCGCTCATCCTTAGGCAATTGCACACGCGGCGTATCATGCGTACGGGATTCCAGCAACTGCTGGCGTTCAGTGCCGACGAGTCGATGGATATTGACGACATCCTGGTGGAAGCCCATCGACTGCTGGAGGGGCTGGAGGACGAGAGCGGCGTAGCCGACCACCTTCGCTCCATAGACCGGCTGATGGACGACACGCTGGCCGAGGTGGAGCAGCGTATGGAGCACGGATGCAACGGCATTACGGGTATCCCTACGGGTTTTGACGCTCTGGACCACGTTACGGCGGGCTGGCAGCGCGGCGACTTGAACATCCTTGCTGCCCGTCCGTCGGTGGGGAAGACGGCCTTTGCCCTCCACCTGGCCCGTGCCGCTGCCATGGCGGGGCGTCATGTGGTGGTCTTCAGCCTCGAAATGCAAGGCGAGCGCCTGGGAGACCGCTGGCTGCTTGCAGCTACGGAGGGGGTAGACCCGCAACACCTGCGTAGCGGCCAGCTCACACCCGGCGAGGTGAGGCAGGTGCATGAGGCGTCTGCCGAGTTGTCGCGGTTGCCCATACTGATAGACGACCATCCGATGACGAGCATGGACCGCGTGCGTTCTTCCGCCCGCCTGCTGAAGAGCAAGAATCGCTGTGACATGGTGATTGTGGACTATCTGCAACTATGTGACATGAGGAGTGACCAGAAAAACCGCAACCGCGAGCAGGAAGTGGCGCAGGCAAGCCGCAAGGCAAAGCTGCTGGCCAAGGAGCTGGATATCCCCGTACTGCTGCTGAGTCAGCTGAACCGGGCGAGCGACGGTAGCATAGACCATCGCCCCACCCTGAGCAACCTGCGCGAGAGCGGCGCCATAGAGCAGGATGCGGATATGGTAATGCTGCTTTGCCGCCCTGCCCTCTACGGCAAGACCGTCGATAAGAAGAGTACTTATCCCACCGATGGCCTGGGTATCGTCATCATAGCCAAGCACCGTAATGGCAAAACCGGTGAAGTCTATTTCCATCATAACCAAAGCATGACAAAACTGGTGGACTACATACCACCATTGGAGTGGCTGACGAGGAATGCAAAGTGATGGATGGAAATTTATAGAATACAGAGACACAAAGACACGGAGATTTTTCTTATTGCTTGAAAAACTCTGTGTCTCCGTGTTTTTTGTAGTAAAAAAAATGGCAAAACACTTGACTTCCGCTTCTTAATGTTGTATCTTTGTAATGTGCTTAAGAAAAGGAATAATCATTGATTCGGGCGCCCTATCCCTTCCCTTACCCACTTCTCTCTTATAACTCATTTTTCTTAACTTAAACCTTAACTTTTTAAATTTATGGATGTAATTGTAGAGCGCTTCCAGCGCCGTAAAATCGTGAGCAACCCGGCTTCGCCCATGTTGTACTATCTCCGTCAGAAACCCAAGACCTGCGGCACCGTGGACATCGATGTCCTTGCCGCCTCCATTCAGAAAAACTGTGCCATGACGAAGGGCGACGTGAAGCACGTCATCGAAGCCCTGGTGGAGGAGATTCAAGGCAACCTTGCCAATGGCGACAAGGTGAAGCTGAACCAGCTGGGCACTTTCCACATGACGTTCCGCTGTCCCGGCATGGAGGCCTCGGACAAATGTACGGTGCGCAATATCTCGAAGGTGAATATCCGCTTTATCCCCGACAAGGAGCTGAAGCTGGTGAACGGCAGTACCGCCGTGACCCGCAGCCCGGCGAATGTGGGCTTTGTGCTCGACAAGCCCGAGGAGGGCGGCTCCGGCGGCGGCAATCAAGGCGGTGGTTCCGGAGGCGGCTCCGGCGACGACGGCGACCAGGGCGAAAATCCGCTGGGATAAAGAAGGAATGATTAAGGGTTAGTGATTAATGGTTAATGAACACAAGCAAATCGCTTATCGCTAATCAATCCCTAATGATTAACCATTAATCATTAGCCCTTAATCCTTAATCACTAATCCTTAATCACTAATCCTTAATCACTAATCCTTAACCATTAATTCTTAACTATTAATCCTTAATTTTATGAGTACAAAATCATCTGTTTGGGATAAGATTCTGAAAGTGATAATCGCTGTAGCCTCCGCGCTTATTGGTGCCCTGAGCGCCCATGCCATGACAGTGTAGCGGGTTTCCTTCACTTTTAATTTTTAATTTCTAATTTTTAATTCTCATGAGATTCATCAATCTTATCGTCGTCCATTGTTCCGCCACCCGCTGCGACCGCTGCTATACGGAGCACGACTTGACGACAGACCACCTGCGCCGGGGCTTCTCCGGCGCAGGTTATCATTTTTATATCCGCAAGAACGGTGACATCAAGTCCCTGCGTCCCTTGTCCCTGCCTGGTGCCCATGTCCGGGGTTGGAATGCAGGTAGCATCGGTGTCTGTTACGAAGGCGGTCTTGACGAGTGCGGTCGCCCTGCCGATACACGCACCCTTTTCCAAAAGCACTCCCTGCATGTGCTTGTGTTGCTGCTGCTGAAGGATTATCCCGGTTCCCGGCTTTGCGGTCACCGCGACCTGAGCCCCGACCTGAACCATAACGGGGAGATAGAGCCGGAAGAGTGGGTGAAACAATGTCCCTGCTTTGATGCGGCGACTATACTGACAGAACCGCCACCACCCAATCCGGCATGCTTATAAAATGTTTTTATTCTCTTTCTTCGTGCTCTTCGCGCGCACGTATATATATAATGTATAGTTATTTTCTCTCTTTTTCCTTTCTTCAAAATTGTTCATGCGAAATGCATTTATGAATCAGTAAGTTACAAAAAAGTTTCATTTTTATTAAAAAAAATGATAGATATGTTTGGCTTGTATTGTTAAATCCTATACCTTTGCACCCGCTTTCCAAGAGAAGGAAAGTGGTAAGATTGAAATACTGAAACAGAAGTGTGGAAGGTGACACAGAGAAATAAAAAGAGATAAAAATATTTTTCGAAAAACATTTGGAACTTATTAATAATTCTCCTTATCTTTGCAGTCCGACTCGCAAAGAAAAAGAACTTTTCTTGTTTTGCTTTTCTTATCCTTGTTTAAAGGATTTGAAAATACAGGAAAAAGAAAAAAATGAAAAAAAACTTCCGAAAATATTTGGAAGATATGCTTTAAAGTTCTTACCTTTGCATCCGCTTTCTGAAAAGAACAGCAATCGTGAAACGAGCGATCTTTCGTGAAACGAGCGATCTTTGAACAGATTTACATAAACAATACAAGTAGTACAAGAGCAGGTGCTTCGCAAATTAATAATTGGAAACTAATGATTAAGGCGCGTCGTACCTGGGTAAAACAAAAGAACCGTCAATACTTATTCTATATAGATTAGGTAAAGATAAACTTTTTGAATTCGAGCGTCCTGGACAGATAATTAAGCTGTCGCACTTTAATTTTTAATTTGCGCAGTCAAGATACTTTTACAATGAAGAGTTTGATCCTGGCTCAGGATGAA